>NZ_CP040272.1:3856875-4183750 GCF_013393905.1 Nostoc sp. C052
AGACAAAAACCAATTTTTGAAATTTTAGGGTTACTCTTTGATATTTCCAAAACAAAAGCGAATGATGCTTTTAACTATTGGGTAGATATTTTGAGAGAAATTTTACCAGCATCTCAAATAGAAGAAGCGTCAGTAGATAGTCAAAAATATCAAGAATTGCAGCAAATGCTGTCCGAGTATGAATTAATTGTTGATAGTGCAGAACAGGCTACAGCGAGACCTGTAGACTATCAAGAACAAAAAGATATTACTCTGGTAAGAAAAAAATGCATACTCTAAAAAACCAGTTTATTGTCTTACCAGGTGGTGAAGATATTGTAGATATCTGTGTGGGAATGCTGGGAAAAACAAGTGATATTAATTTATTTCGAGATACTCGGAATAAATTTGCTGACTCACAAAGGTTTATAGGTGATAAGGCCTATATTGGAGATGATGCCATTACCACACCTCATAAGAAACGAAAGAATACAGAAATTTCGGAATTCCAAAAACAAGAGAATAAACAACTTTCGTCTCGCAGAATTGCCGTTGAACACATGATATGTCGGGTAAAAATATTTCGAGTAGCCTCGGAAAAATTCCGTCTCGCTCGTCATCGATATAGTCAGGTAATTCTGGCAGTTTGTGGGCTGATTAGGTTAAGACTTAATCGCTTAGTATCCTTAACCATTAATACTTAATTTTTTATCCTGAAATTGATTTCATCGTTTTGTACTTTTTACTCTAATTTTAATTTTTTGTCTCAGAATGCCGCCAAACACCTATTTTCTCGTAGAGTAAGATAGCGATCGCCTATTCAATCTGAATTGCTCAAACCCATTCACAGTAAGCATTTACATTTTGCGGATAAGTCTATTGACTGGAGTCCCATCATCCAAAAGATGGAACCTCAGGGGAATTGTCACTTACCTGCATATCCAGGGGATTTAAAAACTGTTTTACTGAACCATGCTGGTTTGGCTCAACATCCTCAAGGCGAGAAAGCCTATCAGATAGCGAGAGAAATCGCCCGATTGACTACCTTCAGTGATGCAGAAATCACCTATTGGTTCTCAAGAATTATAGAACTAATTTAGTAATACTATTTTCCAAAATCTTTGCAGCAAATAAATCGGCTGTAAGGGTGTAAATATTTATCAATTATAGATGTAGCAGAAACAGGCAATATGCAGCTACAAAATAAATTCGTCCAGAAAATTCCTCGGACTGTTTGGGTTTTGGGGTTTGTCAGTCTGCTGACAGATATTAGTTCCGAGATGATTAATTCTGTGTTGCCCTTATTTCTAGTGTCAGTATTAGGGGCGAATATCTGGACTGTGGGCATCATTGAAGGCATTGCAGAAGCAACAGCTTCAATTTTAAAAGTTTTTTCGGGAGTATTGAGTGATTATTTAGGACATCGTAAAGGATTAGCGGTATTTGGGTACGGATTATCAACCTTTGTAAAACCTCTATTTGCTGTAGCTACCAATCCAACTGGGGTATTAATAGCTCGATTTGGCGATCGCATTGGCAAAGGGATTCGGGTAGCGCCGCGCGATGCTTTAGTTGCCGATTCTACTAACGCAGAGGTACGCGGTGCAGCTTATGGATTGCGTCAATCTCTCGATACTATCGGAGCATTCTTGGGGCCTTTGGCAGCATTTGCCCTGATGGCTGCTTCCCAAAATAACTTCCGCCTGGTTTTTTGGCTAGCACTCATCCCTGGATTCTTTGCGGTGGCTTTATTAGCAGTGGGAGTGCGCGAACCAAAAACAACTAAAACTCAAGAAAACCGAAGCAATCCTCTGCAATGGGAAGCTTTACGCAGTTTGGGTAAAGGATACTGGGTGCTTGTATTAGTGGCACTGCTATTCAATTTAGGCAACTCCAGCGATGCTTTTTTATTGCTGCGAGCTGAACAAACAGGTATTTCTGCTTCACTCATCCCATTAACATTAGTGGTGATGAACATCGCCTATTCATTGAGCGCCTACCCAATAGGAATACTTTCCGATCGCGTAGGCAAATTTGGGTTACTAGTAGGCGGATTTCTCCTATACGCCCTAGTGTATCTAGGCTTCGCTTTTGTGCAAACATCTTGGCAAACCTGGGGATTGTTTGCCCTTTATGGTTTGCATTTGGGTATGAGTAAAGGATTGCTGTTGGCGCTAGTGGCAAATAGTATGCCTGCAAATCTGCGCGGCACTGCTTTTGGCTTCCTCAACTTGGCTGTGGGATTAGCACTTTTACCCGCCAGCCTGCTAGCTGGTGGCTTGTGGCAAACATTGGGAGCAGAGGCGACATTTATAACTGGGAGCTTGTTTGCGATCGCTGCTGTCTTATTGCTGGTAATTAATAAGAAAAAATATTTACAAATATAGGGAAAGAGAAGGGTAAGTAATAAGAATTAAATAACATACAATTCTATTCAGTTTTGAATTTTCAAATCTTCCCAGTACTCAGTACCCAGCCCCTAATCCCCAGTTCAATCTGTATCCTCAACAAATGATTTCAACCGGGCTGTAACTCTTAATTTACTAAGCCTTCGCACTAGTAACAGAGCTTGTTGTTTATATAATGCTCTTGGTAACTGTGCAGGCAAATTATGCATCAACTCTCTAGCAGTGCCAATGTTACATCCTGATATTATACTTATTTCATTTGCACCATCAAAAATAGCATCTTGAGCTAAAACTTTCTCAACCTGTACTTGCCAAGTTCGAGGAAACATTTCACCTCGCTCAATCCGCTGGAGGCTATTGCTATTTGCCAGAACAACCAGGCGATCGCCAACAGCAAGTTGTGTATGATCGGCAGGCATTAACTTAACAGGCGATCGCCTGAGGCTTTGGTATAAAATTGGCACAACTCCATAACCATAAGCAATCTCAGCCAATATTAATCCATTCAATGTATCTCCAGCCTCAATCATGTACTCTACTACCAAAATAGTTTGAGTATCGAAGTTGAACAAGCTAAGAATATTTTCTCCAAAAGCCGCAGCAGCAAATACTTCTGCTGAAATAGCAGAGGTGCAAATAACTTGAGCATAAGGAAACAACCGTGCTACGTTATCACGAAAATATTGGTCGTAAGTCCGAATAATCACACGAGTGTTAGGACTCTTAGCGTATGCCATCAAAGCTATTTCCAGATTCTCCATGTCATCATCCGTAACGACAACGACACTTTTACTATTAGCGAGATTCACCTTGCCTAAAGCATCAGCAATATTATCAATAATCAGCGGTATTTTGTTGAGAAAATCGGCATTTAGTGCTGTGCTGCTAATACCTACCAAAGGCTGCTTGAATTCTTGTAATAAAGTAGCGACTCGCTGACCAACTCGATTTAATCCAATAAGTACAACATGGTCTTTTTGAGGGATTAATGGCTGAAAACTATTGAAAAACTTAAACCTTGAACTTAACAAAGCATCAGTTAGTAACGCATATAAAACCCCAACAAAAGCTATACCCGTTAAAGTTAGTGCGAGGCTAAACAATCGCAACCACCCAGGCATATTTTCCGCTGGCTCTGGTGGTGTTTTAAAATTCACACCGCCAAAAACATCTCCATATCCTCCTAAAAGTAAGATAGCAATAGCATAAAATGCTTCTACTATGTTACTTCCAGGATAATTTAAGATATAGATAATTGTTCCAAAACACCAAAGAGAAAGTACTGTAATTCCGCAGATAATTGCCACCCGCAAACTCTGATAACGAGAGAATGTTCGCGAGAGATATGCCATTTTATGTTTGAAATTATTCCACGCTCTGCCTAATACAATTTCTTGCCATAATTGCTGCCAGTTATATTTACGCACAGTAGCAAGTTGCTTCAAACTTTTAACTTGCTCTGTAACTTCAATATAAATAATCGTATCACCTGGGTATAATATCGCTTCTGGTTCCCACTGATGAAATTCTTTAGGCAAGAGAGATGAATCATTAGCATGATTCAATACCCGACGATATAAGGTATTTAGTTCATGTATACGCCATTTATTGCCCCAGTTATCACCCATTTTAATCTGACGCTTTACTACCCGAAATTGGCGTTCCTCCAGTTGGAAATATCCAAGATTATCATCTCCAAGGGCTGCAACTGCAAAGCCAGAAGCGGAAATTTGATTCGGCTCAAAGGCAATAAAATTACCAAGAGTCTGACTTAAAAGCTCATTGAGATTTTGTTTGTCAGAACGTACAACCAAGCGAACTTGAGGATTTAAAAGCCTCGCAGCAAAAGCAGCTTCTATATTTACCCGTTCATTACCAGTAACTAAAATAACAGTTCTGCACTGAGAAATATTTGCCTGTTCTAAAACACTGGATTGACGACAATCTCCGATTAATAACTGTTCTAATAAACTTGATAAGTTTGATACCTGCAAATTTTTAGGTTGTTCTTGATCGATAGCATTGACAATAGCACCATACTCTTTCAGTACTGCAACACAATGCTGACCCAAACTTCCTAGCCCACAAACTAAAAACCGATCTAGTTTTGTTTGAGAATCTTTAACAGGCTGATAATTAGTTTCTGATGATGGCAGCATATAATACCGCCAATGATACACGTTATTTATATCGTAGAATATCAAAGGTATTGACCGACAGCAAAAATGGTATTATTAAGTTAATTAAATTATTAACGGCGATGGAGCTCGCCAAAACCGCCTTTCTAGAGAGATAAACTCTTATCTAGAAGGCTGATGGCTCCTACTTTCCTTGCTTACTGCGGGAGAGTAGGGCTTGGCTAAATGCATTACCTGACTCCCCTGTAGAAAGTATTTGTCTACGAACCACACTTCAAGGAGTCATGGGATGAAACGCTTTCGTAAATTTGAACCGTTTATTGCCTTACCCCACTTAATCAAGTGGTTGCCTATTTCTTTTGTGGTTGGTATTTTTGCTGGAACTGCTTCGGCGGCTCTTTTAGCATCATTGGAATGGGCAACTGATTGGCGGGAATCGCATCGGTGGATTATCGCCTTGCTTCCTCTTGGTGGCTTCTTGAGTGGTTGGATTTATCATCAATTCGGTCGGACTGTAGAAGCTGGAAATAACCTTTTACTTGAAGAGATTCATAACCCCAAAAATATTATTCCCTTTCGTATGGCTCCTTTAGTTTTACTAGGAACAGACCTTACCCATTTTTTTGGTGGTTCAGCCGGTCGTGAAGGTACAGCATTACAAATGGGTGCTTCTTTGGCAGATCAGTTAACTAAAATATTGCATTTTCAAGGGGCTAATCGGCGAATTTTGTTAACAGCAGGTATCAGTGGAGGATTCGCTTCCGTTTTCGGCACTCCCTTAGCTGGAACCGTATTTGGTCTGGAAGTTTTAGCCATTGGTAAAGTTCATTATGACGCTCTTTTTCCTTCTTTAATTGCTGCGATCGTTGGCAATCAAGTAACCTTACTATTAGGTTTACATCATACCGCATACCGACACGCTCCGTTAATACCGACGCTCACAATTTGGGGACTGATTTCTGCCATTATTGCAGGTGTAATCTTTGGAATGGTTGCAAGATTTTTTGCGAAAGTAACTCACCAAATCAGTCACTTGTTTAAAGCAAAGATATCTTATCCTCCAATGCGTCCTTTGATAGGCGGTGCGATCATCGCAATAATCGTTGGATTGAGTGGAACAACCAAGTATATTGGGCTTGGTATTCCAACTATCGTTGATTCCTTCTACAATCAGCTACCTCCTTGGGATTTTGCCGCAAAATTGGGTTTGACTGCTTTAACTCTAGGAGCAGGTTTTAAGGGTGGAGAAGTGACACCTTTGTTTTTTATTGGTGCAACTTTAGGTAATGCTTTATCGTTACTTTTAGCATTACCTGCACCGCTGTTAGCAGGAATGGGATTTGTGGGTGTATTTGCGGGTGCAGCAAATACACCTTTGGTATCTACTTTAATGGGAATTGAACTATTTGGTTTGGAATCGGGAATATTTATTGCTATTAGCTGTGTAGTCAGCTATTTATTTTCAGGACATTCTGGAATTTACTCCGCACAGCGTATTGGGCTAAGTAAATACTCTGCTGTATATTTAGAAGAAGGGATAACTTTGGCAAATTACGGACGAAAAAAAGTTGAGCCAAAAATTGATTTACCTGATGGTAGTGAAGAACTATGAGTCCTAATAATGATTATAGAGTCCCTTACAAACTTTAGTTTATTTATGCCTATAGTAATCCTATTTGATTTGTAAGAATGACAACCCGAAAGATCCCCAACTTCTTGAAGAAGTCGGGGATCTTTTTTCTTACAGATGATTCAAAATTGCTATATCAAGAGGTTGCAAGTGAATTTTAAGCCAGAGCGACTGCTGGTTGCTGCCAACGTCCCACAGCCTTGCCAATGACTGCTAATTCTTGCATCAAGTTATCGAAACGGTCTGGTGTCAGAGATTGGGGCCCGTCAGATAAAGCTTTGGCAGGGTTGGGGTGAACCTCTATCATCAGAGAATCTGTACCAGCTGCGATCGCAGCCATTGCCATTGAAGGCACAAACTCAGACCAGCCTACGCCGTGACTAGGGTCAATCATAATTGGCAGGTGGGTGAGCTTTCGCAACACTGGCACTACTGATAAATCCAGTGTATTTCGCGTATACTGCCGGTCAAAGGTGCGTATTCCCCGTTCGCACAAAATTACATTGGGATTACCAGATGCCAAAACATACTCAGCCGCCATCAACCAATCTTCAATAGTAGCTGCCATTCCCCGCTTCAAAAGAACTGGTTTCGGCTGCGCTCCCACTTTTTTGAGCAAGGAGAAATTCTGCATATTCCTTGCCCCCACCTGAATCACGTCAGCTACTTCTGCTATTTTATCCAGATCAGCAGCATCCATCACTTCTGTAATAATACCTAGTCCGCTGACTTCCCGCGCCTTTGCCAACAAATCCAAAGCACTCTCGCCGTGTCCTTGGAAGGCGTAAGGTGAAGTCCGGGGTTTGTATGCCCCTCCGCGCAAAAATAAGGCTCCAGCAGCCTTGACGCGCCGCGCTGTCTCCACGATCATTTCTTCATTTTCTACTGAGCAGGGGCCAGCCACAACTACCAAAGGCTGATGTTCGCCAAATACTACCGCTCCATTGGGAGTATTAACCACTACTTCCGAAGCTTCACCGTGGCGGTACTGGCGGCTGGCTCGTTTGTAAGGTTGCTCAACCCGCAACACCTGCTCAATCCAGGGGCTAACTTCCTGAACTTGTAGTGGATCTAAGTTGGCGGTTTCGCCTACTAGACCAATAACTACTTTGTGTTGACCAACAATTTTTTCTGGAGTTAGCCCCCAGCTAGTTAGTTCCTCATCAATGCGGTTTATTTCCGCCTCTGGGGAACCACTTTTCATTACTATAATCATGTTAAAGTTCCTAATTAATTGAGTAAAATTTTCTGTAAATGGGATAACTTTATTGTTGCCTATTGGCTAATTACGAGTAGTTAAAAATAAAATTTGTTTACAAAATAAGTCAATAAAGTGTGGCGCTCAGTCAGTAGTTTCACTACTGAATAACTTAATATGGGGTATAAAAAAGATTCTATAATTTTAATTAGCAATGTTGAAGTTATAAAATTTCAACTTCAACATTCACTTTCTCATTTACCCAATACCGCCGTTATTTAATTCCTGAGCGCCGTTCGTTTATGAGTTTTTTTGCCGAGTTTCGCGCCAAGCTTCCACCATTCGTCCCCAATTGGTGTTGAATTCACCAAAACCCAGCAAACTCCCGACTTTTTCTTCATCCCAAGAGGCAGAGAGAACGCCATAAGTTATCCCTAAGACCCCCAAACCAAATAACCCCATATTCACCAATAACACGGCGATGGGAGGTAGTTTGATGTCGGAGTAGATAGCAAGCAGATAGCTGACTACCAGAGCGCTAATACCCAAAGCTGTTGGTACACCACAGAACCCAGCAACCCGTCGAATCATGCGCTGGCTGACTACTTGGGGAATTGCCATCTCTTGTTTGGTGTAACGCGCTTTTTTCTCAGCCTGTTTGGCAGATTCTTGTGGCTGTGCTGCTGGTTTACTTTGAGTTTTTGCGGGTTTTTGGCGCTTTTTGTTTGGTTCAAAGGGCAAGCGACTGCGTTCAGATTCTTCAGCAGACATAAGCGGTAGTCCTATCCACGAATACCCAGACGAGCAATCAAAGCTTGATACTTTTCCCGGCTTTCCTGCGATATATAAGCTAGAAGACGCTTGCGTTGACCAATTAGCTTCAACAATCCTCGACGGGAAGAATGGTCTTTTTTATTTGCCTGGAGATGTTCGCTGAGGCGGTTAATGCGCTCAGTGAGCATGGCAACTTGGACATCGGCCGAGCCAGTGTCGGTTTCGTGAACTTGGTAGGTGGAAATTATTTCTTGTTTCCGCAGTTGCGTGAGGGCCATGATCGATTCAGTTTCTAGTTTTTCTAAATGTATGTAGCAGTCTCCCATAATATCACAGCCCTCAAGCTGGATGTGAAATGACTATGTTGCTATGATTTGTATTTTTTTATACTCAATTAAGTCAAATCCCTATGATACTTTGTTTCAATCTCTACTGTTGATTGCAATCTGTATCTTTGCAAGCAGCAATCGATAAAGTGGGTAGAAAATATTAATGCTCCATTGGATTATCTCGTCCAATACGGAGCGATCGCAGTTTGGCTTTAACATCTTCCCATTTTTGTCCACAGTAGAAGTATTTTTTTTCCTGAATATCAGCCAAGTAAAAACCGGGTTTGCCGCCATTGACGCGAAATAGTTCAACTACGACTTTTATTCTCGTTAACCCATTCCTTTGCAGGATCGAATTTAGATCAGTCGGTACTCCACAAGGGTTATAAAAAATATTGCCACCGTGAAAAAACCAGCGCGTTCCTTCGCGTTCGTAAATTTGAAGATGGATAGGTGCGTGAATACTAGCCATAATTAAAATAGGATTAGACCCTAATAGGGATTTTAGTTGATTGAAATACTTTATTTCTCTTGTTTGCAGTTGTTGTTATTGGTTTCAATCCCTAATAGGGATTTTAGTTGATTGCAATCTCTTCCAGCCATTCCAACAGTTCAGTTTTCGGACGAAATGTTTCAATCCCTAATAGGGATTTTAGTTGATTGCAATTAAGAAATGAGCAGAAAGCTTTTAATCGCTCAAAGTTTCAATCCCTAATAGGGATTTTAGTTGATTGCAATTTCTGTAGCTCTTGGTAAAATCACCCAAATCGAAGTTTCAATCCCTAATAGGGATTTTAGTTGATTGCAATTTGTAAGCTGTAATAATTGATGGCTTACCAATACCTGTTTCAATCCCTAATAGGGATTTTAGTTGATTGCAATCACACGTTCATCTTTGTAGGTGGCAACGGTGATTTATTGTTTCAATCCCTAATAGGGATTTTAGTTGATTGCAATTCTTTGGCAGATTACCTCGCAGTAATTTTCAGATGTTTCAATCCCTAATAGGGATTTTAGTTGATTGCAATAATTAAGAACCGTCTTGGACTGAAAAAAGGACAAGTTTCAATCCCTAATAGGGATTTTAGTTGATTGCAATCTTTCTCCTCCAGCAACTCTACTGCTTCTGGAGAGACTGTTTCAATCCCTAATAGGGATTTTAGTTGATTGCAATGCCTGAGAGAAGAGAATCAGTCTCTCAGGCGACGTTTCAATCCCTAATAGGGATTTTAGTTGATTGCAATTTGGCGTTTTTTCTCAATGTACCCAATTTACAACGTTTCAATCCCTAATAGGGATTTTAGTTGATTGCAATAATATTCTTCATTATGCTCAACCCCTGAAAATTCCGTTTCAATCCCTAATAGGGATTTTAGTTGATTGCAATTGTAACGCTAGATCCAAGTCAGCAAGCTGCTTTGCAAGTTTCAATCCCTAATAGGGATTTTAGTTGATTGCAATGGAAATTACTGGGCCTGGTGGGGGCGATCCCAATGTTTCAATCCCTAATAGGGATTTTAGTTGATTGCAATAGGTTTTATACCGGGTGCTGTAATCTTTGCATTTGTTTCAATCCCTAATAGGGATTTTAGTTGATTGCAATCTTTCAGTGCTAACGAGAGAGAACAGATACTCAAGTTTCAATCCCTAATAGGGATTTTAGTTGATTGCAATTTAAATCAGTTCCATTGAGTGCCGACTCTTGACGGGTTTCAATCCCTAATAGGGATTTTAGTTGATTGCAATTCCCAGATTTTAATCAAGTCCCCTTGCCGATCAGTAGTTTCAATCCCTAATAGGGATTTTAGTTGATTGCAATCTGCTGGAGCATTAGAGAAGGAGGGCTATTCGCCTGTTTCAATCCCTAATAGGGATTTTAGTTGATTGCAATGAAGTTAAGCTTAGATTCTAGCCCTACCTCTTTTGCTGTTTCAATCCCTAATAGGGATTTTAGTTGATTGCAATACTTTGCTTGAGCAAGAGGGCTTTTCATTCCAAGTTTCAATCCCTAATAGGGATTTTAGTTGATTGCAATTTAGTTCGATTGAGGAATTCCAGCAAGATATAGAAGTTTCAATCCCTAATAGGGATTTTAGTTGATTGCAATGAATGAGCCATCTGGGTTAAGCCACATTTTCTTGTGTTTCAATCCCTAATAGGGATTTTAGTTGATTGCAATCTAAAGTCGGCATGGTTGCCATACATTGCTTTGAGTTTCAATCCCTAATAGGGATTTTAGTTGATTGCAATTTAATGTATTGATCTCTACTGGTAGTAGTAATATGTTTCAATCCCTAATAGGGATTTTAGTTGATTGCAATAATGGTACTGGAGCTTATTCAGCATTAGAAGAAGGGTTTCAATCCCTAATAGGGATTTTAGTTGATTGCAATATGTCAGCAAAATTAAAAGCTAGTGGAAAGTATGTTTCAATCCCTAATAGGGATTTTAGTTGATTGCAATTCTATCCTGATTATGCAAACACAAAATTTGCAATGTTTCAATCCCTAATAGGGATTTTAGTTGATTGCAATGGCTGGCGTCTGAAAGCTCTGTGTTATTTGGTTTTCAAGGTTCAATAGCGCGAATGCGAAAATCATAACATAAGGAGTGGTAATTGTGCTAGATGTAAATAGCTGAAAGTCAGTCTATATAAGGTGCGCGGATAGTTTAAAGATGATATAGCCCTGAAATCCTTGTATATACGACGAGCTAGCCATTTTTGTTGTTACCCCTTCTCCAACACCTACCCATTCGCGCATTTGGCAAGAAAATTAGTCGATTATTTAAAATGTTTCCTTAGCAGCTAGCATTTGTAAAATCTTTTCTACATGATCCAACTCTCCAACAATTCGCCGAATTGGGTGAGGCCAAACTTTGACAAGGGTAGGAGTTGCAGAAACTTGATTGAGTTCCGCTTGTTCTGGATGACTTAAAACATCAATCACCTTTAGAGTATAAGGATGTCCGAGCGATCGCTCTAATAATTCATGTAAATTCTGAAGGATGCGTTCAGTAGTACTGCTATGTCCGGCGACAAACAAGCGGAGAACATAGCCTTGTGCGATCGCTTCTTTTTTTTGGACTATAACTGGTTGGTGGTATTTTGGCACAGGTTCAGAAAGGTCTAGGCGAACAATTAAATCGTGATCTTCCCAAAGCTGCGGGAATGAGGAACGATAAGTTGTTAACACCATGCGATCGCACAACCCCTCTTGCCAAGGAGCTGCTTGCCATACTAACTCCCCTGTGCCAAAAATGGCATTAAGCAAAGCTTGATGTCTAATTACAGCCGGATAAGCTTCAGCAAAAGTTCGCACTTGTTGAGTTCGCGGATCTAACCAGTTGTCAATAGTTGCAGTATAACAAGGCACTAAAAAATGCGGCGGCTCTGGCAAATCTAGAATTTCTTGCAAAGCCGAACACAAATGCAAATGCCATCGACCCTGCTTGCTAGGGTCGATGCAGTAAATTAAATCTCCTCCAGGTGTAAATAGGGCAATGCCTTTAAACAACTGGGGTGTAGATAGTTTATTTGTCGTCAAGTTATTCACAGAGGTTAGGAAGCTAAAAGTAAAAAATTCTCTCTTTTACCTTTTACCTTAGCGATAACCGCAACCAGGATTACAAAGATATTTGGAATTAGGGAGTAATGATTTTAGATTTTAGATTTTGGATTAAATTTCAATCTAAAATCATCAATCCAAAATCTAAAATTGAATTCCCCAATCCCCAATCCTAAACCCGACCTCGGAGAAACTGCGCCATTTCGTTAGGAGTTGGCGACATTTCTAAAGCAGTTTCTTCAGTGATGCGACCGTCTTGATAGAGATTGAGTAATGACTGATTCATCGTAATCATCCCGTCAAAGCTGGCTTGTTTCATCAACTCGCCAATTTCATCATACTTACCATCTTTGATCCATTCTTTAATAGCCTCAGTATTAATCAGCACATCATGGAAAGCAGCCCGCTTACCGTCAGTTGTGCGACACAAACCTTGAGCAATTACAGCCACTAAAGACTCAGAAATTGCCACCCGCATTGCATCTTGCTCATCACCAGAGTAGAGGTTAAGAATCCGCTCAATGGTTTTGACAGCGCTATTAGTGTGCAGGGTTCCCATGACCAAGTGACCTGTTTGAGCGGCTTTTAGGGCGGTGTTGACTGTTTCCTTATCCCGCATTTCCCCCACCAGAATCAAATCTGGATCTTCCCGCAAAGCTGCTTTCAAAGCGTTGTCAAATTTCCGGGTATGCATTCCCACTTCGCGCTGTTTGACTAAAGACTTGCGGCTTTGATGGATAAATTCTATCGGGTCTTCAATGGTAATGATATGCTTGGCCATCTCTTTATTGATGTAGTCAACCATCGCTGCCATTGTGGTGGACTTACCAGAACCAGTGGGCCCAGTTACCAAAATGAGACCTTTGTGGTGATGACAAATATCCCGAAAAACTGGAGGTAATCTCAACTGTTCCATAGTTAAGATTTTCAGCGGAATTAACCGCAACACCATTGCAGGCCCTCTAAGAGTACCAAAAACATTAATCCGCACGCGAGCAAAGTCATATTGAGTTGCTCCGTCAAATTCTAAATGTTCTTCAAATCGCTGAATTTCCGCCTCACTCATCACCTCCCGCAACCAATTCATAAAAGCTGCTTTATCTGTTTCGGGATAATCCATTGATTGAATTTCTCCTCGGCTGCGGAAGCGTGGTACTTCACCTACTCCTAAGTGAAGGTCAGAATATCCCTGGTCGTAAGCTTCCCTAATTAACTTCTCTAAAGTTGGCCCTGCATTACTGTTCTGAGGGCGAACTGAAGTTGGTATTGGTGGTGGACTACCCGGACGATGACCTGCAACAGGCGGGTTACTTGACATATCTAGTGTTTGTGTCATCTGCCGCGGCGTACTAACGGTTGGGGTTGGCGGTGGTGGCGGCGGCATTGGTGGTAGGTTACGTCCAGGAGCAGAGTTAGTAGTTAATGGAGACTGTGATTCTGTCATATATCTTCACATTTGGCAGTTAAAAAGTTGAATTAACGAGAAGTCAAGTCACTTGCTTTGATGACTTTTGAAAAATGCTTGTCTGCAAGCTTTAGCAGTGATGTAAGACGATTGAAACTCTAGAACCACGGTCAATCCATTTAATCCACCTCAATTGGTATCTTTTTTTTCTGAGATTTCACTACTCAGAAAATTTAGATAAATTATTTAACTTATCTAACCTGGTTTAACACACGTAAGGACTCAAAACACCTCAGCAAATATACATTGATTTAGAAGTATTTTTTAATACTTTGTTTTTGAAGTAAATTTTATTAGGATTTAGATGAGAAATTTATTTCAGGTATGGAAACGAATTGCCAGCAATTAACAGCACAACTACTGACAGATCATTTATTCAGCCCATATAGGAATTATGAGAACCACTGCTAATTTTTATAAGAAATGTTAAGTTGAATCGAATCTATATCGTGGGGATCAAGGCTAAAAGCTTACACCTTTTAGGTTATATATCTCAAGATAGATGTAGTAAACAAGTTTTTTTAATAGATAGAAATTTGAGCTTATATCCATAATTACAAAAAATTAACTGTAAACTTTAGTAAACAAATGCTCATTTTTCCCATTAGTTTTTATATACTGAATTTCACTGAAAGAATTCAGTTTTACTCGCAAAAAGCGAGATATGACTGAAATTAAAATATGTTCTGTATTTTGGGAGGAAAAGTCATGGTTTCTGCTCAAAGCTCTAATCTAGGAAAGACCTACTCCTTGTTGATGATTAAAAGCTTTTTAATATGGACTTTTACATTAGCAGTATGCTTGTTGGTTGTGGGTTTTCCACTAGTTGTCTTTATGGCTACGGTCGGATGTCTGTTGTCGATTATCTTGCAATCGGTGATGCCTGTTAGTGCGGTTTTGCTGGTAGCTGGTGCTTTAATCATGTTTAATGTCATGGCAGTTGTATTGGCTGCGGGTGTGCTAACTGCTAAAGGAGTTCATCCTAGTGAAGTTAAATGGTTAAGCTGGCTGCATGGAGAGGCAGACCAAACGCAGACTACTGTTTACGCTGCTTGCCCTCTAACTTGTGAGATTAAATAGTTATTACAAGTGAATTGACAAACAGTGCGTCTGCCCGGTTAAGCCGGGTTTTTTCATTTGTGAGATCAAAATATAGTCAAATAGTCATTGGTCATTAGTCATTAACATGAGTTCTACAGACCTCTCCCTGCCTTGAACTAAAGTTCAAGTCTGTCCCTCTCCGAGTCGGAGAGGGACAGACTTTGCGTAGTAAAACCAGGGAGAGGTCTTTTAGGTGGACATGATATGACCAGTCGAACTCATGTTCATTAGTACCAACGACCAATGACCAATGACTAAAGCGGCGGGGTAGCTATCCCTCTCCACCCACTTGATGGAGTTTCCCGCCGCTTTCAATAAACAGTGCATTTGCCCGGTGAAGCTGGGTTTTTTTATATCTTGTGTGATTTATGATTTTATATTTATGGTTTGTGTGATGATTGACCGCCCACTCTTGACTATTGAGCAAAGACCATTGACTATAACCATTGGCAAATTACAGATGACCAATAACTAATGACTAATCAAAAACGTGTTTGCATTATCTTAGGTACTCGCCCAGAAGCGATCAAACTAGCTCCGGTGATTCAGGTTTTCCAGAAGTATTCAGGTTTTGAGTTGCAAGTAATTTTAACTGGACAGCATCGGGAAATGGTTGAGCAAGTTATGCAACTGTTTAATATCAAGTCAGATTATAACTTGGAAATTATGCAGGTTCAGCAATCTCTGAATGATATTACTTGCCGTAGTTTACAAGGGTTAGAAGCATTATTTAAGGTGGAAAAGCCAGATTTAGTAATCGTGCAGGGGGATACTACCACGGCTTTTGCGGCAGCTTTGGCAGCTTTTTATCAAAAAATCCCTGTTGGTCATGTAGAAGCAGGGTTAAGGACTGATGATATATTCAATCCTTACCCAGAAGAAGCTAATCGGCGGTTGATTTCTCAAATTACTCAGTTGCACTTTGCGCCGACTCCTTGGGCTGTGGAAAATTTGCACCGTTCTGGTGTTTTGGGTGAAATTCACATGACGGGTAACACGGTAATTGATGCCTTGTTGAATGTCGCAGCAACCCAAGTAGTTTGTAATGTACCAGGTTTAGACTGGGAATCATATCGAGTTCTGTTAGCAACAGTGCATCGCCGGGAGAATTGGGGAGAACCTCTAGAAGCGATCGCTCAGGGCTTTTTACAAATTTTAGACAAGTTTCCTGATACAGCTTTGCTGTTACCATTGCACCGCAATCCCACAGTGCGAGTTCCATTGCAAGAACTTTTAGGGAATCATCCCCGAATTTTCTTGACAGAACCTCTAGATTATGGTGAATTGGTAGCAGCAATTGGGCGATCGCATCTTTTGCTGACTGACTCTGGTGGCTTGCAAGAAGAAGCCCCCAGTTTGGGAAAACCAGTACTGGTTTTGAGAGACACCACCGAAAGGCCGGAGGCTGTGACAGCTGGTACAGCAAAACTTGTAGGCACTACAAGTGAAAACATTTTTGCAGCTGCTAGCGAGTTACTCAGTGACTCAGATGCCTATGAAGCGATGGCAAATGCAATCAATCCCTTTGGGGATGGTCATGCCGCAGAGCGCATTTTGCAGATTGTGCAAAATTACTTGGGTATTTCATCAGAAACATCAACTTAGGAACTTATAGATTAAACAAAGTGCAAAATTTCTGTTTTGTAGGGTGTATAAAATCGGTTTTGATCCCGGTTTTTCATTTTTACCAGTTCTTGTGTAATGAGGTCATCTTGCCCGCCTGATGACGGGCGAGACAGTGCGAATTTTTGATTTAAGTTCCTGATTTATGATTTCTCTCGATCGCGCCAGAAAACAGGTAGAACTTGGAAAAGAGATTTTTCAAAGGTGGCTTCTGGCTAAATACCCAGAGCAGATCGAGTTTCAGGCCCCACAACACCATCTACCAGTAGACCTTTACTTTGCTGAAAGCTTCGGACTCGGCTAACAGTTTCTTGACCATAAATTCCATCAACTGTGAGATTACCTAAAGCTGTTTGAACATCTCTGACCAGCTGACCTTTAGAACCAGGGGTAAGAATCACCGAACCACCAACACCACCAGGTTTAGTCACAGGAGGGTTGTTAGGTTTATCACCAATCCATCGGGCAAAAACGTATCTACCCGTAGAAAGCCTAGCAAAACCGTTTTCATACCTTTCAATTTCTGGAAGTGTCGCCCCATTTGATACACAATCTACATAAGAGTAGTTAGTACTTGGGCCTGTACGGATACGTAAACAACTGCCGTTAGTTTTTACATAAGCAGCCGAACTCATTTGAATTTGGCTGACAGCACCAAGTAATACACCAACACCAGCTAAAGCTAACCAAGCCGAAGATTTTAGTAGTTTTTTCCAATTGAATTGAGGTTTAGGGAGATTATACTTAGGGTTTCCAGATGCCTCTTCTTGAGCAATAAACATGTGGGAATAAGCAAGATATTCCATAATTCGCTCCTTTATATGAAAAAATGAGTACTCGCAGAGAACTACTTGGCTGTTCTCTGTATTTATTCTTAGTATATTTTATATCACTGTTCTTTTAAAAGGTTTTTTTGGTAGCAAAATTAAGAAAAAATAAAACTGGTCATTGGTCATTAGTACTAATGATTAAGGAGTAATGACTTGTTTGAGTCCAAATAAACTCACAAAGAAGCTAACTAGTCTAAGTCTCTCGGCTTGTATACGATCGCCTGCCGAGGCCTCATATCCTTTTTCAATATTTTTCAATATTTATTAAGTTTTAATTTTAGAAGAATCTGAAGACTTTTTGGTATACTACGGTAAATCAGTCCATTTATCGGAGTATATGCTTAGGCTGAAAAAGTCGAACTCACAAAAACTCAATAAAAGCAAGTATTTTTTACTACAATTTCAGATTTTTTATCACTCCAAGCTAGATTACTTATCTGGCGGTTCACTGCGTCCATTAAATACTTGCTGTGTATCAATTTAACGTAGTATTAGCACATAAAGATTTTGCTGATAGTTTTTTTATTGGTTTATTGCCAGACGACTGTAGTTTTGAGACAAAAGAGTTGTATGACGAAAGCTCTATGATGAACATCGACTCAAAATGAGTGTAATGCAAACTTTACAGTATTTCAATTCCAGAAAATATCGTCTATTTTTTAGCGGACAAATGTTATCGATGAGTTTTACAAGCAATTATAAAAAATAGAGAATTTACTGCATCAAAATTATATTAAACAGGAAAATATTTTAGAGTCAAGCTTGTGTGATAGATTATCTAAAAACCGCGTTTCTGACCTAAGACTAATACAAGAATATGAAGTATAACCAACTTGGCAAAAGTGACTTAAAGGTTTCCGAAATTTGTCTGGGCACAATGACTTATGGACAGCAAAATACTATCGAAGAAGCCCACGAGCAGCTAGATTATTCTATTGCCCAAGGAGTCAATTTTATTGATGCGGCAGAGATGTACCCTGTGCCAACAAGTGCTGAAACTTATGGCTTAACTGAAACTTACATCGGGGAATGGTTAAAACGTCAACAAAGAGAGCAACTTATTATAGCTACTAAAATTGCTGGTCCTGGACGAGGCTTTAAATGGGTACGTGGTGGAGCCAAAGCAATTGATCGTGATAATATCAAACAAGCTGTAGATGATAGTCTAAAAAGATTACAGACCGACTATATCGATCTGTACCAAATTCATTGGCCCGATCGCTATGTGCCAAGATTTGGGCAAACGGTATTCGATCCGACTCAGGTGGAAACAACAGTTCCCATCCCTGAACAGCTAGCAGTTTTTGCCGATGTAATTAAAGCAGGGAAAATTCGCTATCTTGGTTTGAGTAATGAAACGCCTTGGGGAGTCGCCCAATTTAGTAACGCCGCTAAACAATTAGGATTGCCCAAAGTTGTTTCGATTCAAAATGCTTACAACTTGCTAAATCGAGTATTTGATGGAGCCTTAGCAGAAGCAGTTTATCACGAAGAAATTGGCTTACTAGCTTATAGTCCTTTAGCATTTGGCTACTTGACTGGCAAATACCTAAATGGCAAACCAGAGAAAGCAAGAGTCACATTGTTTGAAAATTTTGGTCAGCGCTATTTGAAACCAAAAGTCAGTCAAGCAGTAGAAGCTTATGTGGAAATTGCCAAGCGCTATCAACTCAGTCCAGCACATCTAGCTTTGGCATTCGTGCGGAGTCGTTGGTTTGTGCCTAGCACAATTATTGGTGCTACGACACTAGAACAACTCAAAGAGAATCTGGAAAGTGTGGATGTAGTTCTCAACAAAGACATTTTGGAAGAGTTGGATATAGTTCATGCTCAGTCGCCAAATCCAGCACCATAGGAGTGGTGAGTAATGAGTAATGAGTAATGAGTAATGAGTGGTGAGTTACTGAACTAACTTATAAACGGCGCAAGCCTGAGTAATTTCCCTCGTTACCAGGCTGGAGCCTGGTAACGCCTTCCTAGAGCCTCTGGCTCTCATTAATCAATTTCCAGTTTGTCTGGAATTATCTTAGTTTTATGGAGAAATAAATCATTGACGAGTAAATTTCAAAATTCTTATTTGCTGCGTAACTTAAAAAGTTTGCTTCGAGTTGGTCAACAGGGTTCAACCAAAGCACTCATTTGGCTATTGGTAGCGCAATCTGGCTTGAGTTTGATGGTTTCTGGATGTAGTTCAACTAACTCTGCCAATTCCACAGTAAAACCTGTGAGTGACCAGAGTCAAAGTTCCTCAACAGCACAAAATTCTGCACCTGAAAAACAGACAGTAGTTCGCATTGGTTATATTAAGGGAAGTTTGTCTGCGATCGCAAAAGAACGCGGCACTTTAGAGCGTGAACTCACTCCCAAGAATATAAAAATTGAATGGGTTGGTACATTCCCATCATTTGCACCTGTATTAGAAACAATCAATGCTAAAAGTTCTGATTTAGGAGCAGGCGGTGATATTGCTGGTTTATCTGCTTTATCTGGTGGGATTAATGCTTGCATTATTGCCTACCGACCGGCTAATCGCAACTCAGAAGGGATTGTAGTTCATGCCGATTCCCCCATTCGGAAATTCGATGATCTGATTGGTAAAAAAGTCATTGTGAATCGAGGTGGAATCAGCGAACATTTGCTATTGAAACTATTAGAAAAAGAAAATATTCCCAAAGAGAAAGTAAGTCGCGTTTACATGAAACCCGATGAAGCCCTACCAGCTTGGGCATCGCATCACGTAGATGCTTGGGCAGTTTGGGACCCTTGGGTTGCTAGTGCTGAACTTAAATACAATGCCCGTCAAATTCCTTTACCTGCACAAGTTCCCCATTACTCCCTTTATATGGTGGATAGAGATGCACTAAAACAAAAATCTGAGGCGATTAGAGAAGTGATTGCAATTCTTGCTAAAGAAGCTGAATGGCTAAATAAAAATCCCCAAGAGAATCAAAAAGTATACCAAAAAGTATCAGGATTACAGCCTGAAGTTGTAAAGCGTACATTTGAACGCCGACCTGTTGATGGAGTGCTTCCCTTAGAACCAAAAGTAATTGCCGATTTACAGAGTGCTGCTGATTGGATATACAAACAGGGAATTGTTCAGAAACGAGTAGAAGTGCGCGATGCACTCTGTCCCAGTTCTTAGATTCAAAACTAGATATTAGGTAAAATATGACTTTTATAGCAACATCAGTTGATCAAAATACTATTCGTCGTCGGGGTACTGGTTTAAGAGCTTACAATCCCGAAAAAGTATTCAAGGGATACACACTTTTCACACCTCTAACAGGCCAAGGTGAAGTCTACCTTCTGAACTTGGAAGGAGAAGTAGTACACCAGTGGAATCTGCCTTATCCACCAGGGTTATATGGTTATCTCTTGCCCAATGGCAACCTTTTTTATAACGGTAAGACTCCACCAGAAGAACCCCTACGTTTTGCATTGTGGGCTGCATTCAAAAGTGGCGTTGTTTTAGAAGCAGATCCCAAAGGAAATATTATCTGGGAATATAAGCATCCAGATCATCATCATGATGGACGCAGACTAGCCAATGGCAACACAATTATACTAGCCATTGAAAAGATACCTCAGTCTTTGGTTCCCCGCATCAAAGGCGGTGTAGCAGGTACAGAACCAAATGGTGAGATATATGCTGATGTGCTTTATGAGGTGACTCCAGGAGGTGAAATTGTTTGGACTTGGCACGCCCACGAACACCTCGATCCAGATATATTTACGATTACACCCCAGGATCATCGACATGAATGGACTCATGGGAATACTGTGGGTGAACTCGCTGATGGCAACATTATAGTCAGCTTTCGCAATATCTCCACAGTTGTCATTATCGATCGCAAAACCGGAGAAATCATCTGGACGTTAGGCGATGATGTGCTAGCACAGCAGCACTTCCCCAATGAACTCGCTAACGGTAATATCTTGATTTTCGACAATGGCGCACATCGCCGTAACATTGCTCTCAATTTCTCCCGTGTGATTGAGGTGAACCGCCAAACCAAAGAGATAGTTTGGGAATACAAGGACAACCCGCCCCAAAATTTCTTTAGTTCTTACATATCAGGAGCGCAACGTTTAGCCAATGGCAATACCTTGATTACAGAAGGTGCTTATGGCCGAATATTCGAGGTGACAGTTACAGGTGAAATTGTTTGGGAATACATCAATCCCCACTTTGCAGTTAGAAATATTCCTGGTGAGAAGTCGCCCGTAACTAGTGGAGAACAAAATACAGTCTTTCGCGCCTTTCGGTATGCACCTGAAGAAATTCCCTGGCTTTAGGGGAAGGCAGGGGAGACAACCTTTGCGCTCTTTGCGTCCTTTGCGGTTCGTTCTCTTAACCCTCAAATTTAATGGACAGACCACTAGTAATCAAATTTCAAAATTTGGTTAGTGTCAAGGATTTTTCACGCTACACCCGCCTCAAAAAGGATTTTGTGACACTAACAATTTAAAATTTGGGATTTTGGATGAAAATTCAATTCCCAATGGCGATTAACAAGTTCTATTTACCAAGGTACTTAAACATGGCTGAAATTAAAGTATACAGTGCAGTTGTTTGTCCTTATGCTCACCGTACCCGCTTGGTACTTCAAGAGAAAGGCATCGACTTTGATTTGATTGAGATTGATTTGCAGAATAAGCCGGAAGGATTTACGAAAGTTTCCCCTTATGGTAAGGTTCCTGCGATCGCTCATGGCGATAACCGAGTTTGGGAATCTGCGGTAATTAACGAATATCTCGATGAGGTATTTCCCAATCCACCTCTGTTACCCAGCAACCCCATTGCTAAGGCACAGGCTCGCATCTGGATCGATTTTGCTAACACTAGGTTCGTTCCCGCTTTTTCTACCCTGCTGCGGAGTTCAGATCCCCAAAAGCAAGAAGAAGCTAAACAGGAACTATACAAACACCTGGAATTCATTGAAAACGAAGGTTTAGCAAAGCTATCTGGAGAAGGCCCTTACTGGTTTGGTGAATCCATCAGTTTGGTCGATTTCACCTATTTCCCCTGGTTTGAGCGCTGGGCTGCACTCAAGCAGTATCGCGGCTTTGGAATCCCAGAGCAATTTACCCGTGTACGTCAGTGGAAACGGGCTTTGAAAGAGCGTGAGTCTGTGAAAGCGATCGCTCATTCTAAGGAATTCTACATTGAGCGGTATGCTAAATTCGCTGCGCCTACTCTCGCTGCTGTTTAGGGACTTCCAAATAAAACAATATCCAATTACTTCTTGTGGGGTGGGCGTCTCGCCCGCCTTATGGACTGGGCGCTCATGTTGCCCACCCCACAATATTGGATAATTTATTTCTTGGAGTTCCCTTAAATAAATTTATCCTCTCGTTCCTTGGCTCTGCGTGAGAACGAGTTAATTACGAATTACGACTTTTCCAAAGTGAGTCGCGCTTTTGAGGTAATGATAAGCCTCTCGTGCCTCAGTGAAGGGGAAAACTCGATCAATAATCGGTTTGATTTGATGTTGTTGCATCGCCTGATTCATCGCCTCAAACATTTCGCGACTGCCAACATAAATTCCCTGAACTGTTAAACTCTTAAAAAGTATTGGCATGGGGTCAATCTCATTTCCTCTGCCTGACAATACGCCAATCAAACTAATATGTCCCCTAATGCGGACTGCTTGTAGCGATTTTGGCAGAGTACCTGCACCGCCTACCTCAACTACATGATCTACACCTGTGCGATTAGTTAATTGATAAACTTGCTTTTCCCAATCTGGTGTTGTTTTATAGTTGATTGTCTCGTCAGCACCAAGTTGTTTCGCCCGTGCCAACTTTTCATCACTGCTGGAAGTAATAATTGCTCTTGCACCATGTATCTTAGCAAACTGGAGAGCAAAAATTGAAACTCCTCCAGTACCGAGTAATAAAATACTATCACCTGCGCCAATATTGCCTTTTGTCACTAGTCCGTGCCAAGCTGTAACTGCTGCACAAGGTAAAGTTGCAGCTTCAATATCGGATAAGTATTCAGGTAATATCACTAAACCATCTTGGTGTAATACAACATACTCAGCCAGCATTCCATCGATACCGCTTCCGAGATCGGATTTCATTTTCTCTTTAGTTAAAGAGCCATAAATCCAGTCTTGGAAGAAAATACCAGCCACACGATCGCCTATTTTTACCCGTGTCACACCTTCTCCCACCGCCACCACTTCCCCTGCACCGTCAGATACGGGAATTAACGGATATTTCTGTCGATTACCGTAAGCTCCTTCAATAACAAGCAGATCGCGGTAATTTAAGGATATTGCTTTGATTTGAATGAGAACTTGTCCAACTGCGGGTTGTGGTTCAGGGCGATCAACTAACGCCAGGGCATCAATTCCGGCGTTGCTTTGAATTTCGTAAACTTTCATATAATTTCTGTCCTATTCCCGCTTTAACTTATCTTCTCGCTTTAAAAAATGGTTCCTTCCAAACGAGTTTATTTATTATTAGTTTTGGGTATAGCGATCGCTCCGATCCTATCCTTATTTCTGATCGTTAAAGCAGCCATCGCCATCACTGTGCTATTTGATGCCATCGTTCTCGGACTGATGGTTGTAGATGGTTTACAGGTGCGACGTTCTCGTGTGCAAATTACCCGCGAATTACCATCACGGTTATCCATTGGGCGGGATAATCCCGTGGTGCTGAAAGTGACATCGCCAAATACCAACGCCCAAATTGAAATTCGCGACTATTACCCAACAGGATTTGGCGTTTCTACACCTGCACTCAACGCGATTATTCCCAGTAACAGCACGGAGGAATTGACGTATACCGTCCACCCGACACAGCGCGGAGAGTTTCCTTGGGGGAATATCCAAGTTCGACAGTTGGGGATTTGGGGATTAGCTTGGGATGATTGGCAAATCCCTCAAAGTCTGCCAGTGAAAGTTTATCCTGATTTAGTCGGATTGCGATCGCTCACAATTCGTCTGACACTGCAATCATCAGGATCAATGCGCCAATCTCGCAAAACTGGTATTGGTACAGAGTTTGCTGAACTGCGAAACTATCGCACCGGTGACGATTTGCGGTTTATTGATTGGAAAGCTACCGCCCGTCGGGTTGGCGCTTATGGTAATGCTATGCCACTGGTGAGAGTTCTAGAACCAGAACAGGAACAAACACTACTGATATTACTCGATCGCGGACGGTTGATGACAGCAAAAGTTCAGAGTTTGCAGCGATTTGACTGGGGTTTAAATGCAACTTTATCCTTAGCTTTGGCAGGTTTACATCGAGGCGATCGCGTGGGTGTTGGTGTATTTGACCGCCAGATGCATACGTGGATTCCCCCAGAACGCGGTCAACATCATCTGAATCAGCTAATTGATCGCCTGACTCCCATTCAACCAGTTTTATTGGAATCTGATTACTTGGGGGCAGTGACAAACGTTTTGCAGCGACAAACTCGGAGGGCGCTGGTAGTAGTGATTACCGATTTAGTTGATGTCACTGCCTCTACAGAACTCCTAGCCGCACTCACCAAACTAGCACCCCGCTATCTCCCCTTTTGCGTTACTCTGCGAGATCCGCAAGTTGATCGGCTAGCAAACACATTCACCGATGATGTTACAGGTGCTTATGCCCGTGCAGTATCACTAGATTTATTAATGCAACGACAAGTGGCTTATGCCCAACTAAAACAAAAAGGTGTATTGGTACTAGATGCACCAGCAAATCAAATTGCCGATCAGTTAGTTGAGCGATATCTGCAACTCAAAGCGCGAAATCAACTTTGACCAAACTTGAGGGTAAGTAATAGGCGCTTCAAGACTCTTTACTAGTAGGACTTACGCAATAACTCTCTGAAACTCTTATTTCTTTGTGTCCTTCTCTGACGAGACGCTACGCGAATGCGTCCTACCCTACGGGAAGCCGCTCCGCGTCTATGCGGTTCGTTTTTTCATGATTTTGCGTAAGTCCTGACTCCTATCCCATTAATTTTATGGGGCTGCTAGATCCCCGACAACTTCTGCGAAGTCGGGGATCTGAACATCACTAATCTCTCAAAACTCTTTCGGCATAGCTTTTTTAGTTTTAAAGCGATCGCTATGTTAATGTTACCGAAGACTGAGGTTTATTAAAACATAACTAACAATCACGCTCAATGCCCTCATTCTGAAATTAACTCACGATACACCATCATTGTTTCCTGATGAACGCGGGCAACACTCAGCCTTTCTAAGTTTTTATTTGCCCGCTGTTTCCATTCGTGCAGCATCTCGGCACTACTCAGTAATTTTACTAAAACCCCAGCCAAAGCATTACTATCTTTTACTGGCACCAAAAGACCTGCTTGCCCATTGTCCAAAGCTTCAGGAATGCCGTCTACCTGAGTGCCAACGATCGCAATTCCAGTTTCTCTAGCTTCTGAAAGTACCAAAGGGCAAGGGTCACGGTGGGAAGCCAGCACAAATATGTCACAAGATATCAGATAGCGTTGAGGTTCCGGTTGGAAGCCTTCAAAATGAATGCGTTCTTTTACAGAAGTTGCTTGTGCTTGAGCCTCAAATAGTTGTTTATCAGGGCCATTTCCAACTAAATAAAGATGCGCTTGGGGAAAATCTGAGGCAATTTGTTCAAAGGCCGCGATTAACTCAGCAATTCCCTTACGTTGATACATGCCGGCGACAGTGGCGATCGCTGGATGCTGTAATGGTAAAGGTTGATAATCTTTTATCTGTCGGGTGCGGGGACTGCCTAAAGTGCCATTACATACCACCCGCAACTTGTATTCTGGGATACCACGCCTAATCATAGAATCTCCCACAGCCTTACTGACAGCAATTACCCTATCAGCTAAACCCATCAGCAGGCTAGCACGCTGAAATTCATTGTGGACTGTGGAAACTAAAGCATATTTGTGTCCTTTAAAAATACGTGCTAGTATGACCCCCGTCATCATGTGTGCATGAACAATATCCGGTTGAAATTCAGCTGCGATCGCTCGGTAACCCATAGCTGCTTTAATCATATTTAGCGGTTTCCGACTTTGGTCTAGTTGGTAGTGCTTAACACCACAAATCTCTAGTAAAGCCTCATATTCACCACCAGCAGAAATAACCGCTACCTCATCACCACTTTTTGCTTGTAAACAAGCCAAATCCACAGCCACATTCACAATACCGTTACCTATTTCTTGAACGTGATTCAAAATATGTATAATTCGCATAATCTTTGAGATGTGTATAAAAAATAAAGATAAGTAACTGAGTATAAATCAACATAATTATTGAGGTCTTCAGTCACAACTCAAAAGTAGTCAGTAGTGCGTAAAATTGACCACTGGCTACTGATTAAGAGCGCTTCTAACCAATTACCTAGCTTAAAGACTTATTCAGCAATAGCTCTATAAATCGGGGTAAAACTCCAAAATTCTGATGTCTTACCAAAGCAGTGGGAGCATCCCACCTTGAAAGGGCTAGTCCTGCCAAGATGATGCGGCGAAATTAATGTAACGTCTGAAAATAAATTAGAGCTAGAATTCTCACGGAGTTGACTAATATAGTCATTAACTAATACCATTTCTTTGTGAGCCTGCGCCAAACCCTTTTAACTTCTTTCTTTACTTTGTGTCCTTCTCTGACGAGACGCTACGCGAATGCGTCCTAGCCTACGGGAAGCCTCTCCGCGTCTATGCGGTTCGTTTTCTTAAACATGGTTTAGCGCAGCTTCATACAGAATTGGTATAACTCCAAAAAAGAATTCCTAGCTCTTTCATTTTTACGGTAGTGACTTTTAATTAACTTTTCGAGGCTAATCTTAAACCTCTCTAATGGTTCTATCCGATATGCATCGCCAACGCTTAAAAAATTAGGACTCAATCAACACAAGTTTACGAACCTGAGAATTGTTTCCCTGTGAACGGCGTGATGAGGCAGCAGTGAGCAAAAACTTCCAAGACTGAGGAGAAAGTATAGACGGATCTATCATTGAAAGAAAACTCTTGAGATTTTTCTGCTTCAGTGCTACCAAACTCCAATGGAGTTTCAGGTAATTTTTGATATCTTGAAGCAAAGGAATCTTTGAGCGATGTTCCTCGTTTACCAAGGCGTAAATTTTTTCCTTCATCAAAATATTTGTCGCTAACCGTCGAGATAGAGAAAACTTTTGATTATACGCACCTGGCCAGATAGTCCGGTAAGCAAGACACTGGTTGAAGAAAATAGCATCGCCAAACTGGGCAATCCGAATCCAGGAATCGATGTCATCACAGTTAGCATCAAGTGTGGAGTCCCACCCACCAGTTTGCAGAAAAGCATCACGTCGGCAAGCTACTTGTACAGGTGTGCCAAAGGGTACAAGCTCTAACAGCATACCGTAGTGAATATCGGCTTGGGGGATATAGAAAGCTAAACCGGGACCAACTTGGGGGGTGCGAGAGAGTTCAACTTCATTGCCATCCACCTGAGCCGCCACACAAGAGCAGATTACAGCATCGGGACGAAGTGTGATCGCCTTTGCCATTTCTTCTATACAGTTGGGTGCTAAATAATCATCATCATCTAAAAACTTAATCCAGTCGCCGCTAGCTTTGGCAACTCCTGCATTTACCGTTGCTGCATGACCAAGGTTAACTTCGTTACGATGGTAAACAATCTTATCCCCTAAACTTTTGAGATAGGTTTGGGTGTCATCAGATGAACAGTCATCGGCAACAACCACCTCGCACTCGATTGTTTGGTTCCGAGCCGAATCAATTGCTCTTTGCAGCAAATTCAAGCGATTATAGGTACTAATGACAACGCTAAATTTCATAAATTTTACCCCTGTGGTACAGCATTCTGCAATATAGCTTTGATCTTTAGACCGTTGTATCAGTAAAATTATCAATCCCAACAAGTAGACTGAAATAGGATTATCGATTTATCATTGATGATCGTGAGTTTTTTTTAAGCAGACAGAAAGACTATGAACGCTCAAGAGATTATCCGCTCCATTGAAGCGGAACAGATAAAATCGAATCTGCCCGACATTTACGTGGGTGACACTGTAAAAGTGGGAGTAAAAATCAAGGAAGGCGAAAAATACCGCGTCCAACCCTACGAAGGAGTAGTAATTGCCAAGCGCAATGGTGGCATCAACGAAACTATTACAGTCCGTAAGGTTTTCCAAGGCGTGGGCGTTGAGCGAGTATTTTTGCTGCATTCTCCTCGGATTGACAGCATCAAAGTATTACGTCGTGGTAAAGTCCGCCGTGCTAAACTTTATTATCTCCGCGATCGCGTAGGTAAGGCAACCCGGATTAAGCAACGGTTTGACCGCCCTTTGTGATTCGTCCTTCAAAAATATGGGAGAAATCTCAAGCCTCAAGCGGCATCTGCCGCTGACTTGTTTTCCCAGCGAAATTGAGGTATGATATAAACTGCATATTGCGTTAAACTGAAATATAGTTCAGCGCAATCACTGAATCAAAAACAGCTTGTGCGCTCTTAGTTCAGTTGGTAGAACGCAGGTCTCCAAAACCTGATGTCGGGGGTTCAAGTCCTCCAGGGCGCGCTCAAGAGCAAAAAACCAAGCCCGAAATAATTACGCAGCTGCTATATTAGCAGTTAGCGGTAATAATTTCGGGTAAACTTATTGTATTTGCAGTTGTTTTGCTTTCAATTAAGTGGAATAAAGTCGAAACTGCAAATCTGGAAGAACAAAGAGTAACAAACAAGGGGATAAACGGTCGTGTCCAAAAAAAGTGAAGCAGAATTGCCAGAAACTCCCAATGGGTTTAGCTTTGGCAACTTCATACAGGGAACCAAAGAAGAACTTGAAAAAGTAGTTTGGCCCAGTCGGCAACAGATAGTAAGCGAATCTGCTGCTGTGTTATTAATGGTGGCACTTTCCGCATCTTTGATATACTTGGTCGATGGATTGTTTCATTGGGCAGCAAAACAGGTGTTCTGATGACTTTTGCAACAGATGAACCACGCAACTCAACGTTGCAGTCAGAGGAAACGGCAGAAACAGCAGAAGCAGCGTCCAAAGAAGCACGCTGGTATGCAGTGCAAGTAGCCTCAGGCTGTGAAAAGCGTGTAAAGACTAACTTAGAGCAACGCATTCAAACTTTTGATGTCGCTGACAAAATTGTTCAGGTAGAAATTCCGCAGACGCCAGCGGTGAAAATCCGCAAAGATGGCAGTCGCCAGCATACAGAAGAAAAAGTTTTTCCTGGCTATGTGCTGGTGCGGATGATGATGGATGATGATACTTGGCAGGTGGTACGAAACACCTCTCATGTCATCAACTTTGTCGGTTCAGAACAAAAACGTGGTAGCAGCAAGGGTCGCGGTCATGTCAACCCCATACCATTGAGTGCTTCAGAAGTCGAACGTATATTCAAACAAACCAGCGAACAAGAAGCTGTTGTCAAAATTGACATGGCTACTGGTGATAAGATAATGGTGCTTTCTGGCCCATTTAAAGATTTTGAAGGTGAGGTGATTGAAGTTTCTCCAGAACGGAGTAAACTTAAAGCCTTGCTCTCAATTTTCGGCAGGGATACACCAGTAGAATTGGAATTTAATCAGGTAGAGAAACAGAGCTAAATACAAATGGCGAAGAAAGTAGTGGCGGTCATTAAACTGGCCTTGAATGCTGGAAAAGCCAACCCAGCACCGCCAGTCGGGCCCGCCTTGGGTCAACATGGTGTCAACATCATGATGTTTTGTAAAGAGTACAACGCCAAAACAGCAGACCAGGCTGGAATGGTAATACCTGTAGAAATTTCGGTTTTTGAAGACCGGAGTTTTACATTCGTACTCAAAACGCCACCTGCATCAGTACTGATTCGGAAAGCGGCGAAAGTAGAAAAAGGCTCGAATGAACCCAACAAAAAGAAGGTTGGGTCAATTAGCAAAGCACAATTGCAAGAAATAGCCCAAACAAAACTCCCCGACCTCAATGCCAACGACATCGACGCGGCAATGAAGATTGTGGCAGGAACGGCTAAAAATATGGGCATAACAGTCACAGACTAAGAAAGTTATGAGTTATGAGTTATGAGTTATGAGTTTTAAATTACTAACTCCTCATTCCTAACTTCCTAATCTAAAATCCAAAATTTTATCGGGGGAGAGGCGAGGCTTCGGAATTACCCCAGGAGAAAAAATGCCAAAAGTATCGCGTCGTTTGCAAGGACTGCAAGCAAAAGTAGAAGATAAGGACTATCATCCCCTAGAGGCTTTAGCCCTTCTTAAAGACACAGCAACAGCTAAATTTACCGAAGCTGCCGAAGCGCATATCCGGTTGGGAATTGACCCCAAGTATACAGACCAACAGTTGCGGACAACAGTAGCACTGCCCAAAGGTACAGGACAAATCGTCCGAGTGGCGGTGATAGCCAGAGGCGAAAAAGTAAACGAAGCTAGCAACGCTGGTGCTGATTTAGTCGGGTCAGAAGAACTGATTGACGAAATCCAAAAAGGTAGACTGGATTTTGACAAGCTGATTGCTACACCCGATGTCATGCCACAGGTGGCAAAACTGGGTAAGTTGCTTGGGCCGCGTGGTTTGATGCCATCGCCCAAAGGTGGAACCGTAACATTTGATTTAGCAGGTGCGATCGCAGAATTCAAAGCTGGTAAATTAGAATTCCGGGCTGACCGAACTGGCATTGTTCATGTTATGTTTGGTAAGACAACTTTCTCGCCTGAAGATTTGTTAGTCAACCTGAAGGCATTGCAGGAGACGATTGACCGTAACCGTCCTTCAGGAGCTAAAGGTCGTTATTGGCGCACATTTTATGTGGCAGCCACAATGGGGCCATCAATTAAAATTGATGTCACCGCCCTACGAGATTTGAAACTGAGCGAAGCAGGTTAATAAGAGTTATGAGTTATAAGTTAGGAGTTAAGAATAAAACTTCTAACTCCTAACTACTCACTCCTAACTTTAAATTAAATAGGCAAAGCCGGAGACAGCAGGTGCTAATAGCTTAAATGTCCTGCCGAGGTTAAAACTCTAATTGTCAAAATCATCACGCATAAAGGTGTGATAACTATGGCATCGCGAGTCTTACTACTCAACCCCGGCTATATTAGCTGGGGTTTGTTGTTTGGGTTCAGGTTGAGAAAAAACGTAAAAGTAGGGCAATCACCGATTGTTTTAAGGAGGTGAGATTGGAATGGGTAGAACACTAGAAAATAAAAAAGAAATAGTAGCTGACCTCAAAGAAACTTTGAGTGAGTCAACTCTGGCACTGGTAATTGATTATCAGGGGCTAACAGTTTCGGAAATAACAGACTTACGGCGGCGGCTGCGTCCTAGTGGCACCGTTTGTAAGGTGACTAAGAACACTCTCATGGGCATTGCCATTGAAGGTGATGACAAATGGCAACCTCTGTCAGAATTACTCAACGGTTCTTCCGCCTTTTTGCTGGTAAAAGACGATTTTTCATCGGCAATTAAGGCATACCAAGAATTCCAAAAAGTCACCAAGAAGACAGAACTTCGCGGTGGTGTACTGGAAGGTCGCCTACTCAAAGAACCTGATGTCAAGAAACTGGGAGACTTGCCATCTAAGGAACAACTCATCGCCCAAATTGCTGGGGCTATCAACGCTTTGGCTACCAAGATTGCTGTGGGTATCAACGAAGTTCCTGGTTCACTAGCTCGTGCTTTGAAGGCTGTGTCCGACCAAGAGCAAAGTGGTGGTAGCACCGAAACCGCTGCTGTCGAAGATAGCAGCACCGAAAGCACTGCTGAAGCTGCTGCTGAATAGACTTCGTGGTTCATTCATCAGTCAAAAGTCAAAAGTCTATAGTTAAAGACCAATGACCCATGACAAATAAATAATCAAACTTACAGGAGTTATATCAATGTCTGCTGCAACCGATAACATTTTAGAACAACTAAAAACCCTTTCTTTGCTGGAAGCTTCTGAGTTAGTCAAGCAAATTGAAGAAGCTTTTGGTGTAAGTGCTGCTGCACCTGTTGGCGTAGCAATTGCCGGACCTGGTGTTGTTGCTCCTACTGAAGAAGTTGTTGAACAAACCGAGTTTGAAGTGATTCTCGAATCAGTCCCAGCTGATAAGAAGATTGCCGTGCTGAAGATTGTCCGGGAATTGACCGGTTTGGGTCTGAAAGAAGCTAAAGACTTGGTGGAAGCTGCGCCCAAGGCAGTTAAAGAAGGTATTGCTAAGGATGCTGCTGAAGATGCTAAGAAGCGCATCGAAGAAGCTGGCGGTAAGGTAACTATCAAGTAGTCACAATTCTATTACCAGTTTTTTATTAAGGAGCCTAACTTAGGCTCCTTTTTTATAAATTGCCTCTTACGGTTCGGTGCAAACTTCACCAGATACCTTTCGTCGTGGAAGCCCCAGCTTTTAAGCATCTACCGTGTATACTGGAGTTTATGACTAAACCATGAAAAACGACCCAGCACGGCTGAGTTAATAACAGACTGAACAAACTTTGATATTAAACCGCAATAGCTGGTTCTTTCCGTGGCTTTGTTGCTCGTTTTTTAACAGTGGGATATCGGTTTTTACCTCTTACCACGGGCTACCAATCATAGTGAATGGTGCCCAATAAAACGGATGGGAGAGATTACCAACGATATTCTGCTGTAAGTAGCTTGCCATTTGCGGTGGCAAAGATACGCCTCGATTTATGCCAGTTAATTGATTACCTTCAATTCGCACTTTGCCCTGAATCATTGCTAACTGTGCTTGTCGCAGTGCTTCTGCTTTTATCGGTGCAGTCTTTAACTGGCTGTAAAACTCCGTCATTAGCCCTAGAGTTCCGGCATCTGAGACATACCACAAACTGGCAATAGCTGACTTCACACCCGTTTGGATTGCTAACCCTGCAAAACCCAACTCCGCCTGTTCATCTCCAAAAGCAGATTTACAAGCACTTAAAACCAGTAATTCCACTGGCGGCTTATTCCATCCCAATTGACGTACTTGATCTAACCGCAGTTTGGTATCGTACAACTGAATATATGATTTACTTGATTGTCCAGGCACAAAGTCTACGTGAGTTGCTAGGTGAATCATCCCATAAGGATTTTGTCGGCGTTGTGCCTTGAGATTGTTTAGGGTAAAGTCTTTATTCAGGAGGAATTTACCTGGCCATAATTTCTGGACGATGGTAGAAACTTCTAGAGGTACTGCCTGTAAAGGATTTTGATTTTGGTCTTTGGTAAATTCACTAGCTCCCATTGCCAAGACTTGAGAGTTTTTGATATCAACATAGCTAGTATCAGTGAGGTCGCTTTGGGTGCTAGTAAACCTCTTTCTACAGCTAATTTAGAAGACCAATTAAGATTGTTACGAACTGACCCCCTACTGTCAAATGTAGAAGCTAGCTTACGCACAGGTAATGAAGTTGGTCAAAGTATTCTGGTAGTCAGAGTTACTGAAGCTAATGCCTTTGATGGCTCAGTAAGTATTGATAATTATTCCCCTCCTAGTGTTGGTTCTGAAAGATTGGGTTTTAATGCTAGTTATCGAAACCTCACCGGTATCGGTGATGAACTTGCAGCAGCTTATTACCGCACAACTCAGGGAGGCTCAAATATTTATGATTTTAGCTATCGAGTACCGTTGAATGCGATGAATGGTACTTTACAACTACGCACTACTATTAACAACAATAAAGTCGTCCAAGAACCTTTGAATGCCTTTGATATTCGGGGAGAGTCTCAGTTATATGAAATAAGTTATCGTCAGCCTTTGGTGCGATCGCCTCGTGAAGAATTCGCTTTATCATTAGGCTTTACTGTCCAAAATGGTCAGACATTTACTTTTGCAGGGCCAACACCTTTTGGCTTTGGGCCTGACACAGAAGGTAATAGTCGTACCCGTGTTATTAAGTTTGGTCAAGATTATGTGCGACGAGATGTTAATGGTGCATGGGCATTGCGATCGCTATTTAGTTTAGGTCTTGGTAGCTTTGATGCCACCATCAACCCTGATCCTGTTCCCGATGGTCGCTTTTTCAGTTGGTTGGCGCAAGTCCAACGGGTGCAACGGTTGACTAATGATAATCTCTTAATCGCCCAAGCCGAAGTACAATTAACACCCAATGGTTTATTACCCTCTCAGCAATTTGTGATTGGCGGTGGTCAATCTTTGCGCGGTTATCGGCAAAATGCTCGTGCTGGCGATAACGGAGTCCGATTTTCACTAGAAGACCGCATCACTCTAGAAAAAGACGAATCTGGAAATTCGATGCTGCAAATTGCTCCATTTTTTGATTCAGGAGTTATCTGGAATGTAAATGATAACCCCAACCAATTACAGAAACAGAAATTTTTAGCAGGTGTGGGTTTAGGAGTTTTATGGGAACCTTTACCAAATCTAAATATGCGGCTAGATTATGGTCTTCCTTTAATTAACTTAGACGATCGAGGTGAAAACGCTCAAGATCATGGCTTTTATTTTAGTGTAGGATATAGACTTTGAGCATTGGTGTCTACTTTTGCTGGAAATAGATTAACTGTTGGCTTCTATGCCCGCCCGGAAATAAACTTCTTTGGCTTTTAGGCTAAAGTCTACTGAAGTAGACTGGAGGTTTTTGGCGATATTTAGTCATCTTCAGATGGCTTTACCTATTATACGGGAATTTCAATTCCCGGCGGACAAGCGGTTTCACGTTAGTTGACACCAATGGACTTTGAGGCTTTGCAGATAGTTTGGCTGCAACGGAATGTATCGGAAATGGGGCTTTAGACTATTAATCGGATTCTTCGGGCTGTTAATACTATTGAATTTGGGTTCTCGTTTGGGAGCAGAGATTTTTTGGTTTCAGGAAGTCGGCTATCTCCCAGTATTTCTATTGAGGGTGATGACTGGTGGGGTTTTGTGGGTAGTGGTGGCTGGCATAACTGCTGCGTATCTACTGCTAAACTTGGCTTTAGCACAGCGGCTAAAATATCCCCAGTCTCCAAAGATTGAGTCAGCACAACTTGGCAGTGAATTAACAAATTTCCTCAGTCCTGATTATCGAAGACGTAACGAAAGCCAAAGACTTGCGCCACAACGCTTTCAAACATTGAGATTGCGCTGGTTGTTACCTGTAGCTTTGGTACTGAGCTTGTTAATCGGGTTAATTTTAGCCCACTATGGTCAAATTGCTCTTGCCTATTGGCATTCTCCCGTTAATCAGGCTAATCTAACCATTCCCGCACTTTTTCGACCAGAGACAATCTGGCAACTATTGAGGCAGATTATCTCTCAAGTCTCGTATCTGGGCTTAATAGGGGGAGTAGCGATCGCAATCTTAATCTATCCTCAATTTTTATTAACTGCGATCGCAATTTTGTTCAGTCCTATTTTTGCATTCATCCTCTTCCAACACTGGCCAAAGGTGCTGCAATATTTCCACCCTACTCCTTTCAACAGCACTGAGCCTTTATTTGGTCGAGATATCAGCTTTTACGTATTTTCTTTACCTTTTTGGGAACTGTTAGAACTCTGGCTGATGGGATTATGTTTGTATGGCTTCATCGCCGTTACTCTCACTTATCTCCTTTCAGGAAACAGTTTAAGTCAGGGAATTTTCCCCGGTTTTTCGCCCCAGCAGCAGCGCCATTTATATGGTATGGGTGGTTTATTGATGCTGGTGGTGGCTCTGAGTTATTGGCTAAGTCGCTATGAACTCGTGTATTCTAGCCGGGGAGTCAGTTATGGGGCCAGCTATACCGATGTCACAGCCCAGTTGCCAGCTTACACTGTCTTGTGCATCTTGGCAGTGGCGATCGCCTATTACCTACTTTGGCGAACATTTTTCTGGCGATCAAAATCTCAGCATCGCCGCTTGGTATTTTATAGCTTAGGGGTTTATCTCTTATTAGTTGCAATAGCTGGCATTGTTCTACCTACTGTAGTGCAATATTTAATTGTCCAGCCGAATGAGTTGCAACGAGAGCAACCCTATATTCAGCGTACTATCGCCTTGACTCGCCAAGCATTTGATTTAGAGGCGATCGATGCTAAAACTTTCAACCCGCAAGGAACATTGACTGAAGCAGATATTCAAAAGAATAACTTGACAATTCGGAATATTCGCCTTTGGGATCAGCGGCCACTGTTAGAAACTAACCGTCAACTGCAACAAATTCGGCCATATTATCGGTTCCCTGATGCTGATATCGACCGATACACTTTAGTAACAGATATCACTTCACGCCGACCACCTACTCCGCAAAAAACGATAGAGCCACAGGAAGCAGTAGAATCTACAGAAAGGCGGCAAGTATTGATTGCTGCTAGAGAATTAGACTACAGTGCAGTGCCACAGGAAGCTCAAACATGGGTAAACCGCCATTTAATTTATACCCACGGTTTTGGGTTTACTGTTAGCCCAGTTAATACAGTTGGTCCGGGTGGGCTACCAGAATATTTTGTTAAAGATATTAGCGGTGATAGTAGCGCCCTCACAACTTCCAGTGAAGCCATTCGTCAAAGCATTCCCATTGGGCAACCCCGGATTTATTACGGTGAGATTACTAATAGCTATGTGATGACTGGCACAAGAGTTAGAGAGCTAGACTACCCTAGTGGAAGTGACAATGTTTACAACTCTTACGATGGACTAGGTGGCGTTGAAATCGGTTCAGCATGGCGGCGCTGGCTATTTGCCATGTATTTGAAAGATTGGCAAATGGTGCTAACGCGGGACTTTTTGCCAGAGACAAAATTGCTACTGCGACGGAATGTTAAGCAAAGAATTCAAGCGATCGCACCCTTTCTGAAATTTGACAGCGATCCTTATTTAGTCGCTGCTGCTGCTAATCAAGATTTTCCCAGTAATCCCAGTTATCTTTACTGGATTGCTGATGCCTATACAACGAGCGATCGCTATCCTTACTCTGACACTGGTAGCGATGGTATCAACTACATTCGCAATTCTATCAAAGTCGTGATTGATGCTTACAACGGCACTGTTAACTTTTATATTGCCGATTCAAGCGATCCGATCATTGCCACTTGGGCAGCGATATTTCCCAAAATGTTCAAACCGCTCAGTAAAATGCCAGTCAATCTCCGCAGTCATACCCGTTATCCGGTGGACTTTTTTAAAATTCAATCTGAGCGGTTGATGACTTACCACATGACTGATCCTCAGGTATTTTACAATCGGGAAGACCAGTGGCAAATCCCCAACGAAATCTATGGCAGTGAACCTCGACCGGTAGAGCCGTATTATTTAACTACTAGTCTACCCACAGTACCTTTTGTTGGGGAATCCTCCCGCAGAGAAGAATTTATTCTACTTCTCCCCTATACTCCCAAACAACGGACTAATTTAATCGCTTGGCTAGCCGCGCGATCGGATGGCAAGAACTATGGTAGGCTAGTCTTGTATGTCTTTCCTAAAGAACGCCTGGTTTATGGAACAGAGCAAATCGAGGCGCGAATTAACCAAGACCCAGTAATTTCACAGCAAATTTCCCTGTGGAATCGCCAGGGATCGAGAGCTATTCAAGGCAATCTCCTAGTAATTCCCATTGACCAATCGCTGCTATATGTCGAGCCAATCTATCTAGAAGCCACGCAGAATAGTTTGCCAACTTTAGTACGGGTAGTGGTGGCTTACGAAAACCGGATTGTCATGGCACAAACCTTAGAACAAGCATTGCAGGGAATTTTTAAACCAGAAGTTACACCAGCGCCGGCAATTATCCGTCCCTTTGAAGAAGCAGCCCCGCCAGGTTAAATAATTTTAAGACTAAATCGTTACATAGCTGACAATAGTCAGAGATTGCCATTAACAAAATTTATTGCAACAGACATAGTTTAATGTTCAACATAATGTAATAGACACTAAAAGTTAATGGACATGCTACAAAATAACCAACTAGAAATCCGTCACATTAATCCTGAAGTGAGACAGTTGATTAAAATGTACGCCAATGTTAATAACTGTACGCAGTCTGAGATGTTGGAGCGCATTGTTTTGGAGTGGAACGCCCAACAAAGCGAGAGCGAAAGACCACCAGGAGACGAAGATGAATAGTTTTTTGCTACAATCCTTAATCTTCTTGTAACGAGAGATTTTAATTAATTTGGCTCTCTAATTCAAGAAAAACTTTCTAGAGATTGGGTCTTGTTTGAGGGATTGAATAAAATCCCTCAAAGTCATCATACTGCCTGTTAAGGTGAACTTAGGAGTGCCATTTTGAGCAACGATTCTCACTTCACCATCTTGGATCTGAATCTTATTTTTAATGCTATCCCATAGAGTATCAAAGCTCTCATCATCCTTACAACCATTGGCTTCAAGGAACTTTTGGCGTACTTCTGTTTTTAGCGCTAGTGCTTCTGCTGCTTGAGTACGTGCCTCAAAGTGCCTAATTACATCTTCATAAGCACTTTCCCTCAAAGTTTTATTTTCAGTCTGAACTTGTTCTAACTGAGTTTTTGTGGCTTGCAGTTGGGAGGCTAAAGCCGATGATTTCTGATATTCAAGTTTTAAGGCTTGTTTTGCATTGGCTAACAAGGTTTTATAATCTAGCTGATCTCGATCTTGATTTTTTTCGGCTTGCATTTTTATCTCTCGATCAACAGATTTTTGGTGTCAACTCTCGCTAGTGTTGTCAGGTAACTAACGAGAGTTTAGTAAATTTTCTCTGTGTTAGCTGAGTATAGTTATTTCACCAATAATGGTGATTCAGAAGTAGGATTTTCCTGGATACTACTTAAACAACAACTAATGTGCGAACGGATAGCTCGCTCGTAGACTCCAGTCTGCTGAGTGCGTACTCCTACAGCTTGATATATTAAATTCACTTCTGGAAATTCAGACCAATACATCAAAAAAATGTCTTTAGCTGGAGTAATAATTTCATAATTATTCTCTTGTCTTTTCTTTCTGAGCTTACAATTATTTAGTTGTAATTTTTGTCTGAATAGTTTTTCAAATTCTAGAATTAAATCTGAAGTATTTTTCATGGGTTATACACGTTAAAACGTGTTAAGGATGCAAAGATTATCTGGTGATATTATTTAAGTATGACACTTCAGATACCTCTTATAATATAGTGTATCAGTTATCGGCTATTTGAGAAGGGGATTCAGTCGTCGGGTAATTTGTTGGTGCAGCCTCCCGTAGAAAAAAGGCTGTGCGATACCTACGGCGGGCTACGCCTACGCTCAAACCGATTGATTAGGATAGCCTAAACCTAGATATATCAATAAACTCAGCCAAAGGACATCCAAGTTTTTCTGTATAATTTAAGCTAAGAGATGGCATCACCCACATTGTTTTCTCTAGCATTAAGTATTTGCTCTGCGGTTAGCTGTAACTCTGGGAAGATAGTAGATGCGATCGCAGCATTTCCGGCAAATCTGGTTTCTTCATAAAACCCGTCAACTAATATCAGTACGGTAACTGCATTTCTTTGGGGGTCAACAATCCAATATTCAGCAATTCCCCTTGCTGCATACTCGGAACGTTTGTAGCGATAATCCCGATCTGCGTTAGCTTTGCCAGGAGAAACTACTTCGACAACTAATGCTGGAGGCGGCATATCCAAGGTAATTGTGGATCGCGTTGCGCCTTCTAAGGCTGCTGCGAGTTCATCCGTCAGCACAACTAAGTCAGGAATGCGAGTTGTCGCACGAGAACCAGCAACAATAATTTCAACTTTATTACTTAACCGATTGAACGAGGTGAACTTGAGGAAATTGACTAGCAAAAATAGAGATATCTGGACATTTTTTGGGCTTTCGGGTGGCATTGCAACTAACTCACCTGCCACTAGCTCATATTGATTATCCGTGCGATCTTCATACTTCAAATATTCTTCAAGGGTTAGACGTTTACCAAGCTGTTGACTCAGTTCCGTAAGTTTTCCGCCAACCCCCAGCACCGCTTGCTTCATCTGTTCTTCAGTCACTTCTGGAATGTCAGAAAGATCAACGTCCTCATCTTGCATTGCATTAATCCTCTCTCAATCAGTTTGAGAAGCTTTAAAAGAAAATGATTTGCTCACATTAGCAAAACACTATAACAGACCTAAAAATTACTAAACTTCATCATGAGTGCCGATATCAATTAGCAAAATTTCCTCTTCACCAGATTCTATATTTTGCACAAAGTTAAAAACAATATGACAATCATAGTCCACTGAACACGCCCAAGCTCCAGAGAGTTTGCCCTTAAGTTTATGGGTCTGCAACAGTGGATCAAATGGATCGGCGGTTAGTAATGCTAACCGCTCTTCAATTCACTCTTGTAATTGCGGCTGTCGTCCTATCAATCGCTTAAATGCTCGTTTAAAGGAGGATGCCAGGACTACAGTTTTCACTTACGTAACTCATCAATTATCTGAGTAACGGTTCCACGGAAAACTTTACCCGTCTGGTATTCTACCTGTGCTTGAGCGATATTAGCAGCAATTGCAGAACGCCGCCGTTCTGCCAGCCGGTGACGTATCAGATCAATTAGTGTTTCTTGTTCATCTACTGATAAGTCTTCGATGCTTTCTAGAACTTGATCTAACCTGGAGAATGAAGTCATTATCGAACAGAATTCAGGAGTCAGGAGTCAGAATTCAGCAATGTTTTCTGTATGACTGGCGGATAGTGCAGCGGTAGCGAGTATTTTCTAGTCGCGTCTGAATAATCGGCGTTTTTGCACCCCCACCAAATTTTCGATTTGGTGGTAAACAAGAAAGTCGCGGATCTGAATCCCCGGCTGTAAGCGTTGCGTTAGCGAGTCTTGTCTGCGACACGCTACGCGACCGAGCGTCTTGATTCTGACTCCTGAATTCTGACTTCTTCTTCAATAATACATAACTATTACATAAGTCCTAAAATTGCTGCAAAAATCGCAAATCACTAGCATACAAGCGGCGAATATCATCAATTTGGTGTAACACCATTGCAAACCGTTCTACACCAAAACCAGCAGCAAACCCTGTATAAACTTCTGGATCATAACCCACAGACTTAAGTACATTTGGATCGACCATACCGCAGCCCATCACCTCTAGCCACCGTCCATTCCACTGCAAATCTACCTCAGCAGAGGGTTCAGTAAACGGGAAATAACTGGCGCGAAAACGAATAGGTAAATCGCCAAATATTGCTTGTAAAAATACTTTAATTGTGCCTTTGAGGTCTGTAAAAGTTAGTCCCTCGTCAATGGCTAAAAGTTCTATTTGATGGAAAACTGCTGAGTGAGTCGCGTCTACATTATCTCGCCGATAAACTCGCCCTGGAGCCACAACCCGAATTGGTGGTTCTTCTCTTTCCATGTAACGAATTTGCACTGATGAGGTGTGAGTACGTAAAAGATTCCCATCTGGCAGATAGAAGGTATCTTGCATATCACGGGCGGGGTGGTCGGGCGGGGTATTGAGAGCCTCGAAATTGTAGTAATCTGTTTCCATCTCTGGCCCTTGAGCCACGGTGTAGCCCATACCAACAAAGATATCCAGTGCCCGATCGATAATGCCATTGAGGGGATGAATGCGACCTTGGGGGCTGTAAATTCCCGGCATAGTCACATCCAGAGTTTCCGCCTCTAGCTGTACCTGAATTTGTGCGGCTTCTAAGGTAGCACGTTGCTGGTCTAGACTAGTTTGCAGGGATTCTTTGACTGTATTGGCGATCGCACCAATTTTCGGTCGTTCCTCTGCGCTCATTTGCCCCATACTTCGCAACAGTGCCCCTAGTTCCCCTTTCTTACCCAGATAGTTAACTCTGAGTTCTTCCAGACGTTCTAGGGTGTCGGCGGCTGCGATCGCTTTTTCTCCTTCTTGCCGCAGTGCTAAAAGTTGAGCTTCTAAATTGCTAGTCATTAGTTATTAGTCATTGGTCTTTAGTCATTAGTCTATAGTCAAAAGCTGTGAACTGGTCGATAAATAAACTTACAGTCATATCCATTAACATCAGCTAAAGATGAGAGTCGAAATTAAACCTCTGTTTATCAGTTAGAGAGGTTGGGCTAGTAAAGTGGGCGCAAAAATCCGCCTAACATCCCAGTTAACAAGACTTGGAGATTGAGCAACTTGTCTTAAAAGTAAGCAAACTTCTGCCACAGTGTACTAGTGAGTATCCATGTTTTTTTGCTGCTTGTGACTTCAGACATTGACAAATGGCTAATAACAAATAACAAATAACTAATGACCAATGACTAATGACTAATGACCAATGACCAATGACTATGAAATTACTAATTAGCAACGATGACGGCATTTCTGCCTTAGGGATTCGTACCCTAGCCAATTACTTGGCAGAGGCCGGTCATGATGTGAGTGTAGTTTGTCCAGATCGAGAGCGATCGGCAACTGGACACGGGTTAACTTTACAGCAACCCATTCGTGCCGAAATTGTTGAAGGGATTTTTCATCCTGCTATCAAAGCTTGGGCTTGCGATGGTACACCTTCAGATTGCGTCAAACTAGCGCTGTGGGCTTTACTCCCGACTCCCCCCGATTTGGTTCTCTCTGGCATTAATCAAGGTGCGAATTTGGGAACTGAAATCTTGTATTCCGGTACTGTTTCTGCGGCAATGGAAGGTCTAATTGAAGGCATTCCCAGTGTAGCCCTCAGTCTTATGAGTCACACATCGAAAGACTTTCAACCTGCTGCGAAGTTTGCCAAAATTCTCGTAGACCAGTTAGCCCAAAAACCGCTGCCAGATTTGATGTTGCTCAATGTCAATATTCCTGCGGTCAAGTGGGAAGAAATTGCCGGTGTTACTCTCACTCGTCAAGGAATACGGCGTTACATTGATGTATTTGATAAACGAGTTGATCCTCGTGGAAAAACGTACTACTGGCTAACCGGAGAGGTAACTGAAGACGTGGAACCCCCAACAGGATTAAACTTGCCTCAAAATGTACCGACAGACGTGCAGGTTGTGCGTAAAAACTACATCAGTGTAACGCCGTTACAATACAATCTTACATACGCAGATGGACTAGATAAATTATCTGAGTGGGAATTCAATTTTCCTTGAATCATCTGATTTATCAGGACAAAACTGGGGTTGTGTAAATGCATCATAGAAAAATGTAGGCTATAACGTAGGGGCACTCTTGAAATAAGCGATACACATCCACCCCAAAAACTGGAAAATTCTAACTGACAGTATTTCATTCACATTTACACAATCAACCAGAAACAGGGTATGCTGTTTTACCAAGAAATCCTCCCTCTAGCAAAATCGGTGAGACAGCATAAACTTAGACAAAATAAGTAAAAATTCTTCCAAATTATCGCCCGCTCAGTCCAGCAAGCAACACCCATGTCTAGGATAGAGAACCAATTTACCGTACAATTTTGGGGCGTCCGCGGCAGCATCCCCAGTCCAGGGCCACACACCGTTCGTTACGGCGGTAATACCCCTTGCATATCAATGCAAGCGGGCGATAAGCGCTTAATTTTCGATGCTGGCACAGGACTACATGTTTTGGGGCAATCTATGTTGCGCCAAATGCCGTTAGAAGCTCACATATTTTTTACCCACTCTCACTGGGATCACATGCAGGGTTTTCCCTTCTTTACCCCAGGGTTTGTGAAGGGTAATGACTTTCATATCTACGGGGCGATCGCACCTGATGGTTCTACCATAGAACAGCGCCTCAACGATCAAATGTTACACCCGAATTTCCCCGTACCCTTGCAGATTATGCAGGCCAATTTAAATTTCTACGACATTCGACCGGGGCAACCAATCCACATCGATGACGTTACCGTAGAAACAGCACCTTTAAATCATCCAGGTGAAGCCGTAGGATACCGTGTCAATTGGCGTGGTGGTGCTGCTGCTTACATCACTGATACCGAACATTTTCCCGATCGACTCGATGATAATGTGCTGTGGCTAGCTCGTAATGCCGACATCTTAATTTACGATTCTACCTATACAGACGAGGAATACCACTCCCCAAAATCCCCAAGAATTGGCTGGGGACATTCTACCTGGCAAGAAGCTGTGAAAGTGGCACAAGCTGCTAACGTCAAAACTCTGGTGATTTACCACCACGATCCAGCGCATGATGACGACTTTTTGGATCGTGTAGGCAAACAAGCCGCTGCAAAATTTCCTGGCGCTATTATGGCACGGGAAGGATTGGTGCTTCAGATTCCAACCTCAGTAGCCTTATCAGAATCTTTTCCTGTTAGTAAGTTTTCTACCTAAAGATTGCGATCGGAGGAATTGGAGATTTTTAGATTAGATTGGTGATCAGAAGCTTTCAGCGCGATCGCGTACCTATTGCACGCTGAGACAGCGCTGCTTAGAGTTGTCAAAACGCCACGGGATCGGGACGACAACAGGAGGAAACAGTTTATCGATTCACCAACACAGCCCAGACACCCACAGATGACCTCTCTTGCGGCTGATGCTCTGGGTAAGTCTCAAGACGAAACTAGAGCCTTTTTAGCTCTAGTATTTGGGATTATCTGGACTTAGCAATTAGCTGTAAAGCTAAGAAATCATCTTGGGCAACTTTCTTTGGGTTAGGCTTTTGGCTGATAGCACAAAACCTCAGATGTATTTGGTGGAAGTTCAGACGATCTACAAAAGCTGTCCTCCTCAACAGGTCGCGCCCATTCCTTTCCAGCAAGCTAGGGATGGCAGTTGATCCACTTGGGCAAATCTCTTTGTGAGAAGACCGCACTGCCTCAGGAATGAGCGCTCCAAGACTGGCTATTGGGTACTGTATGCTGGTGAATAAATTCTTTTAAGATTTACTTGGGGTATGAATCCTCATACTTATCTTCCCCAGTCCCCAATTCAAAGCGGTTTACCATAGGGTAGCTTCCTGCTGATAGCTAAAATAAACCTAAAATCTCAGAATCCACGTGCTAAATTTGTCTAAAAATGGGTGTTCTGTGCGGGTTGCTTCTTCAAGCGAAGGGCTGCTAACGCCGACTGCTGTTGCCCTTGGCAAGTTTGATGGTGTTCATCTTGGGCATCAAAGAGTAATTCAACCAGTCTTGCACGCTGGTGGTAACTTGTCAGTAGCCAGTAGTCGGCAGTCAAAGGAAAATCAACTGGCAAATCAAGAATATACCTACTCAACAGTTGTCACCTTTGACCCCCATCCACAGGAATTCTTTACGGGGCAACCCCGGACTTTGCTAACGCCACTGGATGAAAAAGTCCAACAATTGCGATCGCTTGGGGTAGAACAACTGGTACTATTACCCTTTGACAAAGAATTATCTGCACTGAACCCCGAAGAATTCGTCGAAAAAATTCTTGTGCAACAGCTGCGATGCCAACAAATTAGTATCGGGCAGGATTTTTGTTTCGGCGAAAAGCGTAGTGGTACTGCTAAAGATTTGCAATTACTCGCCGCCAAACACAATATTCCCGTTACTATCGTTCCCTTACAAACTTATACAGGTGAATCGCCCATCGAAAGTAGTTGCGTCAGTACTACTCAGACTCAAGATGCCCGCATTAGCACTTCATTGATCCGTCAAACCCTTGAGCATGGCGACATCGAAAACGCAAATCTACTACTAGGACGCCCTTACACTCTCCTTGGTGATGTCATTCAAGGTCAACAATTGGGCAGAACAATTGGCTTTCCCACCGCCAACCTCCAACTACCAAAAGACAAGTTTTTGCCCCGCCAAGGAGTCTATGCTGTCCGCGTTTTCACTCTCAGCGAAATATCAGACACCGCTCCTAGTGAGAACTTGGGCGTAATGAATATCGGCAATCGCCCAACTGTAAATGGTACTTATTCATCTGCGGAAGTACATTTATTTGATTGGTCTGGTGATTTGTATGGCAAAAAACTAGTTGTGCAGCTAGTTAAATTTTTGCGCCCTGAACAAAAATTTCCTTCTCTCGAAGCCCTGAAAACACAAATTCAACTTGACTGCGTTGTTGCTAGAGAAGTTTTGGGTGCTTAGTGGGAACAATAGATAGGGCATTGGAAGAGGCAGAGGTGCGGAGGGGCAGAGGGGCAGAGGGAAAAAACTTACTGCAACTTCTCCTCTGCTCCCCTGCTCCCCCACTCCCCACTCCCCACTCCCCATTCCCTACAACGCATGAGAGAAAAAATCGACGCTTTAACAAAAAATCTAGCTCTTACCATCGTTGGCAAAGCTGAGGCAATACGCTTAGTGCTAGTTGCCTTCTTAGGTGGTGGTCATGCTCTCCTAGAAGATGTCCCTGGAGTTGGTAAAACCCTGCTTGCTAAATCCCTAGCTCGTTCACTGGATGGCAAGTTTCAACGGCTACAATGTACCCCCGATTTACTACCAACGGATATTACTGGTACTAACATCTGGAACCCCAAAAGCGGCGAATTTACTTATCTTCCTGGGCCAGTCTTTGCCAATATATTACTAGCTGACGAAATCAACCGCGCTACACCCCGTACTCAGTCAGCGTTGCTAGAAGTTATGGAAGAATATCAGGTAACAGTTGATGGTGTCTCTCGTGTAGTTCCCCAGCCCTTTTTTGTGATTGCAACTCAAAACCCGATCGAGTATCAAGGTACTTTTCCTCTGCCAGAAGCGCAAATGGATCGGTTTATGTTGTCCCTGAGTTTGGGCTATCCTTCTGAGGGAGAAGAACTCCTGATGCTGCAAAATCTCCAAAAGGGTGTAAAAGTTGCTGATTTGCAGCCTTGCATTACTTTGGCAGAAGTACAGGAATTGCGTTACCTCTGTTCTCAAGTAAAAGTGGCAACTTCCTTGCAACAGTACATCCTCGAATTGGTGCGGGCAACACGCCAAGATGAGGAAATCGCCCTTGGTGTCAGTCCGCGCGGCACATTAGCATTACAACGGGCTGCCCAAGCGCTAGCTTTTCTATTAGGTCGTGATTATGTCATTCCTGATGATGTAAAATTTCTCGTCCCTCATGTTCTTTGCCATCGTCTTATCCCTAGAGGAGGACGCAATTCCAGAACTGTTGTGGAGCGATTATTGCGATCGGTTTCTATTCCTTAATTTCAGGTGAGTTTGATGAACTAAAAAACAATACACTTGGGTTAAGCGCTATCTGTACAAAATCGTGGGTTTTTGAGTTTTTGAGACGCGATAAATCGCCGTCTCTACAAGTGTTTGAACTAAAAAACCGCTATGCAGGGTGGCGGTAACTCTATTTTTTGCTGTGGAGGATATTTGTTTGTGTTGCTTGTCTTAGACACCGCTTTTAACAAGGATCAAAAAAGTGATTATGTCAGATTTGAATAAGGATTTGCTTGGCAGATATTAACTTCAGTTTCCTGATATTGGCAGAATTTCAGTGTGTTAGAATCTCCTACAAAATCAGGTAGAGAAAAGATGAAAGCGATTGAAGTTACTGGCAGGATTGACTCTCAAGGAAACCTAGTTTTAGATGAGCCGATTCAGGGAAACACTTATCCTCATCAGGTTCGGGTGATTGTGTTGGTTCCAGAACAAGCAGAAGCAGAAGAGATTGACCCTGATGATACACCCGTTGAGGAGATTAAAGCTAGCTTGAGGAGAGCCTTGCAGCAAGCAAAAGCTGGTCAACGCCTGCCACTATCTCAAATGTGGGAGGGAATCGATGCCGAATGAACAGCCATCAATATTCATCGATTTAACTCCTGAATACAAACACAACCTGCGCGACCTTTCAAAGAGATTTCGCAATATTCGCTCTGATGTTCAACCGATTATCGAGCAATTACAGCAAGGAAATTTTTTCGGCAATCGCATTGCTGGCATTGGTGAGGAGTATATTATTTACAAGGTGAGAGTTCGCAACAGTCATATCCAAAAAGGTAAGAGTGTTGGATATCGACTGATTTATCAAGTGGAGTCGCCTACAAGTATTTTGCTACTAACGATTTATTCAAAATCTGACCGAGAAGATATTGGTGTAAATGAAATCCGAGAAATTTTAGCTGATTTTGACAGTGGGGAAAGTTGAAACTGCTAGGAAATTTTTCTTGCATAGCTCAGTGGTGCGCTGAATAAATATTTATATTACTGTTGTGGATATGTTAAAGATGCGTTGCTTGCCAAAACTACTTACGCAAAATTTAAAACACTACCAATACTGCGTAAGTCTTATGATTAGCACAAGCGCCACTTTTAAATATCTGGGAATGTGAGGAATGTCAATTTTTGTTAAGCGCAAAACCCGCGATCGCGTTTCGCCATCACTCTTAGGCGATCGCCAAGCGCTACAGCAAAGCGCTGAACGTGAATTCAAACGCCAATTTTTCGGTTTACTTCTGGTAATTGTAACCTGGAGTTTAGCTATGGGCTGGCTTCTAGCCTTGGCAACTAACGCCCAAAGTGCTACTCCCACCGCCGAAATTGGCACTGTTGACGTAGTACCTGCACAATACAAACTAGGACAAGAACTGTATTTAGAAAACTGCTCCACATGCCACATCGGCTTACCACCAGCAGTTTTACCTACCCAAACTTGGAAAAATCTTCTGCAAGATTCGCAGCACTACGGCGCACAACTCAAGCCTTTAGTCGATCCGCCGCGCATATTGGTGTGGAAATATCTTTCGACTTTCTCGCGTGTGCAGCTAGACGACGAAGAAACGCCATATCGCCTCAACAATTCGCGTTATTTCAAAGCTTTGCATCCAAAAGTGAAGTTACCACGTCCAGTCCAGATTAGCAGTTGTGTCAGTTGTCATCCCAGTGCTAGTGATTACAATTTCCGTCGCCTGACAGCAGAGTGGAAGTGAAGAGAGAAGTTAGGAGTGCGAAGTTAGGAGTATAGGAGTTGAAAAATTCATAACTCATAACTCCTAACTCTATTCCCCCACTCCCTCTCTGGCCCCATCTGGGGGCAAAATGATACTATGAAGAAAGACTAAATATAAGATAAGAGTTAAAACCAATCATTGTAATAGACTGATTGGATAGTTTTTCTCCTGTTTTTGCGGTAATTCTCATTTCAAACCCATCCACGACCAAGACGGTTAGGCTGGGTTAAATGTTTATAATCAATGCCAACCCTGTAATTCCCATCCCCTTGATTCAGTTCTATAACCTGCCATGCTAAAACTTTTGTTGGGCGACCCCAACGCTCGTAAGCTTAAAAAATACCAACCTTCTGTTACTGAAATTAACCTTTTAGAGGAAGAAATTAAGGCTCTTTCTGATCATGAATTAAAAGGTAAAACCGTTGAATTTAAACAACGACTCGCCAAAGGCGAAACCTTGGATGACATATTGCCAGAGGCTTACGCCGTTGTTCGGGAAGCAGGACGGCGAGTCTTAGGCTTGCGGCACTTTGATGTCCAACTCCTTGGCGGTATCATTCTGCATGTAGGGCAAATTGCCGAAATGAAAACCGGCGAGGGTAAAACACTAGTTGCTACCTTGCCAAGTTATTTAAATGCCCTCACTGGTAAAGGTGTACACGTCATCACCGTGAACGATTACCTGGCTCGTCGGGATGCGGAATGGATGGGACAGGTGCATCGGTTCTTGGGGCTGAGTGTAGGGCTAATTCAGGCAAGCATGACTCCCAGTGAACGCCAGAAAAACTACGACTGCGATATCACTTATGTTACCAACAGCGAGGTCGGCTTCGACTATCTGCGGGATAACATGGCGACATCAATGGCAGATGTGGTGCAACGCCCGTTTAATTATTGCGTAATTGACGAGGTGGACTCAATTTTAGTTGATGAGGCGCGGACACCACTGATTATTTCTGGGCAGGTGGAAAGACCTACAGAAAAGTATCTACAAGCTGCTGAAATAGCATTCACACTTAAAAAAGACGAACATTACGATGTCGATGAAAAAGCTCGTAACGTTCTATTGACAGATGAAGGGTTTGCTGAATCGGAAAATCTTTTAGGAGTCACAGATTTATTTGACCCAGAAGATCCTTGGGCGCACTTTGTTTTCAATGCAATTAAAGCCAAAGAACTTTTCCTCAAGGATGTAAATTACATCGTCCGCAATGGGGAAGTGGTAATTGTGGATGAATTTACTGGTCGGGTGCTAGCCGGAAGGCGTTGGAGTGATGGATTACACCAGGCAATTGAAGCTAAAGAACACGTAGAAATTCAGCCAGAAACTCAAACTCTAGCGACAATTACCTATCAAAATATGTTCTTGCTGTATCCCAAACTCGGTGGGATGACAGGAACGGCAAAAACCGAAGAACCGGAATTTGAAAAAATTTACAAACTCGAAGTTGCGGTAATTCCCACCAACCGCGATCGCCGACGCGAAGACTTGTCTGATATGGTGTTCAAAACAGAACCAGGCAAGTGGGGGGCGATCGCTAGAGAATGTGCCGAAATGCACGAACTCGGCAGGCCTGTATTAGTGGGAACCACTAGTGTAGAAAAATCCGAACTTCTCAGTCGCCTATTGAAAGATTTAAAGATTCCTCACGAATTACTCAACGCCCGTCCCGAAAACGTCGAACGTGAGGCGGAAATCATCGCCCAAGCCGGACGGAAGGGTGCTGTTACCATTGCTACTAACATGGCTGGTAGAGGTACAGACATCATTTTGGGTGGGAACTCCGAATATATGGCGCGTTTGAAGCTGCGGGAATACTTCATGCCCCGCATTGTCCAGCCAGAAGATGAAGATAGCTTTGGCGTGCAAAGAGCAGCCGGATTACCCACAGGACACGGCGGTGGTCAAGGCTTTGTTCCTGGTAAAAAAGTCAAAACTTGGCGGGCTTCACCAGAAATTTTCCCTACCCAGTTGACCAAAGAAACCGAAAAACTACTCAAAGACGCAGTAGAAATTGCAGTGCGTGAGTATGGCGAACGTAGCTTACCCGAACTCGAAGCTGAAGAAAAGGTAGCTGTGGCAGCAGAAAAAGCTCCCATCGATGACCCAGTAATTCAGAAATTGCGGGAAGCCTACAACCACGTTAAGCGAGAGTATGAACAATTTACGACCCGCGAACACAATGAGGTCGTAGAAATTGGCGGTTTGCACGTAATTGGTACAGAACGCCACGAATCGCGGCGGATTGACAACCAGTTGCGCGGACGTGCAGGGCGACAAGGCGACCCCGGAACCACAAGATTCTTCCTTAGTTTAGAGGATAATCTACTACGGATTTTTGGTGGCGATCGCGTTGCTGGATTAATGAATGCCTTCCAAGTGGAAGAAGATATGCCCATCGAATCTGGTATGCTTACCCGCAGTTTGGAAGGCGCCCAGAAAAAAGTTGAAACCTACTACTACGACATTCGGAAGCAGGTATTTGAGTACGACGAGGTGATGAATAATCAACGTCGTGCTATTTATGCTGAACGTCGCCGAGTGCTAGAAGGTCAAGACTTGAAAGAACAGGTGATTAAATACGCCGAAAAAACGATGGATGACATCGTTGATTACTACATCAACATAGACTTACCCTCGGAAGAGTGGGAGTTAGAAAAGTTGGTTGAGAAAGTCAAAGAATTTGTCTATCTACTAGCAGATTTACAAGCTAGTCAATTAGAAGATATCACCGTCAGCGAGATTAAAGCCTTCCTCCACGAACAGGTGCGAATTGCTTACGACCTCAAAGAAGCGCAGATTGACCAAGTTCAACCCGGACTGATGCGCCAAGCGGAACGCTTCTTTATTTTGCAACGCATTGATACCCTGTGGCGGGAACACCTGCAACAAATGGATGCCTTGCGCGAATCGGTGGGATTACGTGGTTATGGACAAAAAGACCCGCTGATTGAGTATAAGAGCGAGGGGTATGAATTGTTCTTGGATATGATGGTTAACATTCGCCGAGATGTGGTGTACTCGTTGTTTATGTTCCAGCCTCAGCCTCAATCACTGGTGCAGGCTTCCTCTGAAATGGTATGAAGAAAGGGAAAGGGGGAAAGGGGAAAGGGGAAAGGGAACCAGTAACTTAAAAGCTCTTGTTTCAAATATGGACCAGAGGCGGAGCGGCTCCGGCTCCGCACTGATTTTTCTCTCTACGAGACGCCAAGGGCGAACGCACTACGTGTCTTAAAAATCTTCTTTTTTTATTCGACCTATTTTTAAATAGGGGCTTTCTTTATACCTTGTGGGGAAAAGTTCTTTATCCTTTCCTTTCCCCGCAAACCCATTCCCCTTTTCCCCTTTTTGGTAAGTAGGGAACATCTCACACACAAACGCAGCGAAAAGTCTGGGTGTTGGTTTCTTTAAATAGCACAGAACTAGCAATTTGGCAAGCGTCTGTTTTTGCTAACGCCAAGAGAGAACAGAACTTTCCAAAACAGAGGCGCAAAGAGTAATTTTGCGCCTCTGTTTTATGGTGAATTACGGAAACGATGCTTGGGTTGAGCTACACATACGCACTTTTTCATCCTTATATTCTCAGTGCTTCTGTAGTTTGTTACCTCTAAAGACGGCAAACACCACTCGGACGTTACGGTTCACCCTAATTACTGAAAGTATTAATTCTTCTACATTAGACAGAGTGAAGACAAATTAATCCATGAACCAACTAAAAACACAATTTAGTTAGTTTAACCGTCCCAAGCAAGGTTCGGGAAACCACCCTTCATGGACTGGCTACCACTAAGCTTCAGTATATATATCAGCATAGTCTGGAGTTTTCACCCCAGAAGAGCCAAAACAAAGGTGTTCATGCTGAACTGGCTGATTTCTTGACCCTGTTGGTTCAAAATTTAGTGCTTTATATTCTCATTCATTCATTTGTAGTTATACGGAGCCAGCACCTAAAATGGCAAAAGTAGTTGGAATTGACTTAGGAACAACGAACTCCTGCGTGGCAGTGATGGAAGGTGGTAAACCCACAGTAATTGCTAATGCTGAAGGTTTTCGGACAACGCCATCAGTAGTTGCATTTGCAAAAAATGGCGACAACTTGGTTGGCCAAATCGCCAAACGTCAAGCGGTGATGAACCCCGAAAATACGTTTTACTCAGTCAAACGCTTTATCGGACGCCGCTACGATGAAGTGAGTAATGAAGCTACAGAAGTTTCTTACAAAGTCCTCAGCAGCAATGGCAATGTCAAATTAGATTGTCCGATAGCTGGTAAACCGTTTGCTCCTGAAGAAATTTCTGCAAAAGTTCTTCGCAAACTAGTTGAAGATGCCAGCAAATACCTGGGTGAAACTGTAACCCAAGCTGTAATTACTGTTCCCGCATACTTCAACGACTCGCAGCGGCAAGCGACAAAAGACGCTGGTAAAATTGCCGGGATTGAAGTTCTGCGGATTATCAACGAACCGACAGCTGCTTCTCTAGCTTATGGATTTGACAAGAAGAGTAACGAAACCATTCTCGTATTTGACCTTGGTGGTGGTACTTTCGACGTATCCGTGCTGGAAGTAGGAGATGGAGTTTTTGAAGTACTAGCTACATCTGGGGATACTCACCTTGGTGGTGATGACTTCGATAAAAAAATAGTTGACTTCTTAGCTGAGAAGTTCAAAAAAGCTGAAGGTATTGACCTACGCAAAGATAAACAAGCTTTACAACGTCTGACTGAAGCCGCAGAAAAAGCCAAAATTGAGCTTTCTAGCGTTACTCAAGCAGAAATTAACTTGCCATTTATCACCGCTACCCAGGATGGGCCCAAGCACCTGGATACAACCCTGACTCGCGCTCAGTTTGAAGAACTTTGCTCTGACTTAATCGACCGTTGCCGCATTCCTGTTGAAAATGCTCTCCGGGATGCCAAGTTAACCAAAGGCGATATTGATGAAGTCGTGTTAGTTGGTGGTTCTACCCGGATTCCCGCAGTCCACCAGATTGTGAAGCAGGTATTGGGTAAAGACCCCAACCAAAGCGTTAACCCTGATGAAGTCGTAGCAGTTGGTGCAGCGATTCAAGCCGGGGTACTGGCTGGTGATGTAACTGGCATTTTGCTGTTAGATGTGACACCCCTATCTTTGGGTGTGGAAACATTGGGTGGCGTAATGACCAAAATTATCCCCCGCAACACCACAATTCCTACCAAGAAATCGGAAGTCTTCTCCACTGCGGTGGATGGTCAAACCAACGTAGAAATTCACGTCCTCCAAGGTGAACGCGAATTCTCTAACGATAACAAGAGCTTGGGAACCTTCCGCCTTGATGGTATTCCTCCTGCACCACGCGGCGTCCCTCAAATTGAAGTGGTCTTCGATATTGATGCTAACGGTATCCTTAACGTCACCGCTAAAGACAAAGGCACTGGTAAAGAACAGTCCATCAGCATCACCGGCGCTTCCACCCTGGATAAAAATGATGTTGACCGGATGGTAAGAGAAGCTGAACAAAACGCTTCATCTGACAAAGAGCGGCGTGAGAAGATTGAACGCAAGAACCAAGCCGATTCTTTGGCATACCAAGCTGAAAAGCAGTTACAAGAATTGGGCGATAAAGTTCCCGATGCTGATAAAACTAAAGTCGAAGGTTTAGTGAAAGAACTGCGGGAAGCAGTTGCTAAAGAAGACGATGAGCAAATCAAGAAGCTGACCCCAGAATTGCAACAAGCGCTATTCGCTGTTGGTAGCAACATCTATCAACAAGCTGGTGGCGGTGCTGCGCCAGGTGCGGAACCTCAAGATAGCGGTTCTACATCTAGCTCTGGTGGCGGCGACGATGTGATTGACGCTGATTTTACAGAGAGCAAATAATTTCCTGACTTCTTTTGAGAAGATTGTTTTGTTCGACCTCATACTACCCACTCAGGCATTTGTCTGGGTGGGGATTTTTTATTAGTATATAGTCTAGTTACAAACTAGCGATCGCACTCCAGAAATAGGTTAGGAATAACAGCCTTTCACTCTTTTTTGTAGATGTCGTCACAGAGATAGCGATCGCAGTTTTCCACTTGGGATTAGAAAATATCCTAACTTCCCAACATCTGCAAATTGTGTAAGGTGGCATAAAGCCCTTGCTGTTGCAGTAGTTGATCGTGACTTCCCTGTTCGATTAATTCGCCCCGCTTCAAAACAAAAATCCGGTCTACATTGCGAATTGTAGACAAGCGGTGGGCGATAATAATGGCGGTACGTCTGAGCAATAGCTGGTTTAATGCCTCTTGAACTGAAGCTTCTGTACCAACATCTAAACTAGCGGTAGCTTCATCTAATACCAAAATTTGGGGATTGCGAATGGCAGCTCGCGCAAAGGCTAAAAGTTGCTTTTGACCACTAGAAATATTTGTGCCTCGCTCTCGAAGTTGAGTATCATAACCTTGGGGTAGTTCTTCTATAAACTGGGCAATGTTAGTTTCTTCGGCTGCTTGTTGAATCTGTTCAATAGTGTAGCCATCTCCTAAAGAAATATTGCTTTTAACATCGCCAGCGAACAAAAAGCCTTCTTGTAAAATTACTGCCATGTAACGCCGCAGTTCTGCCTGGGGGACTTCTCGAATATCTACGCCATCAATGAGAATGCGTCCTTTGGTGGGTTCGTAGAGGCGGCACAAAAGCCGGATAATCGAAGTTTTACCTGCACCAGTGGGGCCAACTAATGCAATTTTTTCACCAGGATGAATGGTGAAATCTAAGTCTTTAATTACGTAATCATCATTTTTGTAAGCAAACCAGACGTGATCGAAATGAATTTCTCCTAGTTCTGGGGGAGAAGTGAGGTCTGGGGATTCTAGATTTGCCACGATTTCGTCTATGTAGCCAAACTTCGCATCAAAGATTGAAAAACGAACGTTGGCGCGATCGCGGATTTCTATCGGTTCATCTAAGATATCGCTGACGCGTTCAATAGCAGTGAAACCAGCTTGAATTACTGTAAATTTTTCGGCAAAATCCCGTAAAGGATCAAATAATCGCTGGGCATACAAAATAAATGTAGATAATGTTCCAAAAGTCAAACTTTTTCCCAATAGCAGCCACCCACCCACACACAAAACACCTGCGATCGCAATTAATCCAATCCACTCTAAGGTTGCGGAAACAAATGAATCATAAAAAATGGTTTTATCCATTTGCTGAGTGTAGTTCTTGTTCGTAGTACGAAACAATTCAGCATTAAATTTTTCTCTGCGGAACAACTGGACGACGTTAATGCCAAGTACATTTTCTTGTAGCTGCGAATTCAGAATAGAAAGTTCTTCCCGTCCTTTGTAATTGGCTTTGCGGTACTGTTTCTGAATGTAAACAATTAACCAGCTAATTGGTAATAGTATTAATAGCAGCAAGCAAGCGAGTTGCCACTGGATAGAAAACATTAAACTCAAAGTTACCAGCATTAAAAACAAATTGGACACGATGCCAATTGCCCCAGTCGAAAAGACATCACCTAACACTTCCACATCACTGGTGATTCTGGTGATTAATTTACCTACGGGCGTGCGGTCAAAAAAACGTACTGCTAGAGATGTCACATGCTGGAATAAGTCTTGGCGAATTGCTGCGGTGATTTGCTGCCCTAGCTTTTGGACTATATAACCTTGGACACCTGTCAACATTAATTGGATGGCGATCGCAATCACCAATAATCCCTCTAGGATATTTAACCCTTGTGAGAAGGGACGATTGCGAAAAAATTCGTAAGCGCTTGGTTCATGCCGAATCAGGGAAATTACTTGACCGATTAAGAACGGTTGTAAGGCATTAGCTAGGGCGATCGGTACTAGTAGGCACATCGACAGCGCCAATAACCGGCCGCTACGACGGGCATAGGGTACTAGACGCAAAAACAACCGCCAGTCATTTTCACGGCGTCTGTCTTGCCTGTAAGATTTTTTGAGAGATTGGTAGATGCTCATAGTAAGAGCATTATATTAATGTTTGCAAAAAAATACGCCTAACAATTTGTCTTAACCAATTTTGTCGCTCAAGAGCAACAAACAAGACATTTGGCGAACCCTCAGTCGAGTCTCGGCAAGTTTTGTGGCTCTTGTCTTGATTCCCGTTACAAAAATTAATTCCTGTCTTCTCCATACTGCGCGTAGCATCTCCTAGAGAGCGTCATGATGAATTAGGTTAGCGCAGCGGTAGCGAGTCCGCATACCCTTACAGAGAAGCAAGCTACGTGCAGTGTCTCATAGAGAGCATCATTACAAATTCTTTTTAAGATTTTTCGACGCGATCGCCTAGCATGAATTTTAACCAATACCCATCAAGTAATAATGATGAAATTAATTATATAATTGGGCACTTTTAAGAAAATTCCGTCAGAAATTGAATTCGTTGACTTACCCAAAAACGCTATTTATAATGGTTATGCTGAGTTCTTATCTATCAACTTCCTGGCGCGATCGTAGGCGAACGTGCAAGAGGCATTACAAATAAACTAAATATAAAAATTAGGATATCTCTTATGGAACTTTTCGGTATTTATACACTTGCAAATGATGCCGTTTACGATCAGCTAGTGGCATTGTTGAATAGTATTGAAGTTAATGTTAGCCCAGATATTCCTGTTTGTATTATTCCCTATAATGAGAGATTAGACTTAGTTCAAAAAGAAATAAAGTCTAGAAAAAACGTCAGCATTTTTGAGAATTGGGAGGCAATACAGTACTGGGAAGATTTTGCTCACAAAGTTTGGGCAGTTCACCCAGGTGCTAGAACTTCCAAAATCTCACGTAATTGGTGGTCATCAGGTCACTTGCAAAGAAAAATGTGTGTTTTTAACGGACATTTTAATCGGTTTTTATTTTGTGATGCTGATAGCCTTCTTATGAAGCCGGTTGATGATATTTTTGAAAAATTAAATGCATACGATTTTGTATTTGATGACTGGATACACACTAAAGAACGTACCAAAGTACCATTGAATATTCCACTTTTAGAAAAGTCCAAGATTGCTTACGAAAAAGACATACGTCCTAGACTTCATTGCTCTGATTTTTTTGGTTCTAAATCAGGGTTATTTCCAGAAAAAGATTTAGATTTATATAAAAAATTATTGATTGAAGATGGAGAGATTGAATGGCTAACTGCATGTTGGGATGATGCACATTTATTTAATTATTTGACATGGAAATCAAATCTTGACTTATTTAATTTTACTCTCAGTCCAAACGGTCAAGAAAGAACAGGTAACTGTGCTAATTCAGATCCCTTTGTAAATATTAATAATATCCTTTACAACCAAGATGAATTAAAACCAATTCATCGTATTCACTACATGAACTATTCCTATACTGATTTTGCCCGTTTATGTCAAGGCGAAGATGTCAATATTTGTTACAGAGACGAGTTTTTATACTATCGTTTTCTTAAGGAACCGGAGAAAAGACCGCAACAGTTAAAACAGCCGAACATTGTTACCAAAAGTAATCGATTAATTCAAAAAGCAGTGAAGAAACTTCAAATAGCTCTTACTTAAGTTTTAGAATATTTGACAATAACTGAAGATTTGAAAAAATCTGATTAGTGCTTATATTTTGCTCTACTTAGTTCAGAATAGGGATTGGATAATTATCTTGACAATTTCTAAATTTAATTCTGAATTGGGGCAATTATGGAGATAGAAACTGCGCGGCTGCAACTAAGGCACTTCTCTCTAAATGATTTTGATTACCTATTTCGCCTCTACAGCGATGCAGAAGTGATGAGGTATCTGTTACCAAGAACAAGGGAACAAACCCAGACAAGTTTAAACAAACATATCCAACAGTGGCAACAACACAACTTTGGGATGTGGGCAGTAATACACAAAGAAACTCGTAAAATGATTGGCCGTTGTGGACTTAGTTTTCTGGAAAATACACCAGAAGTTGAGCTTGGCTATGTGTTTGACAAGTCCTATTGGAATATGGGAATGGGGACTGAAGCCTCACAAGCAACTTTAAAGTTTGGATTTGGGGAGGTGAAGCTAGATCGGATAGTTGCGATCGCACATCCAGAAAACATCGCTTCAGTGCGTGTGATTCAAAAGCTAGGGATGAAGTACGAAAAAGATGCTAGCTATTACGGCCATGATGTAGTTTACTACGCTATCTCACGCACAGAATGGCAACCAGATGATTCTCTTTACATTTTGAAATCTTAAATCAGTCGGAAATCTCTGGGAAGCAGCCCTCCTCAAAGCCTCTCTCCTTTCAGGAAAAAGGTCAGATTTTATGCGCCCTTACTAAGGTATTTGTATTAATTGCTGCATAAATACCCATGTAAACATGAAACAATAGCATACTTATCTCTTTACGTCTTATATCTAAAGATAGAAGATTAAGGTTAAAATTTGGGAAACCTAAGAGGGGTTCATTCCCAAGAGATGTCCTGCTTAATTATCGCAGAGTGCAACTGAGGTCAGATGACGCAACCATTAAATCAAGTCAAAGAGTGGGAACAACGTCGTGATGAAGCAAACCGCTACTATCAGCGGGGTAAATTTCAAGAGTATCTCGATCTAGCAACCAAGAATTTATACCTAGCTAGAGCAATTCCAGACCGAGCTAGGGAAGGTTATACATTGAACGATCTTGGTTTAGCTTACCTCAGTTGCTCGCAACCTCAAAGAGCATTAGAGCGGTTTCATCAGGCGCTTTCGGTTGCTGTTGAAATTAGCAACGCTCCCGCAGAGGCAACTGCACTTAGCAATTTGGGTTCTACCTACAGCCGTCTAGGACGATTTTCACAGGCGTTGGCATATTTTGATCGAGCGCTTTTCATCTTCAGGCGATTGCAAGATATTCAAGGTGAAGTTTCTACGCTCAATGATGTAGCACTAATTTATACCCGATTGGGGGAACCGAAGCGGGCACTGTTGTTACAACACCAAATTTTGACAATGCGGCGATCGCTAGGTGACTTTTCTGGTGAAGCAACAACCCTAAATGGCATTGGGTTTGCCTACAATGTTTTAGGCAAGTTTGAGCAAGCTCTAGAATTTTTTCAAGCAGCACTCCCAATTCAACGAGCTGTGAAGAATTTGCTTGCAGAAGCAACCACTTTGAATAATATTGCTTCTGTTTATCATGATTTAGGAAAACCGAAAGAAGCTCTATTACTCTACTATCAAGTTCTTTTGACACGTCAGGCAATTAGCGATCGCTCTGGTGAGGCCACAACCCTTCATAACATTGGTTTTACCTACGCTACTCTGGGACACCATCGGCAGGCAATGAAGTTTTACAAACAAGCCATTGCAATTTATCAACAACTGGGCGATGCTCTGGGAGAAATTTCGACTTTGCTGAATATGGGAAACCTTTACGCCACAACCAGACGCAAAAAAATGGCGCGATCGTGTTTCCAAAATGCCCAAGAGTTAGCAGAACAAATCGAACATCAGCCACTTTTAGAAAAAGTACAGCAGTTCATAGATTCACTCTAGCCAATTAGGTTCATGTATTTGAACCACATCTGTCATAAGGGCGAAGCAATGCTCATTGGTGTCAACTTAACGTGAAAGCAAGTCTAGAACTAGCTTTTAGATTTGCCTCGTTCCCAGTCTCCGACTGGTAATGCTTGTCGTTGAGGCTCCGCCTCTCGAACTCGCGGCAGAGCCGCTTTTGAGTTGCATTTCCAGCCGGAGGCTGGAAACGAGGTTTTAAGGAAGTTTCAGCTTAAGTTGACATCAATGAGCATTGCTGTGCCCCTACTACGTGGTCTATTTACTTAAAAAAGGTGAGATTTTTTAAATGGTATGTAGATGAGTTATTTTGATGTTCGGCGGTTAACGAGGGTAGCGCTAGCTTGATCAACAGGCATCAGCACAACTTCATTGATATTGACATGGGGCGATCGCGTCACACAGAAAAATATCACATCAGCGATATCATCTGCTGTTAGGGGTGTAACTCCCTCATAGACTTTGTTGGCGCGTTCAGTATTTCCGTGAAAGCGTACCTCGCTAAATTCCGTTTCTACCATACCAGGATCAACGGAAGTGACACGTACCCGCGTTCCCAACAGGTCTTGTTTTAAACCTTCAGAAATTGCTCTGACAGCAGCTTTAGTAGCACAGTAGACATTGCCACCGGGATAGGTTTGATGTCCGGCAATGGAACCTAAATTTACCACATGACCGCGATCGCGACTCACCATTCCCGGAACAACATAGCGGGAGACGTAAAGTAAACCTTTAACGTTAGTATCAATCATGTCTTCCCAGTCTTGAAAGCTGGCTTCGTGCAACTTGTCTAAACCGCGACTTAGACCAGCATTATTAATGAGAATGTCAATGTCAGCCCAGGCGGGGGGTAGAGTAGCAATAGCAGATTCAACAGCGCTGCGATCGCGCACATCTAGCTGTAATAAATGAGTTTCAGTACTAAAATCTTTATTAAGAGTATCTGCTAGCTGCTGTAAACGTTCTAACCGTCGTGCTGCCAAGATAAGTTTTGCGCCCGCACCAGCAAAGATTCTGGCGCAAGCAGTACCGATACCACTACTTGCACCAGTGATCAAAATGATTTGATTTTGTAGAGAAGTCACGTCGCTTCGCTCCGAATTCAAAATTCAAAATTCAAAATTAATAATCCCCATAACTTTAGGGGGTTATCATTCCTGAAGCATCGCCCTATTTTCTCGCTGCCTCAAGAAGGTTTGGCCAGATTTTTAGTACGCTACCGCTAGCGTACTAACTCCCAACTTCTAACTACTTTTTCACCACTTGTAGACGCTGAGTTACCATCGTCATTCCATTACCCCGCAGAATGACAGCAGAAACCCATTGGCTACCAGGGGTAGATGGTGCTTGTCCTACTTTAAACAGTCCGCCAGATGTTAGTAATTCCAAATCCACAGGTGTGGGGTTGAGAAATTTCTCTGGTTGGATGGCTTCTTCTAGCGCCGTTCCTAGTAAAAAATCATCGCCAAGTGGTTCTTGGACGATCGCATCAAAATTATACTTCTGACCAACCACCACCTGCTGTGGTAACTTAATATCAATTTGGGGCGGCTTGCTACCAGAGGTAAGTAGGGTGCGTTCTGACAAAACGTCTTGACGAACTATTTTCCCGCCTTCAATGCGCTGACGTGATTTAATTGTGGCATTGAGAGACAATTTATTATTGCTACCAGAAGGTAAGCCAGTTATCTTCGTTTCTGTTTCGGCAATAACCCCATTGCCCTCAGCTTTTGAAGATAACAATTTTGTTGTATATTGCAATTTCGGATATCGTTGCCAAAGTGAAGTTAAAGACTTTTCTAGGGTTTGGAAGTTTAATCCATCCCCATGAGTGAAATTGGGGCTGTAAAATTGCAACACCCCTTTCACGTCGGCCCGACTGGCAGCTGCATCAACTTGTGTCAATAGGTTTTTCAGATCGGCTGGTGCATTTTGGGCTGTACCTGCTTGGGCTAATTGCTGTGGTGTCGTCGCCAGAGTGCGTTGCCAACCACTTGTTAAACCAATAGTCAGTAGGCAGGAAACCAGCCAGATATTTGCTGGAAATTTCAGTTGGCGTCTCACTAAGGCGGTAAAAATGTTAGTCATTGGTAATAATTTACTGATTTGATTAGAGAAAGTAAGCAAATTGTTTTATCTTAGTTAAGCTAGACGCTAAACGGTAGAGGTTTGATGGCAAACGCACCGATACGATTATTAATAGCTGCCAGTGGGACTGGTGGACATTTGTTTCCAGCGATCGCACTGGCAGAAAAACTTCCAGATTATCAAATAGAATGGCTGGGAGTACCCGATCGGCTAGAAACTCAACTTGTCCCCAAACAGTATCCCTTGAATACTATTGCAGTTGAAGGGTTTCAGCAAGGGTTTGGACTCTCCTCAATTCGGATTTTGGGTAAACTCGCCCTTTCGATTCTAGAAGTCAGACGAATTCTCAAACAGGGAAATTTTCAAGGGGTGTTTACCACAGGCGGTTACATTGCCGGGCCAGCCGTCATTGCAGCGCGTTCCCTTGGTTTACCCGTAGTTTTTCACGAATCTAACGCCTTACCAGGTAAAGTAACTCGCTTTTTTGGCCCTTGGTGTAGTGCGGTAGCTTTGGGATTTGAAGTTGCTGCTAACTATTTACCCCGTGCCAAAAATGTCTATGTTGGTACTCCCGTAAGAGCGCAATTTCTGGATGGGGCAATTGATGCACCACTTGATTTAGCGATTCCTGATGGTGTTCCTTTAATTGTCGTCTTTGGTGGTAGCCAGGGTGCTGTTGCCGTGAATAAGTTAGTGCGCGAATCTGCAAAAGCTTGGTTTGATGCTGGTATTTATGTAGTACATTTAACTGGCGATCGCGATCTAGAAGCAGATAGTCTCAAACATCCACAGTACATAGCCTTACCTTTTTACAACAATATGGCTGCCTTGTTGCAAAGAGCAACTCTTGCTATTAGTCGTTCTGGCGCAGGTAGCTTGACAGAATTGGCAGTGTGTGGAACACCAGCGATTTTGATTCCTTACCCCTTTGCCGCCGAAGACCATCAATCTTACAATGCAGACGTATTTACCAAAGCGGGTGCAGCGTTAACTTTGAAGCAATCGGAGTTGACGGCAGAAGCATTGCAAAGTAATGTGTTGAACTTATTGCAGTCACCGCAAGAGTTAGCAAAGATGGGGGAAAAAGCAAAAGCGATCGCTGTTCCTGATAGTGCCGAAAAGTTGGCGCAGTTAGTGCGTGAGGTAGTAGAAACTTAAACAATTCAAAATTCACATATTGAAGTAGGAATTTATTTTCCAATTTATGAATATCTTATTTAAGCAAAAATTCTGCCTCACGGTCGGTTTTGTTGGTTTGTTACTTGTTAGTTTAGCCAGTAGCCATCTATATACTCAGTCAAAAACTCAACAGCTAGCTGAACCAGATCAGTCTTCTACAAAAGATAATTTTGCCCCATTTCAATCACAGATTTCTTTCACTTCTAATCAAATTGCTGATCCACTTACCTCAAAGCTTCAAAATCCTTTTTTAACTCAACAAATATCTGATGAACTTATCGGGAAGCAAAACTTTTTTTCATCTCGACAAAATTTATTAGCAGCATCTTCACCCTATCCAGTTGTAGATGAATTTAAAAAATATAAATTTAGCATTAATGGCAGCCAAGTTCTTACTCCAGGGAAATTACCAAGTAGTCAGGTTAAATTCAATCAAGGAGATTTATTAACCGTTCTCGTTAATACTAGAAAATATTTTCAAGACTATGCTTCAGAAGACCCAGATATTCTACGTGCAGGAATACTTGCCACTCAAGGAGTTACTGTACCAGATGTCCTCAAAACTTTGGATTTCATGATAGCTGTCTTGAAAGAGGATATTGCTAATAATCGAGCTACTCGTTTACAAGACCCTAAATTTATTAATACCAATTTTCGAGTCATTAAATGGTCTGCCTATAACCCAAATAGTAAACAGCAAAAACAATTAAGAATTACCAAATATGCTGTCTTTACTCATCCTGGTTCTCGTAAAAAAACCTCTACTTTTAATACACCTATTTATAGCTTAAAAGAAACCTCTAATAACGATAAGTTCTACACTCGATACACAAAACAGGATGTTTTATCTGGTATTTATGAACCAGGCGGTAGAGAATTTGGCAAAATTACAACTCTTGCTTACCTAACCAGAAATGGCTTAGAAGAAGCAATTATGGAAGGAACAATTCTGGTTAATTTTACAGATGGTTATAAAGCTTTTTTTAATGTAGACAGAAATAATGGAATGTCTTATATTCGCGGTTTAAAGGCAACAGCACAAAAGCGTTATTGGTATTTTAGAGAAGTTGATGCTATTAAAGGTTATGGATACAAAATAGATGCAAAAATTTCTATCAAACCTGGAGTCACTTTTGCTGGAGATGTTTTGAATATTGGTTTAGGTAAAGTGATTGTGATTGAGCATACTCAAGGTGGTCGCAAACGTCTGCAAATGGGAGTTATTGCTGATACAGGCGGAGCCTTTTTACCCAATCTTTATCAACTCGACTTTTTGGCAGGTATTTTTCAGAATAAAAAAGAATTTGGGCAGAATATCACACAATTGCCAGACTATGCGACAGCATATTTTTTAATAAAAAAGTAAGTAGGTAGGTGGGAAAATTTACAAGTATGTCATTGCGAGTGAAACAGAGTGTAACGAAGCAATCACAAGGACTTTGACGATTTTACATTTGGTTACATAGTTAGGTTAATTTATGCCTACCTACTTAATGCATTTAGATGTCAAAAAAATCTCAGCCCAGATCAAAGTAATTCGTAATTGTAACCAATAGGGCTTATACTCTTTTAGGAACGTGAATTAAATTAAGATACAAAATTTAAGATACAAAATTTTAATCCTGTCTCTAGCTTCCCTCTTCTTTATAAGGCAATACGCTTGGGTTAAGCATTTTTTCTCTTCTCTCTGTTTCCTTTGCACCTCTGCGGTAGCCTGCGGCAAGCCGCTCCGCGTCTACGTTAAAAAAGTTGACTTTGACAAAGAGTTTTAGCCTTAACTGAACCGTATTGCTTTATAAGCACATTTGGGATACTCCCTGAACACCCGCAAACATGAAACCATGACTATCTTATTGAAGAAGAGTTCAGAAGTCAGAATGGGCTACGCCTGAATTCTGACTCCTGAATTCTGCTTGATAAGCAAAACTAATAACTTGTATCAGGTTTACTGAAGTAACAAAAGTTGATTAAAAATTGTAAAGCAGTGTAAAGTAGTTCCACAGGCAAAGACTTTACCGCCTGATTCATAAACAACCGCAATCATAAAACAATGACAACAACCTTACAACGTCGCGAAAGCGCCAACGTATGGGATCGATTCTGCGAATGGATCACCAGCACCAACAACCGGATCTACATCGGTTGGTTCGGCGTAGTCATGATCCCCACCCTGCTAGCAGCAACCGCTTGCTTCGTAATCGCCTTCATCGCCGCACCTCCAGTAGACATCGATGGTATCCGTGAACCAGTAGCAGGTTCCTTAATTTACGGAAACAACATCATCTCTGGTGCAGTAGTACCTTCCTCCAACGCTATCGGCTTGCACTTCTACCCAATTTGGGAAGCAGCTTCCTTAGATGAGTGGTTGTACAACGGCGGTCCTTACCAATTGGTAATCTTCCACTTCCTGATCGGCATATTCTGCTACATGGGTCGTGAATGGGAACTATCCTACCGCTTAGGTATGCGTCCTTGGATTGCGATCGCTTATTCTGCTCCAGTAGCAGCAGCCAGCGCAGTCTTCTTGGTATACCCCATCGGACAAGGTTCATTCTCTGACGGTATGCCCTTGGGTATTTCTGGAACCTTCAACTTCATGATCGTGTTCCAAGCAGAACACAACATCTTGATGCACCCCTTCCACCAACTAGGTGTAGCTGGTGTATTCGGCGGAAGTTTGTTCAGTGCAATGCACGGTTCTTTGGTAACTTCTTCCTTGGTTCGTGAAACAACTGAGACTGAATCACAAAACTACGGTTACAAATTCGGTCAAGAAGAAGAAACCTACAACATCGTTGCAGCCCACGGCTACTTCGGTCGTCTAATCTTCCAATACGCTTCATTCAACAACAGCCGTTCACTGCACTTCTTCTTAGCAGCATGGCCTGTAATCGGCATCTGGTTCACCGCCTTGGGTGTCAGCACAATGGCGTTCAACTTGAACGGTTTCAACTTCAACCAATCAATCATTGACTCTGAAGGTCGTGTGATTGCAACTTGGGCGGATGTAATCAACCGCGCTAACCTGGGTATGGAAGTAATGCACGAGCGTAACGCTCACAACTTCCCTCTAGATTTGGCTGCTGGTGATGTTGCTCCTGTAGCTTTAACCGCTCCTGCTATCAACGGTTAATTTTAAAGCTTCGCTAAATTAAAAAGCGCTCTCCTGAAAAGGAGGGCGCTTTTGCATTGGGTTAATTGCGACGTTAAGTCTGACACTGGACACTTTTTTGAAGTGCAAAATTAAACCGCTATAGTTGAGAACTTAGGCAATAATTATCAAAAAGTAAATTTTACGGGTAATAATTGCTAGCAGCGCAGATAATTGCCTCAAAGCTCAACTATAAGGAGAAGCCAAGAATGATTTTACACCGTGGGCGTAGGGTAGTAGCCGCTTTGTTGCTGTCGGTAATGATACTGACAACGGCCTGTACTCCAAAGACACCTGGACGTTTTGACCAGGTGCAAAAAGAAAGTACTCAACAAAAAAAGGGTCTTGCAGTTGCTAAGAACGCAACTCAGGGTAGCGAATTTAATAAATTTTTCCCTGATTCAGGTGATGGCTACCAGCGCGTCTATACCCAAGAGAAAAAAGGTTTTTCGGAAGCGAAGTTGAAAAAAGGTGGTAAAGAACTAGCGCTACTGTCTATTTCTGATACTACAAGCACACCTAGCGCAGCAGCAAAGTTCTCCAAGAGTACCAAAAAAATTGGTGGTTATCCGGCAATAGAAGTTGGTAAAACGCAAACAGCAATTTTGGTAGGTAAGTACCAAGTAAAAGCACTTTCTCGTGACTCGTCATTTAAAGCTAGCGATCGCGCAGATTGGTTAGAGAAGTTTAATCTTAATGGTCTGGCTAACCTGAAATGAGCCAAATTACTGACATTAAAGATAATAAACCCTAAATAAGGAGATTTTTGTGAGTAAATCGATTGTTGATTTAGTTGATCAATTGCCAACTGGTGGCTTGACTGTTTCTATGTTAAAGTCCCTAGATTTTGTTGCTCCTGGAGAGTGGCGAAATACAGTTGGTTTTGTCAACACTATTAAGAGTGTTACTGGCGAAGACGACGAAGATTTAATTCAGCAAATTGGCGAACGAGCGATTTATCTATTCAATGACAAATCTCAAGGATACCAAACAGCTTTGTGGTTATATCAAACTGTTGATTCTACAGATAAAGCTCTGGGCGCAGCAGCCTTAGCTAACAAAGTTGGCGAGAAAATTCCTCTGTTGGGTTTTTTAAATTCTGTTACTCCTAAACCTGATAAAGCCCAAACCATTGATTTGACTTTAAAATTAGTGGCTGAGTTGGTAGCCTTCTGTCAAATTAACGGCATTCCTGGAGATAGTATTGGGGATTTTGTCGCCTCTTTAGGAGAATATAGTGGTGAGTCACTTATCCGCATGGTGGCATTAGTTTGCGTTGATGGTTTGATACCTCTGGGCCCAGACTTCATCAGTAAGGCGATATCTGGACTTAATCAAACAAATCCCCAAGAGTTAGAGCAAAACTCGACTTTCCAAAGCATCAAAGATGTGATTCCAGGAAACAATGCTGGTAGTAAACTCAACTTTATCGGCGAAAGCTTTGACTCAGTTAAAGGTTGGATGAGTGGGTTAGTCTCCGCCAATAATTTAACGCCACAAAAGGTTGTCCACAATTTGCAAGGTTTTGTCGATATTGCTGATGACAAGTTAGATTACTTAGCGGCGTTCCTGGATGTATCAACAAATTATTATGAACACACCGGTACGCAAACTTTAGCGCATCGCTTAATTGAACGGGCGGTAGCTGAGATTTAGGTGGACTGGGGACTGGGGAAGAAGAAAATTTTACCCAATCCCCAATCCCTATTAAGGTAAACGTAAATCTGCGGCGATCGCATACAAGTAAGGTTGAAAAATAGCCAAGTTTTCGAGTTTCTCAAACTTACCTGTTTGCGTATCTGTGTCAAATGCAGTAGTAATTACGTAAAGTTTAGTCCCGTCAAAGGCAACATGACCGATATGTTGCTCTTGTACTCCTCCTTGTTGCTTAATTCCAGCGAACCCATAGCGGATTCCCTGAAGCTTGCCAATAGGTACTGGTTGGGGTGGATAGGTTGAGAAGGTAATCTCTTTTCCATATTTACCCTGACGATCTTTTGCAAAGGCGGCGTAGTGATCTGCAACCCAAGCTTGGAGTGCTGCTAATACCTGGGTTTGGTATTTGGAACTTTGGTAGTCAACTTGAGAACCAGTTGGAATGCCAGCTGCTACAAGTTTCTTTCGGAAATCCTCATTGTTGGCTAGTGGGTAAACGTTAATCTCAACTGTACCCAAACGTTTCCCGCCAGAGGAGATACACAGCAAGGGTGCATTTCCCTCACAAGGAGCAACTTGCCAGTTAGTTGGAGCAGCAGCATTTACTAAGATTTTCTGCCAGATATTTCCCTCATTAGGATTGGAAAGTTTTGCAACGGTAAGAGGTTTTACCGCTTTAGGTGAAGAAAATTGAGGGAGAACAAATTTTGCTCCCAGTGGTATTGACACCAGCAAAATAGAACCTAGTAATAAATGATAAAGTCGTAACATTTTTTTGAAAATCCAGAGCCAAAGATTGCAGACTAACGATATCTACAATACTTCATGGGTATAGAATTTTTTTAACGTAGACGCAAAGCGGTGAAGCAGCGCGGTTGGGGGTTTCCCCCATGAGCGACTGCTGTTAGCGCAGCGTAAAGCCTTCTCTATGAGACGCTACGCGAACGGCATGGCTTCGCTTAGAGCGACGTTAGGAGCGCTGAAAGCAAATACAGCGCTACTATGAACAGTGTTGTTTATCGATTTATGCCTAATTACTTGCTTGTACTTTGCCGGAAGTATGGCAACGATGAAAAGATGCTGGCTAAATTTCAAATCGAAGGGCAAGCTTGCTTAGACTTTTTAATTGAAGCGAGAACGTAGTGTACGACGTTGTTTGTGCCTAGCAATTGCTTTACGCTTTTCTTTTTCTATGGGCGTCTCGAAATGACGCTTTTTTCTCATATCTTGGAAAATTCCTGCTTTAGAAACTTCCCGTTTAAATCTTCTCAAGGCTGATTCAATACCTTCATTCTCCCCTAAAACTACTTGTGTCATTCTCATTCCTCCTGAATGTGGATGAATAGTTTAAGACTAGATACAAAATCAAATATTCCAGCAGAATGAGCCTTTGGCTTTATCTGCTGGAAGACTCTAAATGTGAAATTTTCAGGAACCGACTTTAGTAGCGATTATTGTTGCGGCGAGCGTTACCGCCACCCCAGTTACCACGAGGAGAGCTGCTTCTTTCCTCACGAGGTTTAGCTTTGTTGACTTTCAAATCACGTCCCATCCATTCAGCACCATCAAGTGCATCAATAGCAGCTTGTTCTTGGGTGTCTGATTCCATTTCTACAAAAGCGAACCCACGCGGCCGGCCTGTTTCCCGATCTGTGGGTAGTTGAACACGACTTACTTTTCCGTATTCTGCAAAAGCCAGCTTAAGGTCCTCTTCTGTAACCTGATAGGACAGGTTTCCGACGTAAATTGACATAGAAATCTCCGAATTCAGGGAGTGTAGAGAGTTAAATTCGGAGAGACGGTTTTTAGAAATCAAAACTAGTTACTCAACCGAAAATAATCTTTATGTCCATGAGTGTAGCACAGCCTCTAGCCTTTGAATATCGTCCGATCGTGAATTTTATTGACGAATAGAACCTTTAGTACAGGTTCGTAAACCCACCAATGACAGGCTTTTGTTGCTTGTACTATAAAAGTTACATTTTGAACAGGAAATCGATATTAATCAGCGATCGCTCAAGTATGTAGTGTTTTGAAATTGACGATATGGACTAAGGACGAAGATTATTATTCGTAGTCCTGGTGGCTATACCATGACTAACTGTTTTAAAAACAAAATTAAAAAATATTCATCTTAAAATATCCCATTAACTGTGGTCAAACTGCGCTAAAATCTTTTCTGCTTCCTGACACAGTAATTCGTGATATTCACCATTACTAGCCAGTAAGCCTCCCCATTGATTAATATCACCAGTGTTGTACTGCAACGGAGTACCATCGAAGTGAGTAAATTTACCACCAGCTTCCGTTAAAATCAATTCTGGGGCTGCTATATCCCAATCTTTGGGCGCAGACTTACCAGAAAGAGAAATGTAGATATCTGCATTTTGCTCGACAAGGGCGGCGATTTTACAGCCTACACTACCCACAGATTTATGATTTTGAGAGGGTAAGTTCTGTAATAAGTGATCTAAGCGTTGGTTGCGGTGCGATCGACTAACAACTAAAGTTAAATCTTCAATTCGTTTGCCTGACGACACTTGTAAAGGAACAGACCCATCACGGGTTTCTACAAATGTACCCCCACCTTTGGTAGCGTAATATAACTTTTGAGTCTCTGGTACTGCCACCACTGCTAATACTGGGCGTTTTTCCTTAACTAAAGCAATGTGAACTGCATAATCCCCAGTTTTTTCGATAAAATCTCGTGTACCATCCAAAGGGTCAATGATCCATACCCAAGGAGCGGAATGTGTAGCAATAGTTGACGATTGATAAGTTTCTTCACTGATATAAGCAAAATCTTCGTTACCTAAAGTTGCTTGTAGACTCTGCAAAATGTATTGACTTACGGCGACATCGGCAACGGTGACAGGCTCATTCTGCTTGTATTGTACTTCTAGATTCGGGTCTTTTGCAGTGCCGTGATAATACGATCGCAGTATCTCTGCTGCGCCCCAACCTACCTCACGAGCGATCGCTAATATTTCTTGTAAGTCTTTCATTAATTTAAATCCATCCAGCGCCGTGTACCAAAAAATTTACAAGAATCAGCAGCAATATTAGCTGCTAATCCTAGTGCATCAGTAAAACTTTCCCTTAAAATGTAATGACAGAAAGCACCGTGGAAAATATCTCCAGCCCCTAAGGTATCAACCGCTTGAATCTGCGGCACATCTACGATACCAGTTTTAGTGCAACTCAAGTATTCAATTGGGTTTTGTCCGTGGGTAATGGCGATGTGAGGAATATCAAATCCACTGAGATAAGCAAAAACATCTTCTCTAGTCTCGCAGTTAGGGGGATAAAAATTAGCTGAACAGATGGCGTAATCCACAAATGGCAGAATTTGCTCAAATCCAGGCTTCCAACTACCAGCATCAATTACTATTGCAATATTCTTGGCTTTAGCCATTTGGGCGAGAGCATAACTAACCGCCATCTGATGCCCATCAATCAGTAATATATTGACATTTTGCAAAATATCTGCTGGTGTAGATGCGCTGCTGACTTGAGTTTTGACAGCATTGATGGAAATCACAGATCGTTCACCTGTGGCTTGGGTGACAATAATTGAAGATACAGGCGGTGCTAAATCAGTGGTAGGCTCAAGGTCTGCGATCGCAACTTTATAATTTGCCAAATCACCTCGAATTAGCTGCGTCATCGGGTGAGAACCCACTACACCCAAGACTGTAGCTTGATTACCTAAATGGCTGAAAGTCACAGCCGCGTTGGTAGCTGGCCCCCCTGCCGCTACAGTATAGTCAGTAGCGACAATCTTCTGGTTACTCTTAGGGGCAGATTCAGCCAGGTAAATCAAATCCAAGGTTACTAAACCTACAAATAACCCACGATCCGATTTTGGATTTTGGATTTTGGATTTTGGATTATCCATGTGTCATATATGTTCGTAATTATTTTTAACTCTTGTACAGACGCGATGAATCGCGTCTCTCTTGTCTCTCCTGCACAGACGTGATTCATCGCGTCTCTACAAATTCCTAACTCTTGCTCATGCAAACCGATCCAAAACCAGGAACACTTTACGTTGTCGGCACACCAATTGGCAACCTGGAAGATATAACCTTTCGGGCGGTGCGAATTTTACAGACTGTGGATATCATTGCGGCGGAAGACACCCGTCATACAGGGAAACTGCTACAGCATTTTCAAGTTAAGACACCCCAGGTAAGTTACCACGAACACAATCGTACTAGCCGCATCCCAGAATTATTAGAGCATTTAGTTAATCATAAAGCGATCGCTCTGGTGAGTGATGCTGGGATGCCAGGTATTTCTGATCCTGGATATGAACTGGTGAAAGCCTGTATTGAGGCGGGAATTCCAGTAGTTCCTATTCCTGGCGCTAGTGCAGCAATTACCGCTTTGAGTGCAGCCGGATTACCAACGGATCGGTTTGTCTTTGAAGGCTTCCTCCCGTCTAAAAGTCAACAGAGACAAGAACATTTAGAATCTCTGCAAACAGAATCTCGCACACTAATTTTCTACGAATCGCCCCACCGCTTGCGAGATACTTTACAAGACTTAGCAGAGGTTTGGGGAAGCGATCGCCAAATTGTGCTAGGACGGGAGTTAACTAAATTGTATGAAGAATTTTGGCGGGGGACAATTGCTGAGGCGATCGCTCACTACACCCAACGGGAACCCCAAGGTGAATATACATTAGTCGTGGCAGGAATTCCACTCAGTCAGCCCCAACTGACAGAAGAGGAGTTGATAGCCGAATTGAAACAGTTAATTAGTCAGGGAATATCGCGATCGCAAGCTAGTCGTCAGTTAGCAAAAGCTACTTTTCTTCCCCGTCGCCAACTCTACCAACTAGCTCTTTCTATAGTTTTTAGTCCTGAGTCTTGAAGAAGAATTCAGAATGGGCTACGCCCCGCTGCGCTAACAGGAGTCAGAATAGTTAAAGAATCAGAAAAACATTTGATGAATAAATATACTAATTATTCTAGATTTATTATAAATTCTGAATTCAGAATTCTGAATTCTGAATTCTGACTCCTGAATTCTGTTTTGTTAACTTCCTCAAAATAAACGCACAGGCTTTATTTGCAGCTTAGAACTAATCGAGCTTACCCGATCAACAACAGAAATCATGTATTTGTAATCTGGTACTTGTCCATTGGGTACATACCCCACTTCTTGAGCTAAACCTGAAGGCGAATCACTCATCACTTTGCGGATAAACTCTTGACGATTAAGTTCTATATTAGGCCCAATCAAGACCACACCTAATGGTACATAGTGCGGATCTTTAAATAGTATGCGAAATTCAGTTGGGGCCAACTGCGAACCGTAGAGACTTAATTCCGCCTCCGAAACGGCACAGGCGATCGCTTTTCCTTGAGCGACGAATTCTAGCGCGGCTTTGGGTGTGGGTGCAAATAGTATGTCAGCTAGTGTTGTACCATAAAGATTGTAAAGAGGGAAATAATATCCTGTGGCTGAACCTAACTGTCCTAAAGCCACTGTTTGACCTTGTAGTTGTTTCAACTCTGTTATCGGACTGTCTTTGCGAACAACGAAGATGGAACGCAAATTACTAATACCTATTAAAGGAAATAGGGGAACATATTGGTAGCGTGCGATCGCGATCGCAGCTAAACCCGGTGGAGCAAATACCAATGACCAAGCACGAGACTTAAGGCGCTCAACCGCTCTATTTTCATTAAAGACAGGCTCTAGCTGAATATAGGCATTTGTCTTTTCACCCAAGTAAGTATTAAATTTAGCATATTGGTTAATTATCTGTTCGCCTCCACCATAGTTGATAGTACCAACAGTTAACGTGCCTTCAAAGTCTTTGTCTTTTTTTGCTTGGCAGGCAGCAAATGTGAGACCTAGCAGATTAAACAGAAATAAACGACGAGGAAATCGCAAAAACATCACTAATTATGCTTAAGAAAAAGTAACTTGGACTTCAGGAGTAATTTAGATAAGTTAGATAAGTTTGACTACTGCCTAAATAGTTTGCATTGCAGTCAAAAATAAATATTTATTAATATTTATTTAGATATTGTTGAGATACTTTCTAACAGGTTTAAATAAATAAATATTAAAATTAAACAAACTCAATTATCACCTTCATTGCTGAGATTATGCTAAACAAAATTACGTTAAATAACTTAAAAATAGGTGCTAAATTTAACTTACTTTTAATATTAGTCTTCATCATCAGTATTTTGGGAAGTGGCATTGCCTTATCCAGTGTACTTCAAGGGAGAGCGCAAAATGAAGTAACTTCTCAAGCGCAGATTCTCATCCAAATGGTGAACGCAGTTAGAAACTATACACAAAATCGCATAGATCCCCTATTGGAACCTAGACTAGATACTAATCCGACGTTCATGCCTGAAGTAGTACCAACTTTTTCATCTAAAGAGGTTTTTGAGAATTTTCGTAAAAAGCCTGAATTTAAAAACTTTTTTCATAAAGATGCAACACTTAATCCAACTAATTTAGCGGATAAAGCTGATAATTTTGAAACTCAACTTGTAGAACGTTTTCGCAACGAACCCAATACTCTAGAAATTACAGGCTTTCGTAAATTGTCAGAAGGCGAAGTATTTTACATTGCACGACCACTAAAGATTACACAAGAGAAATGCTTGCGATGTCATTCTACACCAGATCAGGCTCCTAAGAGTCAGTTGGTAAATTATGGCTCAGAAAATGGTTTTGGCTGGCAACTCAATCAGATTGTTTCTGCCCAAATAATCTCTGTTCCTTCTCAAGAGATTTTTGCCAATGCCAAACGAACTTGGATATTGATCATGGGACTTTTAATTACGATCTTTGCGATCGTAGTTTTCTTAATTAACTTCTTAATCAAAAAATATGTGATTCAGCGCATCAGAAGAATAGAGAAAATTGCCCAAAAAGTTAGCGTTGGTGATATGAGCGCTGATTTTGAAGAAAGCTCTAATGATGAAATCGGCGGATTAGCAGAAGCATTTAATCGAATGAAAGCTAGCTTAAAAATAGCTATGGAAATGCTTAATAGCCAGAGCTAGTAATTCGTAATGACGCTATATTGTTGTGAAGTTCTTTAATAGCTGATTACATTTGCATGGAGCGATAAACCAAAGGTAGGGGTGAATCCAAGTTTTCTTGATTTGCCTGCTTGGTGACTGTAGTAATCAGGTGATGGTGTGGTGACAGATGACAGACAGGATCAGTGGCAGCAGCATTGTTCGTCAAAAGTAACGCTTGGCAACGGCAACCACCAAAATCAAGCTGGCGGCGATCGCAACTTTGGCAAGGCTCAGGCATCCATTCTGTTCCCCGGAAGCGATTAAAAGCAGGTGATTCAAACCAAATCCAATCTAGTGAATGGTTGCGGACGTTAGCAAATTCTAGTTCTGGAATCGAACTGGCGGCTTGGCAAGGTAACACATCGCCATTGGGAGCGATCGCTAAAGCTCGATTGCCCCAGCCACCCATACATGGTTTGGGATAATCTTCATAATAGTCTGGAAGCACATATAAGATGCCCATTGGGCAGATGTTGCGCTCTCTAGCTAATGCCACTGCGGCATCTGCTCGTTCTAGCTGCTGACAGGTGGGTAATAAAACAGTACGGTTGCGATATGCCCAGCCATAATACTGAGTGTTCGCTAATTCAACTCGGTCTGCTTTTAAAACCTCACACAGTTCTAAAATCTCATCAATCCTATCTAGGTTTTGCCGATGCAGAACAAAATTAAGTGTCAGCGGGAAACCCAAAGATTTTACTAATCTTGCTGCCTCTAGTTTTTGCTGAAAAGAGGGAGTTCCTGCAATATAGTCTGACTCAGCAGCACGACTATCTTGGATGCTAATTTGTACGTGATCGAGTCCGGCATCACGTAGCTGTGTCGCTCGTTCTGGAGTTAACAGCGTCGCAGCAGTAATCAAAGTGGTATATAGTTCGGCTTTGGCTGCTGCGGCCACAAGTAATTCTAAATCTTTTCGTACCAGTGGTTCGCCGCCGGTCAAGCCAAGCTGTAACACGCCCAAGTCCGAGGCTTGCTGAATCACTCGCAACCAATCTTCGGTGGAAAGTTCTTGACGATACTGGCGATCGCCATAATTAAGCGGGTTGGAGCAGTACGGACAACGCAGTGGGCAGCGATACGTCAATTCTGCAATCAAGCTTAAAGGTCTATCAATTGTCATAAAATTAAAATTGAACAATAATAAACAACACCCCGAATTCAATAAACGGCTGCCCGAATTCAATAAACCACACCCCGAATTCAATAAACGGCTGCCCGAATTCAATAAACCACACCCCGAATTCGATGAACGACTGCCCGAATTCAATAAACCACACCCCGAATTCAATAAACGGCTGCCCGAATTCAATAAACCACACCCCGAATTCGATGAACGACTACCCGAATTCAATAAACCACACCCCGAATTCGATGAACGACTACCCGAATTCAATAAACCACACCCCGAATTCGATGAACATATCTTTGACATTTGGGCTTTTGCCTTAACTTGACATTAATGTCAAGACGCCCACCCCACAAGAGATAGTTGGATATTTTTTTATTTGTCAGTTTTTAAACTAACTTCTGCCTCTTGGCTATTGCTTTCTACAATTAATAATCCTCGTTTACTAATTCGAGAGAGCAGATCGCGCACATCCTCTACCACATTTTTGTCCTGGTACTGTTTCTCTAACTCTGATGCGATCGCATTTAGAGTTCGCTCACCATTACAAAGTGCCAGAATTGCTGCTGCTGTGGAGTTTAATTTTAGTGCCCCTTCTGGAACCAGGAGCCAATGCTGCTTTCTCAGGTCATCCCAGCGTAAACGCACACCACGAACTAGGCGCGGTCGAGCATGATTTTCTATAGTACTCATTTAATTCGTAATTCGTAATGACGCTCGAAGACTCGCTAACGCTACGCTAACGTAATTCGTAATTAGGAAAATCAAAGCCTCACACCCCTATTCTCTCTACCCTTCTTGAGGTCTAGTATCGCCTTGTTCAATTGCCTCTAACTGGCTCCATAACAAATTGCATTTGAATACTAAAGCCTGTACTGCTCGTTCTTGAGAATCACGAGTTTTACAGTGTTTCAGGACTTGCTTGAGGGCATATTGAGCATCTCTGGGTGCTTGGTGAAGACGGGCCCGGAAGTAGTCAAATCCAGCCGGGTCGATCCACGGGTAATGCTCTTCTAAGGCAACTAAGCGGACTCGAATTGCATCTGGGCCAAACAGTTCAGTTAGTGATGCAGCCACTGCCTCAATCCAAGGTTTAGTGCGACAAAAGTTAACGTAGGCATCCACTGAATATTGAACTCCTGGCAGTACGTGCTGGTCTTCTAAGAGTTCCTGACGAGACAATCCTACAGCTTTACCGAGTTTTAACCATGCCTCAATACCACCTTCGTTATCACCTTGACCGTCATGATCGATGATGCGTTGAATCCATTCTCGTCGCACTTCTAAATCAGTGCAGTTTGACAAGATCGCAGCATCTTTCAGGGGAATACTTTTTTGATAGTAAAATCTATTTGCTACCCAGCGTCGTACTTCTGTTGGCGTTAAATCACCACTGTTCATCCTCGCATGAAATGGATGCAGATGATGATAGCGGCGATGTTGCGATCGCAATACAGCCTCTAGTTCTGTCTGAGTCCACGGGAGAGGTTCTTTAACTAATTCCAACACGCTTATTTCTTACACCTCAAAATTACAATTCGATGGTTAAGCCATCGTAACCAACTTCTATACCTGCGGCTTCAACAATTTTGCGTTCCTCTGAATCAGGTAAAAGTATTGGGTTAGTGTTGTTGATGTGAACGAGAATTTTCCGAGGACGGCTCAGTTTAGCAAGGCTTTTTAAACTAGTGTTCAGGGGTAAGTGTCCCATATCGCGCGCTTGCAGATTTGATATTCCTAAAGCCAACAACTCATCATTTTCCCAGCAAGTGCCATCTACTAAAATGCAGTCACTAGACTCAAACCGCTCTAGGATTTTTTCGTCAAGTTCAGCTAAACCTGGAGCATACGTTGCAACTTTGCCAGTTGTGCGATCGCGAAATGTCAAACCTATGACCCAAACTCCATCTAAATTTGTCTGATGGCGCATATATTTTGGTGGTTTGGCTGCTAGGGGAAATACCTCCACTTCCAAACCATCTGCTCCATCCAACCCCAGGTTTATAGGTACATGAGGTTCAAGTACAGACCATTGCACACCACAATAGTTTGCTAAGGTAGACAGCAGGGGATAACCCTCTGTCAGAGCCTTACGTACTGTTTCCGTACCATATACCCGCAGTTTTTCCGTAGATTCTCTGAGGATAACCAGACCAGTGGTATGGTCAATCTCTGCATCAGTTAACAAGACACCAGCGATCGGACTTGACCGAATTGTAGACGGTTGTCCTTCCCGCAATTTCTCCAACTGCGGACGTACATCTGGAGAGGCATTAACCAAAAACCAGGGCTGATTATTTTTTCTCACCGCAATTGATGACTGGTTCAGCCAATTTACACCTGCACGATTTGTACGAACTGCTTGGCAATTGGGACAGTTACAATTCCATTGAGGAAAACCACCACCTGCGGCAGTACCAAGAATTTTTAGGAACATAAAAACAAAAAGCAGGTAGAGGTTTTAATTCGGCAATTAAACTGAGTATTGACAATTATTGCCCATGCAGAATGTATGTGGTAATTTCCATACACAAGTCAAGCTCATCAAAATCTGGTTTTTCCCAATCAATTGCTGACTTAATATTTGGAGGATGAAATGAGGTTCTGGTAGAGACATCCTCACTTAATTTTGAGCTATTGCTTTCTTGCTCTTGCGTAGAGTGATTATTGGTTTCACGAATCATTAGGGACACCTTTTGAAATGAATGTTCAGTTGTTAATTTGGCCTGCAATTAATTCTAGTAATTTTACTTACTATTTGTCTTAATTTGCTGGCTCAAAATTTCTTTGCTTTAGATTAAACTGAGTTGCACAAGAAACACACAGTATTTTTACTGCTCTTTTACTATTTTTTATTATTTTTTCATCATCCGTATCAGTAATGGTGCGGGTGAAAAGTCGGAGAGATAGTAAAAAACCACGAGATAATACGGAGGGATGTATCTGTGAGAATGTTTGAAAAGTATTGGGCGATATAGAATAACTCTGTTGGCGAATTGCGTAGGCGTAACCCACCGTAGGTATCGCTATCCTCAAAACCTTGAGATGTCGTAACATCTCACCCCAGAAATTGCAGTTTAAATGAATTCACTAAGCTAAAACACATCTAATTTGCATATTAAAATTTTCTCAATATCTTGTGGGGTGGGCATCTTGCCCGCCCTGATTATGCAACTTGAATGCTGATTAGCTTACTACATACACAAAGCAAAGTCCACCTCCGTGGACTAATACAAAATCAAGACTTCTAATCGCCAGGGCTAGTAACTAAATTCTACTCTTATTCAGTCCAGGCTCAATACTGTTCGGTTAAGACCAGAGACGGCGATTTATCGCGTCTTTATAATGATTTATCGGATCTTTGCGCTCTACAATTTCCATCAAAAAACCTTAACTGAACCGTATTCAGTCCAGGCTCACCAATAATATTTAGATGCGTTTGCCCGTGCGTAATTTGTAATTTACGGAGAGAACAACGCAATATTTAAAAACTCAAGAAAGTAAGCGTTGCTCAAATTGCAAAGCTTTTTGAGGTTCGGGAATTTGTGATGCTAAAACTTTCACAAATTCTGCACGAGAAATGTGCCCAGAAGATTTAACAGCTTTTTGAACTATAAACTTAGCTATTGGGCCAATCAAATTAGCCAATTCTCGCTCACACTGATTTACAAAGCTGTCACTGATTTCTTGAGGCTCTTGAATTGGTAAATTATTGGACTTAATTTCAATCTTAGTAGTAAGCTCCTGTAGGAGAGTGGGTTTCTCTAGTAGAAACATTGTTTTCTTCTTAAAATCAATTTGTTGATTTTCTCGAAGATAAAGGGCTAATTGACTAACTAATTCTTCAAAATTGGATGCTGACGCCGAAACTTGTCGTAATAATCTTGAGGCAACAGGGCCAACAAATTCTAAAAGAATCGTTTCTAAGCGGTTGTAATTTTCCGCAGACAGGATAGAAGCAGACGAATAACCAATTGAGTTTGGTTGAGAAAGTGAAGCTTGAGGCGGTTGGGTAAAAGACGGTGTTTGAAGTGATTGTGCTAGCACCTGTAGAACTTCAGCCGCAGACTGATAGCGCTGCTTAAAGTGGTGTAGCACCATCTTAGATAGCACAGATGCTAACCCAAAACTGACGTTAGCTTGATGCTGCCAAGAAATTTCTCCTGTATCTGGGTCTTCCTCAAAGTTTATCGGATGTACCCCCGTCAGCGATTGAATACCAATAATACCCAAGGAATAAATATCGCTGTTGGGGCGGGGCTTACCTTGCCCCTGTTCTGTAGACATATATCCTGGGGTGCCAATGATAATAGTAGCCCCAGTTTGCCCTGGAATTGTCAGCAGTTGAGTTTGGACTTGTTTAACTGCGCCAAAGTCAATCAGCACTAACTTACCGTCTTGTTGTCGTCTAATTATATTGTCCGGCTTGATATCTCGATGGATAACGTTGTGGCTGTGAATAAATTGCAGAATACCTAGAACCTGTTGGAGCAGTTGAATTACTTGATTTTCTGTCCAAGGTTGATTGGGTAATAGTTCTGCTTTCAAAGTATGCCCTTCAATGAACTCTTGCACCAAGAAGAACTCTTGGTTATCTTCAAAATAGGCTAAAAGCCGAGGAATTTGGTCATGGTTGCCCAGTTGCTCTAGTGTTTCTGCCTCACTGCTAAATAGCCGTCTAGCAGTTTCGAGAAATTCAGGGCTACGACTGACGGGCTTAAGGTGTTTGACAACGCATTTCGGGAAACCTGGTCGATGGGTATCTTGGGCTATGTAGGTTTGACCGAATCCACCTCCCCCTAAAACTTGGAGGACTTGGTAACGTCCGTCTAATAATTGTCCTAACATTGTGTCACAAGCCTTAAGTCCTCAGATTAATCTTGGCATAACTGCTAGCTTTGGCAAGGTTGGTTGAGACAAAAACTAGGTAGGTAATGCTAAAATTTCGAGGTTTGTTGAGAATTTTACTACAAGCTCATGACTCCCTAGACTCCAAATCGGCTTGGAGCCATATTTATTGTTGAAGCTTTAATTCCTTAGAAGTCGGCAGTGTCTCAATTTTTGAAGTAGTTCCTGGTTGAGAGGCTACGCTAACTTCTCCTAGTGAAGTTTTATTTACAAAATAGGTGATTCCCCGAAAGCTCAATTTATAGCTTACGGGTGTTATGGGAAGTTCTGCTGATTTGGTATTTGGATCAACAGGATAGTTAACGCCACGATACATCAGGTTATAAGCTGGCCCAATTTGAGCAACTGGTTGAAACGGCTGTTGTGTTTTGTTGCTGCCAGCTTTGTTTGGGTCGTATTCGTAGCTCAGACCACGATAGTAAAGTTTCATATTTTTCGGCTCCTGAATAACTCTTGTTCAACAATGCCAATGACTTATCAGAGGTTAATTGAAGAGTTATGCATGAACTAATGTAAACCTACACTTTTTAAGGAACTGGTTAAAGGATTAGGCGTCTAGAGTGAGGAGTAATTGGGCATTGGGTATGGTTATTTTCCTTGTCACCCTGCTCCTCTGCCCCCAACCTCCCGTATGCTTACCCTTTTCATTCGGGGGTTGCGTGGTTAACAATGGGTTGAATGTTTTTTAAATAAATAATTCAACTTTATGGCTAGAACTGCAAATGAATATGCCGTATTCCTCCTACTGGAAAGCGGCCACCGGGAAGAAGTGCGTTTTCCGACTATTCAAGAGTTTCAGAAGTGGTATAGTGGCGAACTTGTGCCAAAATCTGCTTCTAATGACTTTATTAGCGTGCCGATTAAAAATATTCAAGGGGAATATATGGTAATACGCCCTTCTCGGATCGTGGCAATCCGGGTAGAACCCGTTTTTAGTTCCAGTGTTGAAAGATTCAACTAAATGATGAGAAAAACCCTTGCTTTCCTTTCCTTGAGTCTGGGAATTGCCCTTGTAAATCCTCTCTGGACGGCTGTTGCTCAGGTTCCTAACTTACTACCGTTACCAATACCGACTACTCCTGATTTCTCGCCTATACCAATACCAATCACTCCTGAAGTAACGCCGCCCCTAAAACCAATTGCTATCGGCAGCAATTGTACGCTGCGGCAGACTTGCTTGGGTTGGGATGAGCAACTTTGGGGTCAAAAAGGCGATCGCAATGCGTTGTTGGCTTCTATTGACAATAGTTTGCTTTACCTAACAAAGAGTGAGGCGATCGCAGCATATCAAAATTATCCGATGAGGGAAATTACCCTCGATCGCGTCCGCCGGAGTTTGGTACGCTTCCGCCAACTGGTTGTCAGTTCTAAGTCAGCAGCGCAATTACAAGCGGCTGTCCGCCGTGAGTTTGTCTTCTACCAGTCTGTGGGCAATGATGGCAAGGGTACTGTTAAGTTCACCGCTTACTACGAACCTGTTTATACCGCTAGCCGCGTCAGGACTGCAATATATAAATATCCTCTTTATCGGCTACCACCTGATTTCAGCCAATGGCCTAAACCCCACCCAAAACGCATTGATTTGGAAGGGAAAGACGGTTTACAAGGGAATAAGAGCAAATTGCGCGGTTTAGAACTGTTATGGTTTCGCGATCGCCTAGACGCATACATGGTACATATCCAAGGTTCTGCCCAAATTAAATTAACTAATGGCAAAACAACATCAGTTGGCTATGCAGGTGGAACTGATTACCCTTGGACTAGTATCGGCAAAGAAATAGCCAAAGATGGCAAACTTCCACTAAATGGATTGACGTTACCACGTATGGTTGCTTTTTTCCGAGCAAAGCCGCAGGAGTTGAGCAATTATCTACCACGTTGGGAACGATTTATTTTCTTCCAAGAAACTGGTGGTACCGCAGCTACAGGCAGTATTCATGTGCCAGTGACGGCAGAACGTTCCATTGCTACAGATAAGTCTCTCATGCCACCGGGAGCGCTAGCGTTGATTTACAACTCATTTCCCTATCCTGCTGGTCGTGGCAAACTAGAGAATCGTACCGTCAGCCGTTTTGTGCTTGACCAAGATACAGGAAGCGCCATCAAAGGCCCAGGACGAGTTGATTATTTCATGGGGTCTGGTAAACTAGCAGGCGATCGCGCTGGCATCACAGGCGGCAATGGTTCACTATATTATCTGCTGCTTAAGGAATAAAGTTAGGAGTTAGGAGTTAGGAGTTATTAATTGAAAACTTATCACTCATCACTCCTCACTCCTCACTTTCTTTAATATGGCGGATAAGCAAAATCATCTTCATCAGCATAAACGTAAGAATTGGAAACTCCTGCCATTGCCAATTTAGGCGTTTCTGATTTGATAGGTTCCTTGCCAAAATCTTTGTATTCTTCAAAAGTCTTACAAATCATTGCAGACTCAAGAGCATCGGAAGCAATTAAATATTGCGTTAAAGTCCCGACAGTGGGATGTTTGTAGTCTACAGTTGAAGCTACCAAAACCGTATTTGGTTCAATACCTCTTTCTTCACACTCAATGATGGGGCAAAAAATTCCGTGAGCATGGAACAAAGGCCCTTTTGGTGCTAGAGGTTGCTTACGGTAGACTGCATAAGCTTTTTCTAATTCAGCAACAAATCCACTAACTACTTTGCCTTGTTGATATTCGCAATAGGTTTTGCTGAAACTCGCTCCGGCAGCACCATTAAGAGTTAGTTGTAATGGTGATTCATGTAAAAACTTTTTATTCTCACCCACTATAAAAATTAAATAACGAGTAAAGGTTTTAAATTTAAGTTTGTCGGCTAAAAAAGCATCATAATTCTCTTTGAGCGTACCTAGTTTTAGACCACTTTCCCGGTCTTTGACAGATAATGGACCCCGACGCACTATAACCAGGCGTGGAGTAGGGGTAATAAATACCGTTTCGACTCCAGAAGTAAATTCATGCTCCACTTGCTGCCAATTCTCATCTGGCACAAAGCCAACAGCATTAGCATTATCTAGCTTAATCGCCAAACCGTGGGATTGTATGCCATCTGTGCCATACCGAGGATTAATCATCTGACACCAGGGAAGGACTTGAGAAGGCGGTGCATTGAATTTCTCGTCTTCAAAGTCGAAATTAGCAGATGCTTTCATCGTTTTAGGCTATCAAAGTGTTTTATTGAACAAGTTTATCGGCAGGGTGCTGATCCTGGGGAACCAGAAGCAAAGCGTTGGTACGATCTTCACTCGTTCCTGACGCGTTGCAGGAGGAAGATACCATCAAACTAGTGTGGTAGTTTTTCTAGATTAAGACAGAATCAATCTATGTTGCAATCCCTGTTTCTTTGGTAACAACAGATCCTTATCAAAAAATTGGGTCTTAAACCCGCCCAATAGGCACGCTACGGTCATACATTATTTACTAAGCAACTACTAAGCAACAATTAACCCGTTTGAACGACGTATTAACTGTACGTTGCTAGAAGCAATTTGCCCTAACCGTTTTGCTGACCTTAAATCTGTTAGTTTTTTTACTTCACACGGTCGCCTCTTGAGAAAAATCGTACATCGCGCTAGTCTTCATGGACGTAACTGCACACTGTAACATTAGGCGATGACAAATCAACTCTCTCCGAAAATTCCCTCTTGCACTTGGAAACGTCCTATCGGCTTAGGCTGGGACAAACCTTATACCGTCCGCTACGCAAGTAATATCGATGATGGCCCTTGGCATGGTATGCCTTTAGGTGGCTTTGGTGCAGGCTGCATCGGTCGTTCTTCACGGGGAGATTTTAACCTGTGGCACATCGACGGTGGTGAGCATACCTTCAAAAACGTTCCCGCTTGTCAATTCAGTGTGTTTGAGTCCAATGGTACATCTTCCCAAGCCTACGCTTTATCTACCCAAGCACCCGATGATGGTACTCTCAAGGCTTGGCAGTGGTATCCAGCCAATAATAAAGCAGAGGGGCAGAGGGGCAGAGGGGCAGAGGGGCAGGAAGAAATCTTTAGTATCTCTAACACAGGGACTTATCACGCGCTATACCCACGTAGTTGGTTTGTGTATGAAAATGTATTTCAAGCACAGTTGACTTGTGAGCAATTTTCCCCAATTTGGGCAGGTAATTATCAAGAAACTAGCTACCCAGTGGCAATATTCCTCTGGAATGCCCACAATCCAACAGATGCACCGATTACTCTCAGCATTATGCTCACTTGGCAAAATATGGTGGGTTGGTTTACAAATGCTCTCAAATCTCCTCAAGTGCGGGTGCGCGATGATGGTAGTCCGGTTTACGAATACCAACCACGCTGGGGCGAAAGTCAAGGAAACTATAACCAAATAGTTGAAAATACACAACACTTTGGCTGTGTTTTAGGTCGGGTTGCTAGTGATGAAGCATTACAAGAAGGTGATGGAACATGGTGCATTGCGACGCTGAAGCATCCCCAAGTAGAAATATTTCACCACAGCCGATGGAATCCTGAAGGAACGGGTGAGGAAGTATGGCAAAGTTTTGCTGAAGATGGCTCTTTGCCCAATTATCTTGATGCCACTCCAGCAGTAAATAATACACAGCTAGGGGCTGCGATGGCACTCCGTTTTACTCTCCAACCAGGCGAAACTCTGGAAATCCCCTTTGTCCTGGCTTGGGATTTACCCATCACAGAATTTGCGGCTGGAGTTAACTATTACCGCAGATATACGGACTTTTTTGATAAAAGTGGAAATAATGCTTGGGCGATCGCATCTACTGCCCTACAAGAATATCAAAACTGGCGATCGCAAATTCAAGCTTGGCAAAAACCTATTCTCGACCGGGAAGATTTACCCAACTGGTTTAAAATGGCTCTATTTAATGAGCTTTACGACCTTACCAGTGGTGGTACTCTCTGGAGTGCAGCATCAGAACTTGACCCCATCGGTCAGTTTGCGGTGCTGGAGTGCTTAGATTATCGTTGGTATGAAAGTCTAGATGTGCGGTTGTATGGCTCTTTTGCCCTACTGATGCTGTTTCCAGAATTAGAAAAGTCAGTAATTCGAGCATTTGCACGGGCAATTCCTCAAGGTGATGATACTCCGCGAATCATCGGTTATTACATGACAATTAAAGCAGAAAGCCCGATCGCCGTTCGCAAAGTTGCAGGTGCAACACCCCACGATTTAGGCGCACCGAATGAACACGTTTGGCAAAAAACCAACTACACCAGCTATCAAGACTGCAACTTGTGGAAAGATTTGGGTAGTGATTTTGTCTTGCAAGTATACCGTGATTTTCTGCTCACGGGTGCTGACGATGTGGAATTCTTAGCAGATTGTTGGAATGCGATCGTTCAAACCCTTGACTACCTGAAAACCTTTGACCTTGATCGCGATGGGATTCCTGAAAATTCTGGTGCGCCTGACCAAACCTTTGATGATTGGCGGTTACAAGGAGTCAGCGCCTATTGTGGGGGGTTATGGTTAGCAGCACTAGAGGCTGCGATCGCAATCAGCGATATTTTATTAACTTACCAGACAGGTAACACAACAGAGTTGGCGGTTCAAAAATCCATCTATGAAACTTGGTTAAAACAATCTCGCCCGATCTACGACGAAAAACTTTGGAATGGAAAATATTACCGACTTGATAGTGAAAGTGGTTCCGATGTGGTGATGGCAGATCAATTGTGCGGACAGTTTTATGCTCGTCTGCTGGACTTACCTGATATTGTACCGAGCGATCGCGCTCTTTCTGCCCTGAAAACTGTTTATGATGCTTGCTTTTTGAAGTTCTGCAATGGTGAGTTTGGTGCTGCTAATGGTGTTCGTCCTGACGGTTCACCAGAAAATCCCCAAGCGACTCATCCCTTAGAAGTTTGGACGGGAATAAACTTTGGACTGGCGGCTTTTCTCGTACAAACGGGAATGAAGGATGAAGCATTGAAGTTGACACAAGCTGTAGTGCAGCAAATTTATGATAATGGTCTGCAATTTCGCACACCAGAGGCGATCACCGCAGCAGGTACTTTTCGCGCTAGCACTTACTTACGGCCAATGGCGATTTGGGGAATTTACTTAGTTATTAATTAGACATCTCCAAAAAAGAATGTAGAGACGTAGCACTGCTACGTCTCTACAAGGGTTTTGGATAACGCATATTTCAATTCCAATACAGTTCAGAATGAGCAACAAAACACTTGTAAAGACGGCGATTTATCGCGTCTTGTTTTATCGTGTCTCGAAACCCCAAAATCTTTGCCAGTAGCCCTTCACACAAGCGTATTGATTTAAATTCGGTCGATGTCTATTTATGATTTTATTTTCTGAGTGTTTCCGGAAGTCAAGGAAAATTTCAGTAATGGTAAGAGTTGAAGGATTGAGAATTCAAGATTACTGTTTCAAAGAATGCAAATATTACTAGCTCTAGCTATAAATATTGCTAATATTTCCCCGACTACGTTCACAATCAAAAGCTAGGTTTATGAAGTACCTACTCCTGCATTCAACAGCAAAGTTCATTCAAATAGTGATGCTGCGTGTTTTGTTTGGCAATGATTAACCAATACTGGGGCATACGCTTAAACCTCTACAATTTGCGTAACTTAGCTACAGGTGCATTTCTCCAGGGTTTAGCAGAATTAGCTCAAACTTTGGAATGTGAAGCGCTATTAGTTAGGCAGAGTATTACTAAACTGGATTCAAATTATAACCCGTGGATAGCTAATTGGCAAGAAATCCATTATGTAGTAGTTGTCTGGAAAGTTAGAGGCGATCGCACATTGATTTCTGCTCCAGATACCTGCTTTTGCATCCAGAGTTTGAATCTAGCTGGTTCTTCTACCTAAAATACCCGTTGCCTTAATAACACACAAAATCAATGTCTTCAACCCACGGAGGTGGGTTTCGTCTGTGTAGCCGCGAATTATATTCGCCAGGGCTGGTATTAAATTAGACTTTTCAAATAGCCTCTTAGGCACTCATTACAAACTTATAGTAATTGGTGGCTTTCACTACCATTTAGCCAAACTTCCACTACATTTATTTATCATCTCAACTTTATAAATCTGTTAGATATTAATACACATATAAATTCCTGCTGAACTTACTTAATAATATTCAGTATTAACTAGCCTTATCTCTATTATTAGATTATCTAATTTTGTACTGACTTAGGCTGCTACATCTTTTTTAGTAAAAGCATTCATTTATAGATGTTTTGCTTTACTTAGTTGATGCTTATCCAGGCTATCTATATATAATTACCGCTAACCAGTAATTTTATCTCACAACTGAAGCTATATATGATTACTAGCTGATAATCATGAAATATTCATGGTTAGTTTACAGCAATTTTATTGAGATAAGCTGAAGCTGTAGTTTTTGGAAATCAAAAACTACAAAGGCAATAAGTACAAGTATCTAACTTAACCTATTAAAAAACATGTTAAATCCTATGCCTGGGAGGTTTTTCATCTTCTATTTACTAATATTTTTCTAAGTTGTTTTACATCATAGTTAATGGTAATATCTTCTAGTGACTCGACAATAATAAAGGTTTTAAATTGATGTCGGGTGAGGGGTAAGACCCCTCAATAATTAGTAGGAAGGGACGAAACTAAAAGTTGCACAATACATAAGTAAGTATAAGAATACATTGAGTAAATTTAACCTATAAATCTGCTAGCTTAGTAGATGACATTAACGACAAAAAATAGTATAAATACGAATGTCATTGTTACAGCCCAAAGATAAATAATTTTTTTCCAGTAGCCTAAAAAAATATGCAAATTTCCCGGAAAATGCCTAATTCAACAGTAGTAAGAAATACAAGCGCGTGAACAGAGAAAAATTATTGAATTAGGAGTTGAGAAAGTTTAATAAAACAAGACTACATCAACCAAAAGCCATGCTGAGATTTTTGTCTTATAAGTCATCTGGCAAGACAAAAGATAAATTTTTACCTTTCACTTACTAACAAGCTATAAGCAAAGTTTCCTCCATTCATCAGAGGAAATCTAGATAATTAGGACTGAGCAGCTAACAAATTTGATTAAAAACTTAATTGTTTTTAATCAAGGATCAGTTCATGGAAAGAATCATCAGGTCAAATGCAGTCGAAACCTCAAGCCAAGGGGACAGTTCAGAAATGAATCTATATAATTTGTATCCCTATTACGAGCTAGCTCTTGCCAAAACTAGTTTATTAGGGGAGTTATCAGCCAAAATCACTAAAACTCTGCTCAACAGCGCCAAAGTAAAGCTCAAACAGCAGAGAATTTTAGCCGATTTCTTTACCGCTCAAAGCTGCGGGAGCCAATCAGAGTTTGGGAAAGTTATGTACGCGCCTGTTGATAGATTTTTATCCTTTGTCAACATTCAACACCGCTCTATTGCTGATAATTTCCCAGAAGCGATTTAACCAGCTGCAAAAAGGCTAATGCAGTCTGTACACCTCAATTGAAATATAAACAATCGCAGAAATTAAACTAGTTTACTTCATCCAAGATCACTAAAAACTATGATGAACCAAGACATTGCTGGTATTAGTAACAACTTAGATAAGACAGTGAAAGCTCAACAATTTGACAAAGTAGTTGAAGCAATTCTGGCTGGAAAGTATTCCTGGGCATGTGTTTTAATGCTGCGATTTGGTGGTTATAATCCTCTGCATTACATTCCATATCGCACCTACAATCGATTACTCAAAGAAAACTCTCAAACCAACAGGACAAAACAACAGCAGAGTGAAAATCTCAAAATGCTGAAACATGCTAATGATTCCAGGTCTGATAATAATATGTCATCAAGCTGCTTAGGTAAAATTAAAGACATAGCTTATTTGGAAGTCGTTGGAAAACAAAAGACAGAAATCCGTGCTGGTAGCTTAGATCAGAGATTGACACAGAAAATTAACGAACATCAATCAAGTAAATCGCCATTAAAACCAGAAAAATCTCAAGACATTTCCTTGAAATCTTGTGGATTCAATTAAAAAGTCATTGGAATCTATTGATTCTATTCTAGAGTTGCTTGAGCGTCTGAAAGCCTGCGATGCTAATTTGAAATTTATCGAGATAGAATTCAGTAGTCAAGAGCCAGAATGGGCTAAACCTTAGCTATTCGCTAACAGAATGAATTTTGTGCGACTGGTGGATAGCGCAGCGTAAAGCCTGTAGCATGGCAACTCTTAGAGACGCTACACGTAGCAAGATCCCCGTAGGAGTACGCTTAGAGCGAGTATTTTCGAGTCGCGTTTGAATCCAGGGGTTTAAGACCCTCACTAAATCTTTGATTTAGTGGTGCAACAATTCTGTAGCTTGCTTCCCGCAGGGTATCCCCCACTGATTCATTCTGACTCCTGTTAGCGGTAGCGGGGCGTTTAGCCCATTCTGACTTCTGAATTCTTCTTCAAAGCATTGCAGGTTTTCTATAACAGTGATTAATTTGATAATTTTTTGTAGAAATATGCCAAAATGGCAAATATATACTGACAGTATTGGTAAACTAATAATAACTACAACTTAAACTAAAATAGAGGTGATTGGCAAGCAAGTTAATTTTAAAAAATAAAATCAATGATTAGTTCTGACTATGAAATAAATCAACCTGATTACAAAAGTAGTCAGTATTTCCTGGAGTAAATAACTCCTACACCAAGACTAATAATTCAACCGTTGCTACTGGTGGTTCTGTTTCTGAGAAAGTCTATCTGAGCAAAGAGAATTTGGGGAGGTGGATTCCCCCAATCCAAATTTTATACAGCTTTCACCGGCTACAGACGGTGCAGGTAATGCTTATAAAAGTTACTATCCTGTGGTTGGTGTTGCTTTAGTTAATAAAGCAAACGCTTAACATCAATACCAGGAATGGAAATAGAAAAGTTACGGTGAAATTATTTTGGTGGCTGGTAGAACTAGTATCTCATACGCTTCTCTTTCGACTATTGTAATCCTAGTCCTCCCAACCTGGATTATCTGTAGTTTCTAAATTTTCAATTTATATAGTAATTACTGGAAGTTCAAAACTTGAATAGCTTCCAGTTTTTTTGTGTGTAAATGAAAAACTCCACCCACAAGGGGATGGAGTTTCCTGCCGCTTTCGATGAATTAAACCTTAGCTAATTCTGGGGTAGGACGCTTGCTGTTACGAATTGCTGTAATAGCTTCAGCATAATCCTTAGTATTAAATACAGCTGAACCGGCGACGATCGCATTGGCTCCCGCTTCCAAAACTTGCCAGGTATTATTTGCCTTGAGTCCCCCATCTACCTCAATCCAAGGGTCAAGACCACGTTCGTCACATATTTGGCGCAGCTTGCGAATTTTGGGTAACACACCAGGGATAAAGCTTTGACCACCAAAACCAGGGTTGACGCTCATAATTAGTACTAAATCGCACAAATCTAGAACGTATTCAATTAACTCTAGAGGAGTACCAGGATTAAGTACAACTCCAGCTTTCTTACCAAGCTCTTTAATTTGCCCCAAGGTGCGGTGTAGGTGTGGAGAAGCATTATGCTCTGCGTGTACGGAGATAATATCAGCACCCGCCTTAGCAAATCCCTCTACATATTTTTCTGGCTCTACAATCATCAAGTGGACATCTAGAGGCTTGGTAGTAACCGGACGAATCGCCTCCACAATCAGAGGGCCGATCGTAATATTAGGTACAAAACGACCGTCCATGACATCAACATGAATCCAATCCGCTCCAGCTGCATCTACGGCGCGAATTTCGTCACCCAGACGACTAAAATCGGCTGATAGGATAGATGGAGAAATTACAATGGGCTTTTGAGATAGGTTTTGGGTCATGGCTAGTGGATTTTTAAGCGTCCTCGTCTGTAAGCATTGTAACAAAACATTGATCAAGACTCATAATTTTGATCCCAACTTTTTTGGGGAGTGGGGAGATGATGGAGCAGGGGGAGCAGAGGGGCAGAGGAGGTAAGGGGAATAACCCATACCCAATGCTCACCAATGACTAATGATTAATGACTAATGACTAAATAACTAATGACTAAAAAACTAACCTGGATAATTTGGGGATTAAGTGCTTCTTGTCTGAGTGCGCCGGTAATTGCTTCAGCTTTAGAATCTGCACTAGGAACTAACGGTATTGATGCTTTGAAGCTACACCAAGCTCCTTATAATTTAACCGGTCGTAAGATTGCTATTGGTCAAGTGGAAATTGGGCGACCGGGAATGTTTGGGTGGGATAAGGCGGTGTCTAAAAACCGTGCTATCTCTTTAGCGGCGGTGTTCTTACGCAATGGGCCAGCTAAATCTAATAGTGGTGTTGACCCCCACGCCTACAATGTGGCTGGTGTGATGGTGAGTCAAAATAAAGCTTTGCCAGGAGTTGCTCCTGGAGCGCGATTATATTCGTCGGCGGTGGGTTCGACTAAAAGCATGGGTCAGCCAGAAGAGTGCTTATCGGCACAGCACATAGCGTTACAAAATGGTGGCGATGTCCGTGCTATTAACTTTAGCTTTGGTGAACCTCTGAGCCGCGATCCTCGACCGGAGGCTACTTTAGATGGCAATGCTTTACTAACTTTATGTGTTGACTGGTCTAGTCGCGTTCATGATGTTTTGTATGCGATCGCAGGCAATCAGGGTAAAGGTGGTATTCCTATTCCTACAGATAATTTTAACGGAATCAACGTCGCTTTTTCATCCCGCCGAGGGGGAGTTTTTAATAAAGTAGACGTGGCTAATCTGGCGAGTGCTAACCAAGGAGTTAGTGGCAAGCTAGCGGGAAGGGAGTTTAATCTTGGTGGGCGTAGTGCTATTGGTTTAGTTGCTCCTGGAAATAACATTCCTTTGCTCAATCCAGATGGCAAATTTAACAAGGTTACGGGTACGAGTTTTGCAGCGCCTCAAGTTACGGCTACAGTTGCTCTATTGGAAGAACTTGCTGACCGACAGATTCGGACAAAACAACCCCACTGGAGCATCGATGCTCGACATCATCAAGTCATGAAAGCTGTATTGCTAAATTCAGCAGACAAAATCCAAGATAGTGGTGATGGCTTGCGTTTGGGAATGACTAGGACGCTAATTGATAAACAAAATCAAAATTGGTTAGATTCTGATGCTTATAAAGATCCCAAGATTCCCTTGGATGCCCAAATGGGAGCGGGTCATTTAAACGCATTTCGCGCTTACCAGCAATTTAGTGCTGGTCAATGGCAGCCATCAGCTACAGTGCCAGCTATTGGTTGGGATTATCGCACAGTTGATGTTGGAGCATCTGTTGACTATATATTAGCAAAACCGCTAAAACAGGGGAGTTTTGTTGCTGTTACCCTGAGTTGGGATCGATTGGTGGAACTCAACGATAAAAATAAAAACCAGCAATATGATGTGGGCGAGAATTTTCGCGATCGCGGTTTGAATAATCTCGACCTATACTTAGTAAAAGCTAATGCTCAGAATTCAGATGGGGGTGCTGTTTGCTCCTCAATCAGTCAAGTTGATAGTGTAGAACATATTTTCTGCCCCGTTGCTGCTACTGGCAATTACAAAATCCGTGTCCAGTTTCGTCAAAAGCTCAATGAAGCGACTCAGCCTTATAGTTTAGCTTGGTGGAGTGTGCCGATTAATTAATTTAAATCAGGTAGCACAACTGTTATCTGTATGAACTTACAGCGTTTTTTATTTATTTGAACCACAATCCCTTATAGGGGCGCACAGCCGTGTGCATTGGTGTCAACTTAAGCTGAAACTCCTTTAAAACCTCGTTTCCAGCCTCCGGCTGGAAATGCAACTCAAAAGCGGCTCTGCCGCCAGTAAAGAGAGGCGGGCCTCAAAGACAAGCATTCCCAGTCGGAGACTGGGAACGAGACAATCTAAAAGCTAGTTTTAGACTTGATTTCACGTTAAATTGACACTAATGAGCCGTGTGTCCTTATAAAATTTCTGTATTTCATGCAACTGAAAAACGTGATTTTATCTATAAAAATCGAGCATAATTGGTTATTTTCTGATTACGTAGCTTACAATACGTTTATAGATAAATAGAAAAATTCCTAGAAATCAAAATTTTTCATAACTTGTCTGCATAGCCGCCTCAATCAGGAATTAGCAACTCTCACAAGTTGTGTTGACTTCTTCCGATCCACTCACTTGCTGTTACAAAAACTGTAACAGTCGATTTTTCTATTGGAGCAAATGCAATAGTTAATCATTGACACAGCTTATGCGTCAACCACAAGCACAGATCGGGAATCTTTGGCAAGTGAGGTAGCAGAATGAATCGACAGAAATTTAGTGATGCGAAAGAAAATTTTCTGCAAAGACGTTACGGTGTGAGTCTGGGCAGACGTTATGCTCTAGCAGCTGCAAGTGTTGTTCTATTCAGTGTACTAGGGTGTTCTCAAGTCGATAGTAATAAAAATGCCTTAGCCCAATCTAGTTTACCTCAACCAGAAAATCCGTTGCAAAAAAAAACAGTCAATACTGATACAAAAATAGTTGAGTCTAGCAATAAGTTTGGCTTCAAACTGTTTTCAGAAGTGCTGAAAAATGATCGGGGTGAGAAGAATATTTTTATCTCACCTTCGAGTGTGGCGATCGCTCTTGCTATGACCTACAACGGCGCTAGCGGCTCGACTCAACAAGCAATGGCAAAAACCCTAGAACTACAAGGGATGAATCTACCAGAAATCAACTCTTCTTATGCGGCGGCATTAAAGCAGCTTTTAGAAAATCCTGATGCGAAAGTGCAACTGAAGATCGCTAACTCACTTTGGGCAAATCAAGATGTTAGCTTTGCGCCAGACTTCCTCAAAAGAACCCAGGATTTCTATCAAGCCAAGGTTAGCAATTTAAACTTTAAAGATGCCGCCGCATCTAATATTATCAATAACTGGGTAAAAGAAAATACTAACGGTAAAATTAATAAAATAGTTGAAACAATTGAACCCAATCAAGTGTTATTTCTGATTAATGCCATATATTTTAAAGGAAATTGGAGTAACGAGTTTGACAAAAAAGAAACTGCTCAATACCCTTTTTACATCACACCTGGCAGGCGAAAACAACACCCAATGATGTCGCAGAAGGGCGATTATAAATATTATGAAAATGAACAATTACAGGCAGTTAGTTTACCATACGGCAAAGATGGTAAATTCAGTTTTTATATATTCCTGCCCAAACAGAACTCTAACCTCAAAGTCTTCCATGAAAACTTGAATGTTGAAAACTGGGAAAAATGGATGACTCAGTTCAACAAACAAAAAGGGTTTATTCGTCTACCTCGTTTCAAAACAGACTATGAAGTTACACTCAATGATGCTTTAAAAAGTTTAGGCATGAAAGAGGCTTTCAGCAACAAAGCTAATTTTTCCGGTATGGGTAAGAATTTTGCCATTAGCCAAGTTAAACATAAAACTTTTGTGGAAGTAAACGAAGAAGGCACGGAAGCGGCTGCGGCTACATCAGTGGGGATGGTAGCAACATCTTTGAGACAAGAACCAGAACCATTCCGCATGATTGTTGATCGTCCCTTCTTCTGTGCCATTAGGGATAATCAGACGGGAAGTCTTTTATTTATGGGTTCGATCATTGATCCGCAATGAGGTAGGAGGCCTCCTTAAGGTGATGTCGCTTCAGAGATACTCAAAGTGTTTTTAGGGTCAGTTTTCGGGGACTCATTTGCTGTGACGGGTATAGTTATCTCCCCAGTAGCGCTGTCATTTGTCTCACTACCAAGACGCAAGGCACTTAAAGCAGTTTTAATCACAACAGCAGTAGGTACTGCCACAATGACACCCAATAGTCCGCCAATTCTCGCCCCCGTCAAGACCGAAATTAAAATCCAAACTGGATTTAAACCAGTAAAGCTACCTAAAATTCGGGGGGCAATCAAGTTTTCGAGAATTTGCTGTACAATTACTGCTGCTATCAAAACTCTCACACCCATTGAGAAATCTTGCAATGCTACCAATAATGTAGTCATGGCGATGCCTACAGAACCGCCAAAGGGGACAAGAGCCATTAGACCAATAGTTAGTCCGAATAGCAGCCCAAAGGGCACTTTCAGCCACAAAAAGGTAGGAATGAGGGCTGATGCCATACAGGTAGATAAAATCAACTGGGTGATGAAGAAATTTTGGAAGCTGAGGCGGACTGTTTTGGAGAAAGGATCGCGGAATTTATTTGGTAGCCATTCCACTAAACTTTCCCAGAGTTCACTCCCATGCTGTAAAAGATAGAAAGTCAAAACCATCGTCAAGAGAATATCTAGCAGGCTAGTGACTGTGAGTACAGCTAGATTTAAGACTTGTCCAGCGATCGCTTGCAATTGTCCTTTGACGCGATCGTTAATTTGCACTACCAGAGCATCGAGGTTAATCGGTAAGCCATAAGTCTCAGCTTTTTCGTTTAAGATCATTAACTGAGAGCGTCCAGAGTCGATTAACTCTGGCAAACGAGCCACCAGTTGTTGAGCTTGGGTAAGGGCCAGTGGGAAAAGTGTCACACCTAACGCCAATAAAATCGATAAAGCCAAGAGAAATACTAAAATAGCAACTTGCTCTCGTCTTGCACCATGATGCTCCATCCAACTCACGGGGTAGTTGAGCAGAAATGCTAGCACTGAGGCTCCGACTAAAATGACTATGAGAGAATGGAAATAATTAAAAAATACCGAAATTGCCCAACCATTGATAACCAGCAGCGGAGCAAATAGCGCGATCGCCCCGATTCGCGCTATTGGAGTGAATGTTTGCCACCAGTCGAGTAGCTTACGTGTCTGCATTTTGAGCTGATTGCGGAATAGAACTAAATGAAATTTTTCTTTACAGCTTATTATCTCTAACTATATGAGTCTTATTCATCCTTCTAGTTTAGGAGTTAGACTAACCACAATGCAGAATTTTGAATCAAAAGAGAGTGGAGAGGGGGGAGGAAGGGAGCAGGGGAGCAGGGGAGCAGGGGAGCATGAGGAGAATAATAATGTCCAATACTCAATTCCCAGTACCCAGTACCCAATGCTCAATGCCCAAGGCCCAATGTCCAAAACACAGTTGCTTTTATATTTAATTCCGATTATCGGCTTTTTTCCGTCTTTGTGGACTCTCTATCGGGGCCAGGGTAGTCGGGAACAACTTGCTATTAGTCGTCTGTCTGTTACTTTGGCACTTACTTGGCTGTTGGGTTATTTATTATTAACTACCGGAGCAGCAACTTCAGATTATTTTCCGCTACGTCTATTTATCCTGAATAGCTTTCTCACGTCGGGTTACTTTTTAGTAAGTGTCTGGTTGATTTTGCGCCTAATGCAAGGCAAATCTGGTCGTTTGCCAGGGTTTAGTAATTTAGCAGAACGAGTGCTTGGCAAGTATTTATCTTAATTTTTTCGGGTGACAAATTGTCAGTGTTTTTACTTATTTCCTAAAAATTTACAGTTGATTTATCCATATATCTAGTCAAATCCAGTTTATTATTGCCATACTTCAGTAAAACATCTCTAGATTGGCCCAAAAGAAGGATAAATGCTGCTATAAGTGTTGTGGTTGACACTACATTAAAAAAGTTAGCACTGATAATTAAGAGTTAGCTATTATGGGTTGATTTGTTTGGATGTTTTTAGTCTGCAAATTTACCAAATTTGATTAGTGAGTAAGTGTGAGGAAGTCTGTGACCATTCAAAGAAGTTCGGCGGAAGAAAACCAGTCGGGAAAAGCCTCAAAGTCCAATAAAAAGATTTCCCAGAACTCGACATCAGGACGTTGGCTATGGTTTTGGGTAGGGATGAGTGGTATTGCAATGGTGTCTGCAACTGCGGGGGCGCTTTTGGCGGTATCTTTGACTAGCACGCCTTTGCAACAAGCCCAACTAAGTCCAAAGGATGAGGCGGCTTTTGATGGCGATCGCATTTCTGGAGGGGTACTGCGATTTTCAGAATTAACTCGCCCAGTAAATCTCTTGGTGATGGGGATGAGCGTACTTCCCCCAGATATTCAAAACCCTCCCCAAGAAACCAAAAACCTCAAATACCTGCCCCAAGTAAACTCCTTTGATGGTCTTTCTGATGTCATGCTCTTGGTCAAATTTGATCCAGAGACGAAAAAAATAAATATGCTCTCCATTCCCAGAGATACCCGCACACAAATAGAGGGGTATGGGGTGAAAAAAATTAATGCTGCCAATGTTGACGGTGGGCCAGCTTTGACTGCCAGAACCGTCAGTAATCTCTTAGGTGGGGCAGGAATTGATCGCTATATCCGAATTAACGTTTTGGGAGTTGCCAAGCTGATTGATGCTTTGGGTGGCGTCACAGTTTATGTCCCCAAAAATATGAAGTACCAAGATGATTCTCAGCATTTGTACATCAATTTGAAGGCGGGTAAGCAGCACCTCAACGGCGATCAAGCATTACAATTGCTACGTTTTCGTCATGACGAACTCGGTGATATTGGTCGGATTCAGCGGCAGCAAATGGTCATCCGAGCTTTGATGGATCAAACACTCAACCCGGCTACTGTTACTCAATTACCTAAAGTTCTGGATGTAGTCAAAGAACACATTGATACTAACTTGACGGTTGAAGAATTAGTGGCGCTGATGGGTTTTGGGGTGCGGACAAATCGCTCTAATATGCAAATGTTAATGCTGCCTGGTCGCTTTAGCGAGAAAGGTGAATTTGATGCTAGCTATTGGTTGCCTAACAAAGATGGTATTGCGAAATTAATGGCTCAACATTTTGGTTTAGAGTCAGAACAACAACAGCTAGGAACTACGGTTAGCCCCCGTTCTTTGCGTATAGCAATTCAAGATAGTACAGGTGGCGATCGCTCTAACCTCCAGCCATTAATTACAGCCTTGGAAAAATCTGGATATCGCAACATTTATATTGCCAAGGCATGGGGGGAACCTCTAGAGGTAACTCACGTTGTCGCCCAACAAGGAGATGGTGACAGTGCCGAATCAATTCGCAACACTTTGGGATTTGGCGAAGTGCGCGTGGAAAGTACTGGCAACCTTGGCTCAGATATCAGTATCCAAGTGGGTCAGGATTGGTTGCAACAAAAATCTATTTTGGAGAAGTCGAAATAATTCGTAATTCGTAATGACGCTCGCGGACTCGCTACCGCTACGCTAACGTAATTCGTAATTCGTAATTCGTAATTAATTACGAATTGTGTTAACACTCTGAAGTACTGAACTGTTTACACTGGTATAAATGCTGCTGATACTGAATTTACTATCTGGTTGAGTTCTTGGAGTTTAGCTGCTACTACACCATTGGTTAATAATTCTTCTGCTTTAGCTAAACCCTCTGACATATCTGGACAAATACCACTCCGCCACAGATAAAATCCGCCATTCCATAAGGCTGTTTGCATCAATTCACCTGGTTTACCTGCCAAAACCTCTTGAATATCCGCCACCAGTTCTTCAGTAGTTCCAAGGGGTACGTTTTTGGTAGTAAAGCCGTAATCACGGGGTACGAGGTGCAATCGTTCTACCTCTTGGGATGCTACGGATGAAGATAAGCTGATGATTGCAGTGCGATCGCGTGGTAAGTCGCAACTACCTTCCAATCCTTTCACTAATGTAAATTTTGTGACTCCTCGCAGTCCTAGAGCTACCTTAAACATTCCTTCGGTTGGGGGATGGACAAACCCTGCAATGACGTGGGCATCACCAGCATAAGGACACCAAATTAGCTCCATTGTCGCCAAGGGCGGACGTTTGCCAAGTTGATTGCGGTACTCCCAAATACTTGTAGTTAAGGGAAAATGCTGAGGTAGATAAATAAAGCCGATTCCCGTTTGCTCAAATACCTGCTGGGTTTTTGTTAGTGGTAGGGTAGTCCAATCGACTCCTAAACCTTGCCAAATATCTATCAGGGGTAAGCCGTACTTCGTTGGTAAGCGATCGCCACCGTGCATGATTACTGGTTGTCCCACTGCGGCGAGTAGTAAAGCTGTTACGGGACTAATTGGTGCTGTGCGGGTTCTGCCATCATAAGGGATGCCAAGAGCGATCGCTGGCCGCTCTGAGGCTATTGGTTGCAGTTTTGGCCCCAGTTCCTCATAAGCATCTAACATTCCGGCTAATTCTTCCCCTGTGGGCCGCTTGATTCGATGAGCAATCAAAAATGCTCCGATTTGGGCTGGTGTAGCTTCACCTAACAGCATCATTTTAGTTGCGGTAGCTGCTTGGGCGCGAGTTAAATTCTCGGCTGTGTGGTTTCCGCCGCCTACTTTTTGCAGGAATTCCCGAAATACATTGCTCATTTAGTCATTGGTCATTGGTCATTAGTCATTGGTCAATTATCAAATAATGTTTTTGCTACACAATATATACGGTGAAGTTGACTAGGTTATCTTGACCAAATCGCACTGAGTCACCGTTCAATAGGCGATATTGCATCCCAGGTGTTAGAGGATTGTTGTTTAAATAAATGCCATTTGTACTCATATCAACAATCATGTATGAGTTTTGTGACCAGTCCCAATCGACTCGCGCATGACGACGAGAGACTATTCCTTCACTGGGAATGCCGGTCAAGTCAATTTCTGGCGGCGCTATTCCTGGACTCTGACTGCGGCGACCAATATAACCTCCTTCCCCAATTAGGTTAAATTCTCTTCCTGTGCTATGTACTAGCTTTAAGAGAGGCGCTCTTTGAGGCGGGGGAGTATAAACAGGCGGTGTTGGTTGATAAGAAACCCGTGGCTGATAGACTGTTGAATAATCAACGGGAGGTTGTTGAGGAACTTGGTAGTTAGGTTGGTCTGTTGCTGGTCGCTGATACTGACTAGGTGGTTGTTGACTGGGTTGTTGTTGATTGGGCTGTGGTTGAATCGGCGGTTGTGGTGTAGGGGAAACTACATTACCCACAGGGGTGGAACACCAGGGACAAACCTTAGCATTGTTAGGCAGGGCGCGGTTAAAATATTCGCAACTGGGATTAGGGCACCGATTTGCAGGCATAGGAATTTATATCATCAGGCATAGGTTGTAAAGCTACAAGACCTACTTTAGTAAGTAAACACTGACCCTGACGAGTAGTTAGCATCTGGGCAAATGTAGAACCACCGGGCAGGCGGTTGCTGTCTTTAGGGTACACTACAAAAATAGGGTATCCCAGGGGGTAGCTTTGGAAAGTTGTGACATCAACATAATAATCATCATGCTGGCATAAGTCATCTGAGGGATTTATTGAGCGGCGATCGCGTCTTTGAAACAGAGGTTGAATAGCTGACTTTTTGCCATCTGCGATCGCTAGCGGATAGCCTGTACATTGAGTAGAAGTTTTACTGATAATCCCAAAACTAATAATACCAGTGGTTCGCCCCTCCAAAGTTTCACTGCGTATCAAATTTTGGGTCTTTGTGGTATCAAGTTTAGTAACCTTTGCTGCAAATAAAGCTTCGTCTTGAGGGGCATTTTTCAGAACTATTTCTTGAAATTTACTGATTGCTTCCGGTTCAGTTGGGGCGAAAGCTTTCACAGGTAGATTTGGAAGTTTAGAATTAATCTGCTGCCAATTAGTAATTTTGCCTGTGTAAATTTGACGCAATTGCTCAATATTTATTTGCCCCCCAAGAGCATTAGCAAGATTTGAATCTCTTTTATTAAATGCTACAAACACAAGTAAACCATCATCAGCAACTTGTTTTTTAGCAAGTTTATCTGTGATGTTGTCTACCAAACTAGTAATTGCAAAATCTTTTTTGTTTGTTTGGACTTCTTCGATACTTTTAACCGGATTATTTATGTTTGATGATAAAACAGATTTATAGTCAAATGTTGCTGTTGCATCTGATTTTGGTCTGGTCAATAAATCTCCTAAACGAGTATTGTCTACAGATTGCGTTAAAACATAACTCCATGTACTATCTTTTTCTCCTGTGTAAGTAAATTGTCCCGAAGGAACGTTGGGAACTTCTGAGAAATTCCGCACAAGTCGAGACCATTCTATATATTGATTAGGACTAGCTGTTTTCTTACCCCAAAGCCAATACCAAATTCCGCCGCCAAGTAGTAATAAAGCGAGAATCCCTAACAGAATTAAGGGCATTGGTAAAGGCTTTTTGATTTCTTGAGAAGCTGGCGACGAACCTAATGAATTTTTGCCGCGATCTTCTTTAGGAAGTTTCAGCAGTGCTTGACGAGCCGCTTCTGCATTCTCGAAAGGAGTTTCCAGACCAATTAAACGATAAATAAACTGCTTTAAATGGCTATCGGTATCTGGCCATTGTTGATTATCTCTAGGGTTGAGAGGCTGGTTAGATAACAAATTAGTTGTCCGCCCCACCCACAAAGTAAAGGCTAGCAACCCTAATGATTCTAAATCTTGCTCAGGTCTGGCGGGAGCAGGTTGAGGAATAATGGGTGGAATAAATAAGTTTTCCCAGATAGCTAGATCACAAAAATATATAGAAAACTTTTGATTATTTTCTACCTTAATTAAGGTACTATCTAAATTGATATTTCCGTGAGTGATGCCCAACTGTGTTTGATTTGAGGGGAAACGCAGCTTTTGGGTGTGGAGAAACTGGAGAGTTTGTAAACCTTGATTTAGCACCTCACGCACATCAGGAGGTGTCATTGCTCCCTTTTCTATGAGATACTTACCTAAAGTTTGGGATGACTCTATACCCTGAGTAATAAGATAGCAGCGTTCGCCTTTTTCATCTGCGATCGCTTCTTTAGTTTCCATAAGACGGAAATTTTGAATTCGACTATCGGCTAAACTTACTCCACCCACCCGTTTGAAAGTATCTTTCCGCTTTTGAGTCTCGCTTTCATTAAAAGAACGATTGGGTAGCAGGTATTCTTTGATGATTACAGGCTGTTTGTCCTTGAGTTGAACACCTGAATATAGGCGGCCTAAACCCCGTACACCCACAAAACTAGCTATTTGATAAGTCCCCTGATTTCCTTTAATCTCAGCCTCCTGTGGTAAAGTTGCTGGAAAACCACATTCCAAGCAAAACTTAGCACCCTTGATTTGCTGTGCCGTTTGGAAAGGGCGATCGCAATTTAAGGGAGAATTGTACGAACAGGGGTATTCTTGATAAAAAGATTCAAATGGAGCCATATACAAAGAGTTTCGTGAATTGCGCCGATTACTTCTCTCGCGCTTAAGCGTGAACTAATCCTAACTTGAGGGCGACCACAATCGCTTGAGTCCGACTAGTAACCTTCAATTTTTCAAAAATACTGGTGAGATGCGCTTTAACAGTAGCAACTGTTACATATAAATGTTTAGCGATTTCTTCATTAGAAGCACCTTGAGTTAACCAGTATAAAACTTCTTGCTCTCTTTCGGTTAAATGCACTTCATGACATGCTTTTACACAAGAATCTGAGTAAGCTTGAAAAAACCGGAAAAATCGACTAGCAACTTCTGAAGGTAGATAAATTTCCGACCGAGTTACAGTGTCAATAGCTTCACATAATTGGGTTGCTAAACGATTTTTAAACACATAACCAGCCGCCCCCACCTGCATCGCTCTAAAAATCCAGTCGTCTTCTTGATGAGCCGACAATACTAAAACTTTGCCAGTGTAAGCAGTTTCCTTAAGACGTGCCAAAACTGTAATTCCATCACATCCTTTTAACTGCATATCCAGCAAAATTAAATCTGGACACTTCTGGGCTGTAAACTTTAAAACTTGATCGACAGAATCCGCATCACCTATCACTTCTACAGGTAACGCAGAATTAATACTATAAAAATTCAGGAGAGTACGCAACCCTTGACGAAACCTTTCTTCGTCATCTACAAGCAAAACTGAAAGTTTTTTCTGATCATTAGTCATATCTTTAATTACAAATTACGAATTATTTATCCATTCCTTGGTCGAGGTAAAATTATAGAAAACTGCGCCCCACTTTCTGACAAAACTTGTGCCCAGATACTTCCTTGATGATCCAGAATAATTTTTTTAGCAATAGTTAAACCCAGTCCTGTGCCTCCTTTACGCCGAGAATAAAATGGGGTGAATACTTTTTGTAAATCTTCTTGAGACAATCCTGGTCCTTGGTCGGAAATTTTAATTAAAACTTCATCTTGAAAAATTTGCCAACTACAGCTAATAGTTCCTGAATTTGGGCTGAAATGAACAGCATTACTGAGGATATTATCAAAAACTTGTTTCATTTGTAATCTATCTATCTTCAGTATTGTTGATGTATCGGGAATTGATATTTTAATTTTTTTCTGATTAATGAGCGGTTGTAAATTTGTGATACTTTCAAATACCAAACTTCTTAAATCTTGAAGTGATACCCTTAATTTTGCACTTTGACCACAATCAATCAGTTCATTTAAATTAGTATCTAAATCTTGTATGCTTTCGCCAATTATAGTTGCTTGCTCTTGCCAAGGGCTATCCTCTAAACCCAAGCAAAGATTATGTGCATATAATCCGATGAGTCCTAGAGAATTACGCAATTGGTGTCCTACTCGATGCAGAATATCTTCTAAAAGCTGAATTTCAGTTTTTTGTCTTCCATAATCCAAGTAAATATCTACATACTTGCTTAGGAGCATAGCCGAGCGTTTTACGTATAGTTGTAAGCTTGATGAGAGAGGTTCATGAGTAATGATTTGAATGTATTCAGGTTTTTGATTTCTATAGGATATAGGGCAAATATAAGAAATGGATGAAAAATCCTTAAGTTTAAATTTATGTAAAGTAAAAGCAGCCGGAAAATCTGTGAGCCATACTTCTGAACGCAAGTAAGCTAAAGTTTTTGGAGGAAACGGAGCTTGGTCTTGACCATAATTTATAACCTCCTGATTAGCTCTCAAGAATGAATCATGATAGACAATTCGAGCGAAAAAAATTGGATATTGACTAGTTAATTGCTCAGATTCAAGCTGACAAAAACTCTGAATATCTGAGGAATTCAAATAATTAGAGCCATTGTCTAGTTTTTGTACAGAAAAGCCTAGTGTCATAGCTTCACTCGCTTTTTGCAACCAAATGTTTTTTATTCTGCTGACCAGTATAAAATTATGCAGCCTCAAGAATGTTTATTTTTTTGTTAAGTTATCTTTGTAACTAATTAATACAAAGAATTATTAAGTTTAAATTTAAAGCCGCATTTCGTTTACCTAAGTATATATAGGTATATAGTACCTATTATTTACAACACTTGGATGAATCTGTTCGTAGAGAGCGCTGAAGCGCTCAAACCAAAGACTAAAGTCTTGACTACGAACTTATTCATCTATGAAAGTTGGACTGGCGCTTTAGGGCAGGCTTTTCGGTCTACTCCACAAGAAAAAATGTCATGCGTCCAATCAAGAACTACTCAAGACTAATCTACAAACTGAAGTTGCTACTTTTCGGATTATTGAAAAGCTAATATTTTTCAGTCCTCTCAATCATCATTTTGAGAAGATGGGGAGTAGGGAAGAAGCAAGGGAGCAGGGAGAAGAATTTTCCCCTCCGCTCCCCGCACCCTGCCCCTCTGCCTCTTTTCAATTCCCCATCGAAAAATATCGACAAAAGTCTAATTAACTTTAGAAGACTGATACATATACTCTAGAGGCATCTGGATTAGCTACCAGCATAATACCTTCATGCTTATCTTCGTTCTTCAAACTTTAGCCGAAATTCTCGCTGGAGGAACCTCGCTTACCAGTACAGAGCAAATTGACTTTAGCCATCCTGGTAATCGCAGGGAAGAGGGAGCAGGGCCAACTCTCAATTTATACATTTTTGATATACGTGAGAGTAAGCAGGTACAACATTCTGGCAGGCAAGTAGAACGCAAGCTAACACGCGCTCTACAACCTGCTACTGTAAATTGGGCACCGGCTTGGTTTGATGTTTCGCTGCTCTTAACAGCCTGGGATAGAACAGCTTTAGGTGAGCATCACTTTATTAGTGAGGCGTTGACTGTGCTGTTGCGCCATCGCACCTTGGAAGAGGAGTTTTTGGTTTCTGAATTACGGGGCTATGGTAATTTGAACATGACAGTTGCCCTAGAGCCGCCAATTGAGATTGGCTCTTTATGGAGCGCTCTCAATGTGCCATTGCGTTCAGCCTTATATTTGACAGTCACAATCCCCTTCGAGCCACAACCGACTCCAGTGCCTTTGGTTTGGGAGCGAATTTTCAATTTGCGAAATCAATTATCTCGCGATAGTGACAGTTTAGTATTAACGAGGCGAGTTGCGATCGCAGGTATTGTCAAAAGTGCGGTGACAAATTTACCGTTGGTAGCGACAGAAGTAGCTGTGAGGGGAACTGAAAAATCCATATTAACCACTAAAGAAGGGTTGTTCTTCTTTGAAGACCTTCATTTAGGTAATTATGTTTTGACTCTGAATCATCCTGGCTATTTACCCCAAAACGTCAATGCATTGGTAGATAACCAAAGTCATACTTTCAAAGAAATATTTCTAACTCCTGAATAATTAGATTTTTACTGACTTGGAGAAACTTTCATGGCTAGACTTGATTACTTTGCTCCTGGTGTCTACATCGAAGAAATTGACCGGGGTAGCCGACCAATTGAAGGTGTTAGCACAGCAGTTGCCGGATTTGTCGGCTTTACAGAAGACGTTCGCGGTGGGGCTGAGTTATACAAGCCCATGCTAGTAACCACTTGGACGCAATTTTTAAACTACTTTGCGCGTCCCAACTCTGACGGCTTCACCGACTTCAATGCCTATTTACCCTTTTCAGTCTACGGCTACTTTATGAATGGTGGTGGTCGTTGCTGGGTAACAAGCATTGGGACTCAGTTACCAGGCGCACCCAGACCGGCAACTCCAGAACCGGCGACCCTCAGAATTAACTCTAGAGGTAATCGTCCAGCCCTCCGCTTTACTTTGCGCCCTGAGCAAGCATCAGGCGGATTAGTAAATATTGTAATTATTGATGGTTCGCCCCGCGCCTTACCTGAAGGTACTGAAGGAGAAGCGCCTCCAAATACAGGCGAATATTTCACCATCCAAATTCGTCGCGGAGATGAACTTCTAGAGCAATACGAAAATTTGACAATGAACCGCGAGCCTAGTGGTCAAACAGCGACTTATGCGCTGGCGGCATTGAGAAATTCCATGTATGTCACTGTAGAAGATGTCACTCAAAGCGGACAGCCTTTAGCTCGTCGCCCTGTTAATGGTCAATATGAACTAGCGCCGCCCATTGTCGCTGCCCCACCCGATAGATTTTCGCAAAATTTAGAAGGGGTTAGAGACGATCGCACCGGGGTACGCGGTATCTTTGAAGTTGATGAAATCACAATGCTGGCTTGTCCTGATGTGATGCGGGCTTATCAAGAGCAGGTACTTAATTTAGATCAAGTTCATGGCATCATCGAACTGATGATTAGTATGTGCGAGGGTTCTGCCAGTGGCGATATTCCCAATCCACCCAACCGCATGGTTGTACTTGATGCGCCACCGGATGCTGTCAAACCCCAGCAAGTAGTGGAGTGGTTGAATAGATTTAACCGTCGTTCGATGTTTGCGGCCCTTTATTATCCTTGGATTAAAGTACCAAATCCACGCGATCGCGGTAATCCAATTTTAATACCTCCTTGCGGTCATGTGATGGGTGTTTGGGCCCGCACTGACGAAACCAGAGGAGTTTACAAAGCCCCTGCAAATGAAGTTCCCAGAGGCGTAATTGGTTTGGGCTATGACACAAACTTCCGCGAACAAGAACTATTAAACCCACTGGGAATAAATTGCATTCGTAACTTCCCCAACCGAGGTATCCGCATTTGGGGCGCACGCACTCTAGTTGAGCCAGATAAAACAGAGTGGCGTTACATCAGTGTGCGTCGGCTCATTAGCTATATCGAAAAATCCCTAGAACTGGGGACTCAGTGGGTAGTTTTTGAACCGAATGACCAAGATTTATGGGCGCGTGTCACCCGTACTGTAAGCAACTTCTTAGAGCGCATCTGGCGTGAAGGTGCTTTATTTGGCGCATCTCCAGCCCAAGCATTTTATGTCAAGTGCGACGAAGAATTGAACCCACCAGAAACCAGAATTTTAGGACGTTTATATATTGAAGTCGGTGTTTGTCCCGTCAGACCGGCTGAATTTGTTGTTTTCCGCATCAGCCAATGGAATGGCATTGAAGATAGCGAATAGACCAAGAATTCTCCTCTTGTAGAGACGCGATTTATCGCGTCTTTCTTTCCCCATTCCCCATTTCCCATTTCAAAATTAATTACACACAAAGGAGTCTAAAAGTATGGCAGGCGAATTTTTAACCTCTTGTAAATTTTACTTTGAGGCTGACGGAATTACTGATAAATTCATCAAAGAAATTAGCGGACTAGGCGTTGAAAATACACCAGCGCAAGAAGTTCACGGTTCATCTAAGGGCGCTAAACTAATGCGTCAAGCAACACCAACTGTTGTTAAATTTACCAATATTACAGTCAAAGTTATCGCCACAGATGATATAGACCTTTATAAATGGTATCAAGATTGTAACGAAGACATGGGTGATCCTCGGAAGTGGGCACAGAATCGTAAGACTGGTTCGGTGGTTGCTTACGACCAACAAGGCTCTGAAAAAGCACGCTGGAACATCGTCAATTGTTATCCCTGTAAATACACCGGGCCTACCTTAACTGCTTCTGGTGGCGATATGGCAAATGAGACTGTTGAATTGGTACACGAAGGAATTAAACGAATTAAATAATTAGCATTTGTAGTAATTAACAGTGGTACAATCCGCAAGCCGAATTCCAGAAGTTCTGACAGCCCATCGGTTCTATTTAGAACTGACATTAGAAGGTCAAAATGATGCCAATTGTTTCTTTTTGGAGTGTCAAGGCTTCAAAAGAACCCAAGAAGTAATTGAAATTTGTGAAGTCACTTCTCAAACCTGGGGTAAAAAAGGGCAATCAAAAGGTCAGGTGGTGAGAACTAAGCTTCCTAGCAATTCTAAGAGTGGTAATCTCACTTTGCGTAGAGGTACTACCAACTCTATGGATTTTTGGAAGTGGTTTGAAAAAGTCGAAAAGGGTGATTGGTCACAGCAACGTAGACTTGTTGCTTTGTCTATTTATAATCAGGCAAATGAAGAAATCGCCAGATTTGAATTAGCCGGTGCTTGGCCTGCAAGTTACAAGATTGCCGATGTTAACGCCCGCAGCCATGACATCGAAATTGAGGAAGTGGAGGTTGCTTTTGAGGAATTTAAACGCGTGAAGTAATTAGGAGGATTATGTTTCCTACAGAGTTTGAATTTACATTGCCAAAGGGGTATCTAGACTCTGAAGGCAACCTCCACCGCAAAGGTGTAATGCGGTTATCAACGGCGATAGACGAGATTGCACCCTTGCGTGACCCACGCGTTAAAGCTAATCCCGTTTATGCCACCATTATTATCTTGTCGCGAGTGATTACCCACTTGGGTGCTTTATCAGAAGTGACTCCGGCAATTGTGGAAAACTTTTTTTCCCAAGATTTAAATTACCTCCAAGATTTTTACCGTCGAATCAATGGCTTGGAAGGCAAAACTTCCATATCGGAAGATACAGTAAATTCTCCCGAAGCGCTTCTTCATAATTGAATTGGGAATGGGGCATTGAGGAGTGCTGTTAGCGGTAGCGGGGCGTTTAGCCCGTGCTGAGTTCAAAAACTCAACGTTCAAGTAAAAAGGTGCAACTTCCGAGTTCAAAGGCTCAACGTTCAAGCAAAAAGACTCAACTTCCGAGTTCAAAGGTTCAACGTTCAAGCAAAAAGGTGCAACTTCCAAGTTCAAAGGCTCAACGTTCAAGCAAAAAGGTGCAACTTCCGAGTTTAAAGGCTCAACGTTCAAGCAAAAAGGTGCAACTTTCGAGTTCAAAGGTTCAACGTTCAAGCAAAAAGGTGCAACTTCCGAGTTCAAAGACTCAACGTTCAAGCAAAAAGGTGCAACTTCCGAGTTCAAAGGTTCAACGTTCGAGTAAAAAGGCTCAATTTCCGAGTTTTAAGCTTGAAACAATAATATTTCTTCCTAACTCTTAACTCAGCACTCCCCAAAGCCCAATGCCCAAATTAAATAACCTATGCGCCGTAAGAAAGATACTCTCTGCACAGAATTTGCCTTTACTCTTCCTAGAGGATTGAGTGATAGCGAACACCGAGTACATCGTCATGGGGTGATGCGTTTAGCAACAGCCAAAGATGAAATTTTGGTGCAACAAGAGCGCAAAGTTCAGGAAAATCCAGCTTATGGGGTGTTGGTGATGCTTGCACGGGTTATTACTCGTTTGGGTAGTTTCAACTCTGTTAGCCCTGATTTACTCGAAGAACTTCTTTTACATGACATTGCCTATCTCCGAGAATTTTATAATCGAATCAATCAGCAAGGTAATGTACATATTCCGACACAATGTCCCCACTGTAATACTCAATTTTCAGTGGAGCTAGAACTGGCGGGGGAGTCGTAAGCTACCCCTCTGATACTTTATATGAGGAGGTAGCTTTTATTGCTTATCATTTCCACTGGTCACAAGATGATATTTTAAATTTAGAACATACTACCCGTCAGCGATGGGTGGCAGAAATCAATAAAATTAACCAAAAATTAATATGAAAGTAAAAGTTAGCTACTCACCAAATCTAAGTGAAGTCAATGAAGTTGACCTTACCATCGAAACAACAACCAGAGGAGAATGGCTAATAGGTCGTTCTCCTGATTCTGATTTACTCCTAGACAGCCCTGATATCAGTAGGGTACATGCTAAGTTTTTTGTTAAAGGTGGAAATTACTACTTCTCTGACCTTGGCAGTAGAAATGGGTCAATATTTAACGGGAAACAAGCTGAAAAAGATCGACCATATTCTTTAAGTGATGGAGATATTATTCGGATTGCAGATTACGTTTTGATTTTGGAGGCAGTTGCTCCCGCTTATGAGCAACCAGAGACAGTCTTTAGAATTATAGACCCTTCACTGTTTTCTCGGCCGCGATCGCCTGAAAATGTCAGCGCTGCCAATGCTGTTAATCCACCCCCAGAGGTAGTCAAAGAAGTAGAAACCCCTGAAATTAATCCTCCTTCCCCAGAAATCAGCGAAATCTCAGCAGTTGTTTCTAATCAAAGTGATGATGTTATCCCGGTTGTTGAGATAGTCGTCCCTGAAAACATCATTGAAACTCCTGAAGCAGCCAACGAAGTTCCACACGATGTTCGTGATGAAATTGTGGATTTGCGAACATTAGTTGCACCAGAAATCAGCGCAGATGTTGAAGACGTAGAACTTCCAGAAATTAGTGAAGCTTCAGAAGTTTCTTCTACTTTAGCTGATGATGCGATCGCTGCACCTGAAAACATCATTGAAACGCCTGAAGAGGAAATTGTCTTTTCAGAAGCTAACCACGATGAGGCTGTAGACTTGGAAGCAGCACTAGCAACAGAATCTACTTTCGTACAGCGACGTGATACAAGTCCAATTCCAGAAGCTACCAACGATGAGTATGCAGAGTTAGAAGCAGCACTAGAAGCAGAAGTCACCTTCGTACAGCCGCGCGATATTTTCCATCAAGTTCCTCCACAGAATACCATTCCAGAAGTTGGCAGCGATGAGTACGCAGAGTTAGAAGCAGCACTAGAAGCAGAAGTCACCTTCGTACAACCGCGCGATATTTTCCATCAAGTATCTGAAGAGGAAAGCGCCGTTCCAGAAGCTACTCATGATGAAATAGTAGATTTGGATACGCCAGTCGTAGAAAGTACAGATGTTGCTGAAGACACGAATATTGAGCCGCAAGAAACATTGAGCCAAGTTACACAAAATATCACTGATGAAGCAGTAGATTTAGATACGCCAATTACAATAGCAGATAGCGCAGATGTTGACGAAGTAGAACCTAGCCCAGTTGTTGATGAAACAATCAGCGAAGTTTCTGAGGCATCAACTGTTGTTGACGAAGTAGAATCTAGTCCGGTTGTTGATGAAACAATTAGCGAAGTTTCTGAAGCATCAACCGCATCTGATGATAACGTTGCGGCAATTTTTAGCAATCAATACATTGATTTGCCTAATACAAACACTGAACAAGTCAGTGTAGATGTCGATGATGTTTCTGCCCAACAAAGTGAAGTATCTGAATTCGCCGATATTCCATCTTTGGAAACAAGAGAAAGTGGAGTCACTGAGAATATCAATCCAACTATTGAAGAAATTTCTGAAATAGAAGTGACTCAACCTGATGAAACCCCAGAAGAAACTCTAGAAGAAGCAAATGTAAGTGAGCCTCCGCAAACAATCATTGAAAGAAATATAGTACTCATCGCTCATGAAAGCAAGAAATCAGAACTTGCCGAATTTGTTTCTCAGCATCAAGAGTTTTTCTCACAGAGCTTTACAATTACATGGCCATCTGTTGGCGAAGTTTTACATCAACAGTCAGGGATAACTATTAGTCAACAAACTCCCGCACCAACTTCTGGAGGATATCAAACAATTGCTTCATTGGTTGGAGCAGGAGAAATTTTAGCAGTGATTTTCCTGAGAGATTTGCTACAATCCCAACCTGGTCAAGCGAATGAAGAAGCACTACTGAGATTATGCAATATTAATCAAGTTCTACTGGCGACTAATTTGCCAACAGCAGAGGCGATCGTGCATTATCTTAAACAGATATAGCAATTCTCAATGAGTTATGAACACAAAGATCCCCGACTTCTTAAATAAGTCGGGGATCTGAGCATTTTGGTTTTTGCAAGTAAAATATAATTACTATAGTTTTTGAAAAGTTGCAAATTGCATAGAATAATTTCAATAATAAAAATTAATCTCAAAATATACTTATATTTTAAAGTAAAACTTATTAAAAAAAATGGTTGTAAATTTTAAAAGTTTACTTAGACAGCCAGTTATTCTTTCAAGTGCGATCGCTACAATTTTACTAGTAGGCATTCAAAAACTGGGGGTTTTCGAGCCTCTGGAAATGAAAGTCTACGACGAAATGATGCAATTACGTGCCGACCCCGGCCCAGACTCTCGTCTGTTGATTGTTGCTTTAACTGAAAAAGATATCCAAAAATGGAACTGGCCCTTATCTAGCGAACTTCTAGACCGACTGTTAGGCAAGCTTGAAGAATATCAACCGCGAGCCATTGGTCTAGATATTTTTCGTGACTTACCAGTACAGCCAGGTCATGAAAAACTACTGCAACGTCTACAACAGAGTGATATCATCATTCCTATTTGTAAACATTCTGGTTCTAACAATCCAGGAATCGCACCACCAAAAGGCGTGGAAGCAGAGCGAGTTGGATTTAATGATGTTGTAGAAGATACTGATGCTACAATTCGCCGCAACCTATTATTAGTAAGTGCAGAAAAGTCCGATTCTTGTCAAAGTACTTATTCTTTTAGCTTACAACTAGCACTCAAATATTTAGAAGTCGGAGGTATCCAGCTAGAATTTACCCCCAAAAAGGAACTACGACTACGTAATACTCTCTTTAAACCCCTGCAAAGTAGCGCTGGCGGTTATCAGAAAGCGGATACAAATGGCTACCAAATCCTGCTTAATTATCGTTCTGGTCATCAGGTCGCCCAGCAAGTAACTATTACAGAAGTACTTGCAAATCAAGTTAAACCAGATTTGGTAAAAGACCGTATTATTTTGATTGGTTCAACAGCTAATAGTTTAAATGATATTTTTAATACGCCCTTTGCTAGTGGTAAGTCAGATAATTCCGGCAAGATGGCAGGAATTGAAATTCATGCCCACAGCGTTAGTCAAATTCTCAGTGCTGTTCTTAACAAACAGCCTCTATTTTGGTTTTTGCCTGAGTGGGGTAAAGTTCTTTGGATATGGGGATGGACTGTAGTTGGTGGGTTGCTGGTATGGCGAATTCAACATCCACTAGGCTTAGGATTAGCAGCGGCAACAGCCCTTGCAGTCTTATTCGGAGCTAATTTTGTCATTTTTTCCCAAGCTGGATGGTTCCCAGTCATACCTCCAGCGTTGGGGTTAGTATTTACTGCCGGGAGTGTCCTTGCCTATAGTTCTTATCAAACCAAGCAAGAGCAAAAAGAAATTACCCAACGGGTTCAAGAACACCAACAATTAATTGTGGAATTGCAAGGTCTTTTACGGCAGCGCGGCGACGCCTCAAATGAAGCACCAACAGTAATTGCTGATTCCATCGGGCAAGACATTGCACTAGGCACGCTACTAAACAACCGTTATCAAATTATTGAACGCTTGGGTTCTGGAGGATTTAGCAACACTTATGTCGCTAACGATATCCAGCGTCCGGGGAATCCGCAGTGTGTAGTTAAACAGTTGCGACCTCCCCGCCAAGATGCAGAATATTTAAATGTTGTCAGACGCTTATTCGACGCTGAGGCAGAAATTTTAGAAACTTTAGGTAAGCACCCACAAATTCCCCAACTCTTAGCTTTTTTTGAAGAAAATCACCAATTTTCTCTAGTGCAAGAATTTGTTCGAGGGCACGCTATGGATAAAGAACTATCCTCTGGGAAGCGACTCAAACAAGCTGAAGTTGTGGAGATGCTCAAAGAAGTTTTACACGTGCTGGTTTTTGTTCACAGCTATGGCGTAATTCATCGAGATATTAAACCTAGTAACTTGATTAGGCGAGAATCAGATCAACATATTGTTTTAATCGATTTTGGTGCTGTTAAGCAGATTCAACCTCAGCAGCAAGAAGCTCAGACAATTTCAATTGGCACTCCTAGTTATGCACCTTCTGAACAAATGAGCGGGTTGCCAAAACTCAACAGCGATATTTATGCCTTGGGAATTATGGGAATACAAGGTTTAACTGGAGTAGATCCGAGAGAATTTCGTAGAGACACAAATACTGGTGAAATCATTATCCAAAGTGGAACTAATGCCAATCAACAGATTTGGCAACATTGGCGCGAACTAACTGACGCGACAAACGAGTTGGTTATGATTTTAAATAGAATGGTACATTTTGACTTTACTCAACGATATCAGTCAGCCGCAGAGGTGCTGAAAACTCTCGAAAGTATCGAGTAGTGAGAAAAAAGCCTGGTTATTCGCATAACCAGGCTTTTAGTTATTTCAATTAATCATTGGAGGTAGAATACTGCGATCGCAACCTATTAGGTAGCAGATTGTTCCAAATTAATCTTGACAACTTTGTTCTTTTCTTGCTCAGTTTTAGGCAGTGTCAAATTCAAGATACCATCTTTATAATCTGCCGTAACTTTAGTATTTTGAATTCGAGCAGATAGAGGAATTATGCGTTGAAACTTACCGTAATTAAACTCACTTTTGATAACGCCTTTTTCCTCAGTTTTAGTTTCAGACTTCCGCTCACCGCTAATGTGAACAGCATTTTCTGTCACTTGCACATCTAGGTCTTTAGCTTCCAAACCTGGCAGTTCTAGCTTCAGATAAATTGCATCTTCAGTTTCTTGTATTTCAGCAGCAGGAACATTGTTCAAGCCTCTATCAAACAATCCAGATGCTACTCCGGTGTCTTGAAATAAACTATTAATTAGATGTTGTACAGTGTCAAATTGACTCGAAGTATTTAAACGAATTAGTGTCATAACTATTCCTCGCAGCAGTTAGCTTTTATTTAATTAGTTTTGCACTTCAATTTGTGCTTACATATTCATATTATGTAAAATTTAGTTTGATATATATTCGGTTATTAGCACTAATTTATTGATGATTACCGTCCCCAATTAGACATAGAAAAAAGATTACGGTTTACTCTATTGTTTGTGTTCGGTAAACCGAATAGATAAATTAGATTTACTCATACTTAAGCAATAAATCTGGTGTTGAAGGGGATAGTGCAGAAATACGATACCTAAAACTGAGTAAGTAGGTGGATCTAAATATAAGATAGTTCGTCATTGCTGACGAAGTGTTCGCGGAGCGTCTCTAAGAGTTGCAATCGCAAAGACTGAGATTGCCACGCCTCACTTCGTTCCGTACCCTGCCGGTTCTCCAAAGGAGTACGCAATGACATTTTATATTTAATTGCGTCTACTTACTTAACAGCGCTGCATAAATTTTTAGATTACCTCAGTTAAATACATATCTTTTCAAATTTGTCTTGAACTTAGCTGTTGATTTATTAACCAATACAGTATCAATCATGAAACTCTTTCCCTCGCTCAATTTGGCACATATTGTTGATTCTAGTATCCTACCTAGAATCGCTCGGACTCCAATAGCAACTCATAGCAAAAATGGCACATCAATCAACACAGATATCAAATCTAATACTTTATGCAGCCATTCTCCAAATATCAATTACCTCGAACCATTTGATACTGCTGTTCTTGCTTATCACATGATGGGTCTTAGCAATTTTGAATGAACTGTCGGATGCGCTCAATTAAATCACCCGAATGGGTGAGGAACAAATCAACCGTTCAGGTGAACTGAGTGCAGGAAGTTTAGACCGATAAAAAATAAGACTCTATTACTCAAGACTACTAATTGCACTTTACTATAACTAAGGATAATCCTATGAAACTCTCCACTTTGCTAGATTCTGTATTCATTGTTGCTTCTATTGCTTTATTACCTGGAATTGGTGGCGCTCAAACACTTACAAACAATAGTGGCGAACCTATAGTTATCAACTCTAACAATTTATCCACTCATTCTACAAACGTCAGCTACCTCAAACCCTTTGATACTGCATTTCTAGCTTATCAAGGTAATCTGAAAGCACAGGGAATTCCTAGCGGTAGTGCTTTGTTATTTCAATACCAAAAAGGAAACCTGACTGCACTAGATGTGGTAAAAGCTGCTGTCAACGCTAAAAAGTTACCAGCACAAGCTTTAAATGATACAGGTTATTTAAACGCTGTCGAATCGCAGCTGACATCACTTGATATTAATGGTGAATTATCTAACTAAGTATAGTGTTGCAGAGGTTCGTCACGGATTTATGAAATGCTGTACTCTCATCTGGTTGCTTTGACAAGAAAATGCGTCTTCAGCAAGGAAAAGCTGCTTTGTCCCCCGAATCACCATCCCATTACCAAAAATTACTGTAACCCCTCCAAGCTTGGAGGGGTTTTTAGTTGCTGCTTGTTCTAATCGCCTTCCTGTCCTCAAGGCATCTTAGAGGAAAGCGGGGGTGCGTGACGTAGCCATTACACTCCTAGAAAAAAGAGTTGGGTAATAAATTATTTACTGTTCTATCAAATTAACGTTGTTAAGTTACTCAGCAGGTGTAGTTCCCACCTCTAGGCTGTGTTAGATATTGTGACGCGAAACAGGAGTATAGATACGTTGCGAAAGCTTTCTCCAGAATCTCCTCTATTTATTGTGTTAATCATTATTAGTTTTTTAGTAGTAACTTTTTCCACTTGGTTATCATCTAAACCATTCGTTTTAAAACCATTTGGGGTTAATGATATTATTCAGTTACTTACCTTAGAATTATTTATTTCTTTGTTATTGGAACGCTCTTTAGAAGTTTTTCTAACTACTTGGCGTGGTTCGTTTGTCGAACAGTTAGATATTAGTATTCAGCAAGAAAAGGCTCTAGTATCTAATAATATAAAACTTATGGAAGTCCAACAAAAACAGTTTTCTTCTTTGGAATCAAATCAAAACAGTGGACTACCGCCTGAAGGAATGAGTTTAGAACAGCAAATCATTCAAAATTTTACACAAAGTCAACAAGACGCATTAAACATATTCAAGCCACAAATGGATGGAATAAATGAAAAAGAGCGTCAAAGAACAGCTTATAAATCTGATACGAGAATAATTGCTCTATGGACATCCTTGTTATTCGGTCTTTTAATTAGTGCAATTGGTATTCGCTCAATTGAACCACTTGTAGTTATTGATTTAGATAATCCCATCCAAGTAGTTATTTTCCGTTGTTTAGATGCATTACTGACGGGAGGTTTAATCGCAGGAGGTAGCGAAGGAATCCATAAACTCATAAAAGTTTTTCTAGATTTTATGGAAGCTACATCTAAACAAATTAAAAATCAGTGAGCGTCTTGAGAAAACAAATTTATTGGAAGTCGGCGGGAAACTCCATCCCGCAAGTGGCGTGGAGTTTTTTATGGGAATTCCTCATACCTCCTTAATGTAATTTATTTGTACTTCAAATTGAAGTAAAGTTAATTTGGCTAATCACTCTTCAGAATCGTTTATCGGTGGTAAATAGGGAATTAAGCCCCTGTCGAATGCTTCTTCCTGAATTTCGCGCGGAGTGTAACGCGCATCTATAGGTAATCCATTGACAGAAATTAACCAGGCAGTTGGATGGCTATCCAGTCGGCTGGGCAAACACCAAGTAGTGTCATAGTAGCTCATCTTCATCGCATCCCGAATTGCTTTGGATTTCCCTTGTCCTGTACTCTCCGCTACGCCAAAGATTTGGTAGAGTTCGCTAGCTTTAATATGGGGAGTCTGGGAGGAGTCGTAGAGAAAGTTAACCATGCCGAGGGCGTGGACGATGCCACAAGCCCAAGACTTGGCAAGTCCTGTTGCTAGGGGTGAGGGACGCTTACGGCAGAGAGCAGCTGCCAGTTGCCGCGACATCTCTGCATATTCGGCGTTGAGATGTTGAGAGCAAAAGGCATCGGTGAGGTGGGTGATTTCCTCAAATTTCCCCTGCATCTGCTTGGGGACTTTTTCGCCTAATGGTTTGGCCATACTTTTCATCCAATGTCTATTTACTGACCTTGCGACAATCTACATCTGGATTCAATACGCTTGGGTTAAGGACTACTGGCAACAATTTTGGGTTTTCGAGACGTGATAAATCGCCGTCTCTACAAGTATTTTGGGCTTATCTGAACTGTATTGCATCTGGATTAACAAAATATTATTAGTGGCATATATTCTTGCACTTTTCTGCATAGCTTGGAAATTCATATCCAATTAAAATAAGCGCATACTTCAACAAGTGAAGTTAGGGAGCATGGATAGAAGATAAGCTAAACACCTTAAAGGACGGGATTTCTCATAAAGGTTAAGGAAACTTTAATTTGAATGAATTTAGGTGAAAACATGGTAAGCATAAGTTTCAAAGAACATCAAGTTTATGGAAATTTGTCAGTGGAAAAACAACTGGATATTCTTGTTGTCGATGACCATCAATTAATTTTAACTGGTACTCTTGATGTATTAAGTCGAGAGTATCCCAAAGCTACTATTATTAAGGCTCAAACTGGAAAAGAGACACTTTCTCAACTTAATTTTCACCAGTTTCACTTGATTGTGATGGATTTATCGATTCCCGATCAGCAAGGGGAGACAGCAGAAATTGATACCGGAATTAAGCTGTTGCAAATTTTGCTCCAAGAATATCCTCATCAGAATGTCATGGTGCAAACTAGTTATGTGAAAGCGTTAATTCGGATCAAACACGAGATTGATAATCATCAGGGTGGGTTTGCGATCGCAGATAAAGGATTACCTGAAGATGAAATGCTAATGCGGCTGAATTTGGCCCTTAATGGTGGAACTCACACGAAAGATATCAAAAAGAGTATAGAACTCAAACCAGAATGGTTGGAAGTATTGCGGTTGGCTTTTGAAGAGAGTTTGACAGATAAAGCGATCGCCGAGCAAATGTACAAATCAGAAAGAGCAGTACGTACTTACTGGACGAAAATTCAGGATGTTTTAGGAGTGTACCCTGAAGACTGCAAGCAAGGTGGTAAAAATATGCGAATCCAAACCGAAATTCGTTCCCGTGAAGAAGGTTTAATTGATTAATACAGAGAAAATGAATGCGGAAAAAAACTAGATGAGAAGGAGAATCTGGAATCGCATTTACCAAGAATTTGGGTTGTGGTCTCTTGCTGCACCCCCAGGCATAGTAGTATTGATTTTGGTGATCTTAATACGTATGGTTGGAGGAATGCAATCTCTAGAATGGATGTTTCTAGATACCATGTTACGTCTGCGTCCAGTAGAAAAACTTGATGAACGTGTAGTAATTGTAGGTATTGACGAAAAAGATATTGAATGGGTTAAGCAATATCCAATTCCAGATCAGAAGATTGCAGAGTTACTGACCAAGTTGGAAACTTATAAACCGCTAGCTATTGGGCTGGATATCTTCAAAAATGTGCCTGTAGAACCTGGTGGCAAACAACTAGCGCAGATATTACGAACAAATTCTAATATTATTGGCATTGAAAAAGTTTTACAACCCGGACAAATCTCACCACCCCAGAATTTACCACCTGAAAGGGTTGGATTTGTCGATTTACCTAATGATGAGGATAGCAAAAATCGACGCTATTTGTTATATACGCCAAATCCTCAGAATATAAATGAAGATAAATATTCCTTAGCATTACAGTTAGTTATTAAGTATTTCAAGGCGAGAGGAATTGAGGTGCAAACGGGAAAAAATGATCCGAATACAATCAGATTCAGTGAGATTGAATTACCTCGAATTAACCGTAATTTTGGCGGATATGTCAATGTTGATGATGGAGGAGTGTCAATTTTAATGAACTTCCGCAACCAGAAGCAACCTTTTAATGTTGTGTCGCTACGCGATATTCTTAATGGTCAAGTTAATGCCGAATTATTGCGCGATCGCATTGTCTTAGTTGGCAACCGCAATATGAGCGCAGGCGATATTTTTTATACATCTGCTTTGCCTAATTTAAAATTAAGCGGTCAAATTTATGGCATTGACTATCACGCTCATGTTATTAGTCAAATTCTAAGTAGTGTAATAGATGGCCGAACAATGTTGCATAGTTGGGGAGAGTTCGGAGAGTATACATGGATATTTCTTTGGGGTTTTTTGCCGATCTTTATCGGACGGCTTACGCAATCTGTTTGGAGAAATTTACTGAGTGTGGGTGTAGCAGTATTTTGTCTGTTTGTCTGCGGGTATGTGATGCTGTGGGTGTGGGGTGTATGGATTCCTGTAGCACCTAGTTTTCTGATATTAGCCGTCAATGGAGTAGGTTTGAGTGCTTTTGCGTTTTACCAGCATGATAGATTTTTGCGATCGCAAATTAACGAACGTCAAAACACCATTCAAAACACTTTTACCGTTATTCATAATGGGCCTTTACAAACCCTTGCCTATGGATTAAAGCATCTGCGTGCTAAAGATGTCCCTTACGAAGAACTAGTTGGGCAATTTGAAAAACTCGATCGAGAAATTCGGGAAATTGGTGAATTTCTCAAACTAGAAGCATTAACCACAGAAGAAAGCTTGCGTTTAGGTAGCGGATTAATACTCGAATTGAACAGACCGCTACATGATTTATTATATGAAGTTTATTCTAGTACATTAGAACGTCAAGATTTTGAACATTTTAAAACTTTAAAAGTAAAAATCCGCAATTTTGACCCAATTGATGATAAGTATTTAACTATAGAAGATAAGCGGGGAATATGTCTGTTTTTAGAAGAAGCTTTATGTAATGTTGGTAAACACGCCGAAGGAGTTAAGCGCATTCAAGCATCAGGTGTTTATAGTGAAAATAAATACAAATTGTGGGTCAAAGATAACGGTTCAGGAATGAAATCAAAGTTAGAAAGCAAAGGTACAAAATATTTCAAAATAGTTGCTAAACAATTAGGAGGAGAGTTTCGACGCGAATCAGTTTCTCCTCGCGGGACTATATGTGAAATTAGTTGGAAACCTATGAAATAATTTCAGCTTTGAGATTTTTATGATTCATTTGATGCAAAGGTGCAAAATTAAAAGTTTTATTTAGATAACCATACAATCAATAACATCACCATGAGTCATCAAAATTTTGTATCTTGGCGAAATCAGCACAGACTTACAAGCTTAGTTGTGGGGGCAGTTTTCCTAATGACTACAGTCCCAGCATTTGCCCAGTTTAAACCACGCGATCGCAAACCAGCTAGCGGACATTCCCGTGCAGGTGGTTCTCGTGGGTGTTCAAATAACGGCGATATCCCTCTAACACAGCTTGCACCTCAGACATTTATTGGTAAAACCGCTTCCACCCGCCCAATGTTAGCTTGGTATATGTCAAGTTCCCAAAATGTGCGATTCCGATTGGCTGAATTTGATTCAGGCGACAACCCTAAACAAATTGGCAAAGTTAAAGAAATATCCACAATCGTCGGGATTAACAAGCTAGAACTTCCCCACGATTACCCCGAACTCACAGTAGGTAAAACATATTTATGGCAAATAGCAATTGACTGCGAAAACGACACAATTGTTAGACGTGTAGAATTTACCGTCATCAATCCTCAATCACTTGCTAAGAAACAATTTACTAGCATTCCCGAAAGCGTAAATTATTATGCTGAAAACGATCTGTGGTATGAAGCACTGGCAGAAGCATTGAAAGGAACTGATAATGGTAAACTAGGGCAGACTGGGGCAACTTTAGTTAAAAACCTTGCAGAGTCCGAAATATTGATAGGTAACGATGTAGAACAAAAAAATACTCAACAACGTATCGAATACCTCCAGAAAATTGCTAGCGATCGCTAAGGAAACTCCAAGAAATAAATTATCCAATATTGTGGGGTGGGCAACATGAGCGCCCTATACCCGGATTTCTCACGCATAGTGTAGGCAGAGGGTGTGGGAGGTGTGGGGAGTGTGGGGAGTGTGGGGAGTTGCGTGGGGTAAGACTTCTTCCCCATCCTCCCACACCCCTTGGATTTCAATCCAGGTATAGACTGGGCGGGCGAGACGCCCACCCCACAAGAGTTAATTGAAGATTTTTTATTTGGAAGTCGGGGATTTACGATCTAGTCCTACAGAAAAAATGGGGAAATAGAAATTGTGAAGATTTTGCGGTTTAGCGTCGTGGGATGCGTGGGAGCATTAGCAGTTTGTATTCAGCCTACTTTTGCTCAGTTAACTCCCGATAACAGCCTGGGGCAAGAGCGATCGCAAGTCATTCCTTTTAATCAAAAAAATGACATTATCGATGGTGGTGCGGCTCGTGGCATTAACCTATTTCACAGCTTTCAAGATTTTAACGTCGGTGTTGGTAGAGGTGTTTATTTCGCCAATCCAGAGGGGATAACAAATATCTTTTCTCGCGTTACTGGTGGGAACTCATCGAATATTTTCGGGAACTTGGGGGTATTGGGTAATGCAAATTTGTTTTTGCTAAATCCCAATGGGATTGTCTTTGGTAAAAATGCCCAGTTAAATATACAGGGTTCTTTTTTGGGGACAACAGCAAATAGCTTAATCTTTCCCAATGGGGTAGAGTTTAGCGCCACAAATCCCCAAGCACCGCCGTTGTTAGCTATCAATGTCCCAATTGGTTTGCAGTTTGGTTCGCAACCAGGAAGTATTACTAACCAAGCAGTTAATGGGTTAGGTGTTGGATCTGGTAGCACCTTAGCACTTCTGGGCGGTGAAATTGATTTGGATGGTAGTTTTTTGTTTACTCAAAATGGACAAGTGAAACTGGGCGCAGTCAGTGGAGATACAACCATTGGGCTGAATGTTAATGGCTCCTCATTCGGTTTTAATTTACCAGAAAATTTTGGACGCGCACCCATCAACTTAACGAATGGAAGAATTGCCGCTAGAGGTGAAAATAGTGGAATTGAGCTATTTGGCGGAAAAATCGCCCTAAACGGAAACCTTTCCTATCTATTTAGTTTCAATGGCGGCTCAATTGTTGTTGATGCGACTCAATTGAATTTAGACAATGACTTTAGCATTGTGAGCGCTACTTCTGGTGCAGTAAAGGGCGGTAATATTCAAATTCAAGCTAGCGATGCAGTAACTCTCGCTAGCAGCAGTTCGATTTTTTCTGCCAGCGATGATACAGGTGCAGGTGGTGATGTTACTATCAATGCCGGGAAAATCACAATTACCGGAGATGGAACACCAGAAAATATTGTTGGAATCTCTACATCTAGCGATGGGAAAGGCAATGGAGGGAATCTCACCTTAAATGCTACGGAGTCGGTTAACGTCAATGGCGGCTTTATCCAGGCTTACAATAACAGTGCAGGTAATGGAGGAAACTTGACTGTGCGAGCTACAGATGCAGTCAATATCACTGATAACGGCTCTTTAGGGCTATTCAGTAATGGCTCTGGTTCAACAGGGAATATACAAATTGAAACGGGTACTTTGCGAGTTCAAAATAATTTATCAGGAAGGGGAGTGATAGCACTTGCATCTAATGGTGGAAATGTCGGTTCTATTTCCATTCAGGCTCGGAATGCGGTTGAGGTGACTCAAAGTAATATATATACACTTATTTTTCTTCCACTCGGAAGTACAACTCAAGCAACAGCAGGGGATATCACCATTGAAACCCAGCGACTCAATCTCAAAGATGGGAGTGATATCAGAACGAATACTTATAGCAGCGCAAATGCGGCTAACATTTTGATTAAAGCTAGCGAATATGTAGGAATTAGCGGCAACAGCTATATATCAAGCAATACTTATAGTGGCTCAGGAAATGGTGGCAATGTAACGATAGAAACGCCTCAACTCTCCATAACTCAAGGAGGACATATAAACACCTCATCTACTAGGAGTAGTGGTAATGCCGGGAATATTAACATCCGCGCCAAAGATGTAGAATTGGATGGGTTTGTTTTCGTACCTAAAGAACAGTTTTTGGCTGGACTAAATCAAGCTGCTGCGGAAGAATTTTTGTCTGATCCTCTAAAACAAGAATTTCTGTCTCGATTCGGGGGTATTTATGATATGAGTGACTTATCCTCGGATGTTAGTGGAAGTAATGCCGATGTCCGAGGCGGCACAATAACTATTGACACAGAACGGTTGCGGTTGAGTAATGGTGGAAACATATCAACCTCAGTGTTAGCGGGACGGGGACAAGGGGGTAATTTGGTGGTTCGTGCCACTGATTCTATTAATATTACTGGGGTTGGTGCAGAACGATTAGATGGTTCGTTTGCACCATCAGGTTTATTTGCAGAATTGCAAAATGGGGGAATTGGTTCGGGGGGAAGCATTGATGTGACAACAGGACGCTTAAACCTTAGCAATGGCGGGGCAATTTCTGCCGGCACATTCAATCAAGGTAATGCGGGAAATATTGGGATTAATGCCGAGCAAATTAATTTACGCGGAAGTAGTAGTATCATCACTCAGGTTGACGATAAAGCTAAAGGCAATGCAGGCAATATCAGCATCCAAACTCAACTATTAAATGTACAACAAGAATCGGGGATATCATCAGCAACTTTCGGAAATGGAAATGCGGGTAATTTAACGGTAAAAGCTGATAACATTAGCCTGATTGGTTCAAACGGTGGATTATTCACTGGTATAACATCATCAGTTTACGAAGGGGCTAACGGTAAAGGTGGTGATATAGATATTACTACCAATAATCTTGATATACGTGATGATGCCCAAATTATCTCCGGCAGCCTCGGTACGGGTGAAGCTGGAAATATTAAAGTTAATGCTAATTTTCTAGAAATTTTTGGAAAAGGCAGTGCGATCGCTTCTTCAACTAATATAGGTAATGGTGGTAACATAAACCTCAATATTGCCGATTTATTACTGTTGCGCGGTGGCGCTTTCATTTCAACCACCGCAGGTAGAAGCCAAGCTGGTGGCGATGGCGGTAACATCAATATCAACTCTAAATTTATCGTCGCCATCCCCAAAGAAGACAGCGATATTAAGGCTAACGCATACACTGGTTCCGGTGGAAGAGTTCAAATTAACTCGCAAGGTATCTTTGGTATTGAGTCGCGTCCAAAACCAACCGAAAAAAGTGATATTACTGCAAGTTCCGAATTAGGCGTTTCAGGTACAACAAATATTAACGCACCCGATACCAGTTCCATTCAAAACAGCTTTACCGGATTATCGCCAAACGTCATCGATACTAATGCACTGATTGCTAATAGTTGCATTGTTCGCAGTCCCAAACAAAAAGGTACATTCTTCATTACTGGTTCTGGTGGTTTACGGAATAGTCCGGGGGATGGATTAATTTCAAACTATTCGACTGGTGAGGTGCGTAATGTTGAACCAACATCGCGGACTTGGAAAAAAGGCGATGCAATAGTTGAACCACAAGGGCTTTATCGACTTGCTGATGGACGCTTGATACTCAGTCGAGAATGTCAGTAATGAGTAATGAGTAATGAGTAATTTTTTGCTGGAGGGTATACACAGGTCGTTCTCATTTTTCGTTACCATAACTCAATACGCTTGGGTTAAGGGCTACTGGCAAAAATTTTGGGTTTTCGAGATGCGATAAATCATCACAAAGACGCGATAAATTGCCGTCTCTACAAAATAAAGATTATTGTAGAGACGGCGATTCATCGCATCTCTTGTCTTAACCGAACAGTAATTAGCATCAAAGCCAATTACCGATCGCAATCATTGGTGCCCAATAGGCAGGATTATTATACCTGGGGTTCATCTCTTCAGATGGTGGTAAATTCTGAGGATGAATCATTTTAATTTGGGCTTGTTGCAATGCCTCTGCAATACTCATGCCAGCGTTACGATAGTTGGTGTAAAATGTTTTGACGAGTTGCGATGTCGATTCATCTGTGACACTCCACAAAGATGCGATCGCACTTTTAACTCCAACTTGCAATGCAACTCCAGCTAATCCTAGTGTGGCACGATCGTCGCCAACTGCGGTTTCACAGGCAGTCAATGTTAGCAGTTCGACGCTATCTGATTTACTGTTGAGGTTTCGCAGTGATTTTTCTAATTCGCTGATGGTAAGTATTTGGTTTTTGCCTGTAACAATAAAGGTGTCTTCAGGAATTATCCCAAATTGAGCGTGACTAGCTATATGGATAATGGGATATGTGGTTTTGTCAAGTGTTTGCTGAAAACTTTCGGGGAAAAAGTCTTGATCGATCAATTCGGTATGATTAGGAAATATACTTTGAACTGCACTCACTTCATTGGGAACAGCAGCAAGTGCATCAAAAGTTTTGCCGTCGATTATGGCTTTTTTTGTTAAACCCAAAATTAGCGCTTTTTGTGTACTGCGATCGCGTGCTTTGGGTGTGGTAAGTCGTAAACTGGGAGTTGTGGCAATTGCGTAAGTTTCAACTAAATATTTTTTTTCTTGGCTGTCATAAAGTGCTGCCATTGGTACACTCCGCAAAAAACCATCCTGAATAAATACTAGGGTTTTGACTTTCTCCGGTTTGATATCCGATAGCATTGGACGAATTATCCAATCATAAAGCTCTGCCGCAGTTGTTGTATCGTAGTTAAATTCTTCTTTTCCCTTAACTAATCCTGTGCGAAACTCGGCAATCTTTTTCTGTAGCTTGTCGCTGCTAACTATTTTGTTTGTACCTTCTTGATTGGGGTCTTCAATCCACTTAAATTTAGTTGCCTGATTGGGTAACTGCAATAATATCCCGGTTTTGCCCTTTAAAATTATTGAACTCAAAAACCCAGTATTCTGAAAGGCTACACTATTATCCTTGAGGAGTTCTCCTACTTGTTTAGTATTCAAGGCACTTAAAATGCAATCATTGCCAAAATAATTTTGTAATTCTGCTAATTTTAAAGCATCAATGGTTTTAACGACTGCGGATAATTCATTCGCACGTTGTTCACCTGCAATTGCCCCAACTCCTAGCAAATCGAGCCGCGATTGTGCCAATGTTTGGTATAGTGGTCGCACAACATCGCGGAAGTCAAATTGTACATCCCGTTCGGCGGTCAAAATATCGCTGCGGATATCTTCTAGAGTATCAAATGCTCGTTGATAAGATGCGATCGCTTCTTCTTGTCGCTTTTCTCGATCTAAAATGCGTCCGGCTTGCCACTCCCACAAATACAAGCTATCTTTTGCACTCAATTTGTTATCTGCTGCAACGATCGCCGCTTGGGTATATTTTAATGCTTTTTTATTCTTTAATGCTTTTTCATTATCTGAGCTACATTCCCAGAAATGACCCAAAGCACCATTAGAATAAGAAATTAGACGATTATCTTGTAATTTTTTACTTGTTAATATTGAGTTTTCCAGCAAATTCAACTGCATATTACTAGATAAAACTAGTTGAGTTGGACAGTAGGTAAAGGGTGAAGTTCCTTTAGCATCACGCTGCAAGTATGCTAAATCAATTTCCCCATAGACTTTTGTGGCTGAATCTGGCAAAGTTTCAAGAACTTTTAAAGCATCCTTAAGGGTTTTTTCAAACTCTTCATCATTAATAATTTTGCTCTTATTTGTCTGGGAACCCAACTGAATTAAATTTAATAATCCCCGCATCTCTGCTATAGGTTGTTTTTCAGCGCGGGCGAACTTGATACTATCCTGAAAATATTTATTAGCTCTTTGGTAGTCATCTACAGATTTTTTAGTAAATTCTTGTTGTTTACTCAAAATACTAGCCTTATTTGCAGAATCGGCTTGTAACTCTCGTAATTGACCGCGACTTTTGTAAGCATTACCTAAACTATTAAATACCAAAGATTTATATTCTGGTGAAATTTTTTGTGCCGCATCTAAATAATAAATTGCTTGATCGTAACTTCCGATTAACCGATATGCTTCACCGAGAATGCCTAAAGCTGCAACCTGTCCGCGTTTGTCGTTGTATTTGATGGCGATTTGTGCAGCACTTTCTGGAGTGCATTTTATTTGCTGACTTGGTTGATTTTCGGAAATTTTTGGCTTATCTACTAGTTGACCACACAAAAGTGCGATCGCCTTGCGGGGTTGTCCCAAATTGCTGTAAACTTGGGCTAGTTCTGACTTCATCCGTCCCACTTGCTCGATATTGCCTACAGCACCATAGTCACGAATTGCTGCTGATAAGGATGCGATCGCTTCTTTATTTTCTCCTACTTGTTGGTAAGCACGTGCTAAATTTTCATTCACAACCGCCGTAGCTGACGGATTATTTCTATCTTGATTTAATGCCTCTTGCCAATTTTTGATCGCATTCAAGAAATTTCCGGCATTATACTCTTTAATTCCTTGTTCAACGAGTGCAGTGGCATTTGGCGTTTGTGCGGATACAACTTGTCCGAATAATAAACAAATTAGGATAGTTGCTAAAAATAATATTTTAATAAATCGATGATAATTTAGTTTTTGGTATCGCTGAGTGAAGAGATGAATTAGCTTTGTGTAGATTCGCCAAGGTACAAGAAGTAAGCGGTTGAGATATTGGTTTTGTAATTTCATAGCTTTTATAAGAAGAATTCAGAACTCAGGAGTCAGAATTCAGTATTAATTCTGCAACAGGTCTAATAAATATTGGTTAAAAGCGAGTGTAATGGTATCTCGTTACTAGTATTAAACATATTGCCTTAAAACTCTATCCCTTTATAGGTAGAGTATTCACAAATTCTGAATTATGACTCCTGGTTTATTTTTTAACTTACCAGAAATAGGCATTAAAAACTTAGCTTTCGGAAAACATGCAGTTTTCTGCAATTTATAAGGCTTACTGACTGTGCAAATTAGTCATGGTATGCTTTTAGCAGGTGATTTCAGGTTTATCGTACCGCACCTTGCATTAAGAACGTTACTCTAGGTAAACTTCAAAAAACCGGAGAATGCAGGAATGCTACGCCCCATTGCAGAAAACTGCATAATTAATGAATATTGTCTTGTTTATTGTCCAAAAGTGCAGTTTTATTAGATACTCAAATAATCTATTATGAATAGCACCCTATGACGATCAAATACGCCTTAAATAAGTGTTTGAAGTTCGGATTGACGGGTTTTTTGGGTTGGTTAAGTATAAGTCTGTTCATTAGTAAAACCCTGGCACAGCAAAGTAATATCGTACCTGACAATACACTTGGCGCGGAATCATCTCAAGTGATAAGCAACTTTCAGGGACAACCAATAGAAGTAATTACAGGTGGTGCGGTTCGCCAAATCAATTTGTTTCATAGTTTTGGAGAATTTAATGTTAGCGCGGGACGGGAGGCGTATTTCTTGAGTCCTAACGCAGATATTCAGAATATTTTTGCACGGGTTACAGGTGTAAATCGCTCTGAAATATTGGGTAAATTGGGTACTTTCCAGATTATTAACGGTAATATAGCTGGTTCTAATGCCAATTTATTCTTGATTAATCCTAATGGGATTGTGTTTGGGCAGAATGCAAGTTTAGATGTACAGGGTTCATTTGTGGCGACAACGGCAAGTAGTGTAAAATTCGCTGATGATAGAGAGTTTAGTGCAACTACCCCTCAAAACGCACCTTTGCTAACTATCAGCGTTCCTCTAGGCTTACAATTTGGCGCGAACCCTGGAAAAATTACTGTACAAGGTGATGGCACAGGACTTAGAAGCACGACAGATTTAATTGATACTAATTTTGGGTTAAGAGTGCCTTCTAATCAAACTTTGGACTTAGTGGGTGGTGATATCAATTTAGAAGGTGCAACCATCAAAACTGCTGGGGGAAGGATAGAGTTAGGTAGTGTTTCTGGGGAAGGTTTGGTTAGTTTGAATCCGACGGATAAAGGGTTTTCGTTGGGTTATGGTGGTGTGCAAAATTTTGGCAATATTCAATTAACCCAAAAAGCATCAGTTGACGCGAGTGGAACAGGTGCAGGTGATGTGCAGGTAACTGGTAAGCGTGTCATGTTGAGTGATGGTTCTCAAATAGAAGTTAGCACTTTGGGATCAAAGAATGGTGCGGAATTAATAGTAAATGCTACTGAGTCAGTGGAACTTAATAATCCTTCAAGTGGTTTGTTTGCTCAAGTTTATGCAGGTGCTACGGGAAATGGGGGAAACTTGACAATTTCCACAAAAAATTTACTCGTTCAGGATGGGGCACAGGTTAATACTGACACATTGGGTGCTGGCAATGGGGGAAATTTGACAGTCAACGCATCTGGTAGCTTTCAACTTATTGGTGGTGGCTTATCTTCTGTGGCTCAACCAGATTCAACTGGTAATGCTGGGAATATTACGGTTAATGCTCAAACGATTAACTTAAGCAACCAAGCGATTATTAAGTCTAGTAATGCGGGACAGGGGAATGCTGGTAACATACTGTTACAGGCTCAAGACAATTTCTCCGCCAATAATAGTTTGATTCTCAGCAATATTGGCAGTCCTCAAGGAAAGCCAGCCAACGGTAATGTTGGTAATATTGAGATTTCAGCGAAAACATTTTCCCTAAACAATGGGGCGCAATTGCAAGCAGGTTTCTTTTCTGGAGGTAAAGGAAATGCAGGAATCGTATCTGTGAAAGCTCAAGACACGATTGCTTTTACAGGTACAAATAGTGGGATATTTGCCAATGTGGAATCAGGAGCAGTTGGCAATGGTAACGATATCCAACTCTCTGCAAAGTCGGTTTCTTTCACCGATGGTGCTGTAGTAGTTACCAGCAATGCGGGACAGGGGAATGCAGGGAGCGTGTCTGTCAAAGCTCAGGATACTATTTCTTTTACAGGTACAAATAGTGGGATATCCACCAGTGTAGAATCAGGAGCAGTTGGCAATGGCGGCGATATTCAAATTTCTGCACCATCAGTTTCTCTCACCGATTTTGCTGTACTGTCCTCTGGTAATGATGGACAGGGAAATAGTGGGAATATCCAACTTCAAGCGCGATCGCTTACGCTTTCTAACGGTGGAAGCGTTGGTACGCAATCGTCAGGACGTGGTAATAGTGGCGATTTATTAGTTAACGCTTTAGACTCCGTTAGTGTGAGCGGCATAGTAACGCTGATTAATCCACAAACAAGAGAGAAATTTACTACAGGAAGTCGGCTGGCGACGAGCGCTCTCGGTGATGGAAATGGTGGGGAATTAACTATTAATACGGGACGACTGAGTGTTCTTGATGGTGGAGATATTACCACTGCAAGTGGTCAGCTTGGTCGCGCCGGAAATTTAACCATAAATGCTAAAGACTCAGTAGAAGTTGTAGGTAGTTCACTCAATGCAAATCCCAGCACCATCTCTAGTAGCAATTTAGGTTCTGGAGATGCTGGGAACTTAACCATCAATACAGGTCGTTTAAACATTCAGAATGGATCAATGGTCAGCGCTATCACAGTTGGTAAAGGCAAGGGAGGAAATGTGAATGTTAATGCCTCCGATCGCGTGCAACTCATTGGTAAATCTGCTGATGGTCGTTTTTTAAGTAGCTTGCTTTCTTCTAACGATCTAAATTCAACCGGAGATGCGGGTAATTTGACAATTACCACCAAAGATTTTCTGCTGCAAGATGGAGCAAGTGTTGGTTCTAGCACATATGGTGCAGGCAAGGGAGGTGATTTGACGATTACCACTCAAGATTTTCTGCTGCAAGGTACGGTATATGTGAGTGCTGGCACATATGGTGCAGGCAAGGGAGGTAATTTGACGGTTAACACCCAAGATGTACTGGTGCGAGATGGGGCATCTATTTTTGCTGGCACTTATGGTAAGGGTCAGGGAGGAGACTTAACTATAAATGCCAAAGACTCAGTAGATGTTGTCGGACGTTCACCTACTTATAATCCCAGTATTATTTCTGCTAGCACTTTAGGGTCTGGAGATGCTGGAATCACCACCATTAACACGGGTCGTTTCAGCATTCGTGATGGGGCGCTATTTGCCACTGGTACATCTGGTGCAGGCAAAGGAGGTAATTTGACCATCAATGCTGCCAATAGCGTGCAACTTACTGGTACATCTGTTAATGATTTTCCTAGCCAGTTGAGTGCTACTTCTAGCTCTACTGGGAACGCAGGTGACTTGACAATTAAAACTCAAGATTTACTTGTGGGAGATGGTGCAGTAGTTAGTACTGGTACAGTTGGTGCTGGTCAGGGAGGTAATTTGACCGTTAACGCGACTGGCAGTGTACAACTGATTGGTACTACTGCCAATGGTAATTTGCCTAGTGCTTTGTCTACTAATACTGGAGTAGGTTCAACAGGAAATGCAGGAGACTTGAGAATTACCACCAAAGATTTATTTGTGCAAGATGGAGCAAGAGTTACTACTGCTACATCTGGTACTGGTAAGGGCGGAAATTTGACCGTCAATGCAAACGGTACTGTGCAAGTGACTGGCACATCTGCTAATGGTCTTTTGATCAGCAGATTGAGTACATCTGCATACCAAGGTTTAACAGGGAACGCGGGAGACTTAACGATTAACACCCAAAATTTACTTCTGCGCGATGGTGGACAAGTGGATGCAGCTACATTTGGTCAAGGTAAAGGGGGAAATTTAACCGTCAACGCAAACAGTAGTGTAAAACTGATTGGCACTACTGCGAATGGTAATTTTTCTAGTGGTTTGTTTGCTACTGCTGAAGTCGGTTCAAAAGGAAATGCCGGAGAATTAACGGTTAACACCCCAGATTTATTCGTGCGCGATGGGGCAGCAATTACCACTGCTACATATGGTGCTGGTAAGGGCGGAAATTTGAATGTCAATGCCGCCAATCGTATCCAACTAGTTGGTACATCTTTTGATAATCGTCTTGTAAGTACTTTGAGTACTTCTGCTAACCAAGGTTCAACCGGAAACGCTGGTAACTTGACAATTAAAACCCAAGATTTACTCGTACAAGACGGAGCAGTGGTTGGTGCTTCGACATTGAGTCAAGGGAATGCAGGGAATCTAACTGTAAATGCTTCCCGTAGCGTGCAAGTGATTGGTAGGTCTGCTGATAGTCCATTTGCTACTGGCTTGGGTGCTGCTGCTGTAAACTCAAGTGGGAATGCAGGAGACTTGACCATTAACACCCCTGAGTTACTTGTCCGTGATGGGGCTAGAGTCTCTGTAACCAATACAGGAACAGGTAATGCAGGTATAATGACCATTAACAGCGATCGCATCAACCTAGACAATCAAGGCTCCCTCAACGCTAACACCCGCAGCCCAAATAAAGACCCCAACCGCGAACAAGCAACCATCAACCTTAATACCCAAAATTTAACCCTTCGTCATGGTAGCAACATTACTACCAATGCCACAGGCGAAAATGTCTTTGGTGGCAATATCAATATATATACAACAAAATTTTTCATCGCTTTAGAAAATAGCCGCATTAGCGCTAACTCAGACAATTCTCGCGGTGGTCGAGTTTTAGTCAACTCCCAAGGTGCATTTGTTGGTACTCAACCCAGCGATGTTTCCAAATATATTACAGCGACTTCTGGAGTCGGTTTGTCGGGAACTGTTGATGTTAATTCCGCTGACAATAGTTCCATTCAAAACAGCTTCACCGAATTACCACCAAACGTTATTGACACTAATGCACTCATTGCCAATAGCTGCATTTCGCGTGGCACTAAGCGACAAGAAAACTCTTTTACCATTACAGGTTCCGGTGCTTTACGCAATAGTCCAGGAGATGTATTAATTTCAGCCTACACAACTGGTGATGTGCGTAGTGTGGAACCAACACCGCGTCCTTGGAAGAAAGGCGACCCAATTATTGAACCACAAGGATTGTATCAATTACCTAATGGGCAATTAATCTTGAGTCGAAGTTGTTAAACAGCAATGTTGCATAGATGAGAAGATTTTATATGCAGTTTTCTGCACAATGAGAGACACAATCATGCGATCGCACTATACCATTTATGCAAAGATATATGCATAAATGGTGAATGCATTACCTAGTCATATCCCTTAATCTGAGTATTAAAGAAACGGTTCAGAAAGGAGAGCAAAAATGATGAATTTAAGTTCCAACAAACTGATGGGTAGCTTTTCCAAAAAAGCTGGCAATTTACTTGCATTGCTTCTTGCAGCAGGAACTTGGCAAGCTTCAATTCCTGTTACTCTACTGGTGACATCTTCTGCATTACTGACTGCTGAGGTTGCACATGCTGTAGAGTCGATTCCCGTTACGCTTATTCAAGGATTTGGTTGGGATTCCTCACATAGCGCATACAAGGTCTTGATTCAAACTAGCAGCGGCAACCAATACTTCGTATGGTACGATCAGTTTATTGGAGCAAAGATTGGTTCGGTAGTTATGCTCACATACGAAGGATCTGGCTCTTCCCTCTGGTTCTACAAATTAATCAACACTGGGAATGGAAAAGAATCAAACATCAATCGATATTTAAGAGCCAATTAAGCTTCCACATCTATAAGCCAGTTTTCCATTAAAATAAACTGTGTTCAAAATCCAAATGCTTTGTAGTTTGGTGACTGCTGCAACTGTTTTTTGGTGGTGACAATCTTAATATAATCTAGCTCGTTTTAAAAGCGATCGCATACATAAATACTAGCATTTGAAGTGCGATCGCTTTCAATACTTTTCGGGTTTTGGGAGAAAGGGGAAGGGGTAAAGGTAAATTCAAACCCTTACCCCTTCCCCTTTAACCTTTCCCCAGATCAAAAGAGAGATTGTTGGGTTTATCCGAAAAGTATTGCGATCGCTTTTATTAACGCAAGCATGAAAAATCGCATCTTGACGATTTACACTTTTATGCAATCATCAAGAAAATTATTATGGTATTTTAATTAAATAATAATATCCTCTTCCCGGCTGAAATCTGGGAACACAATCGAGAGGATTTATTAACATCATACTTGCTAGATTAATGATTAAACATAAGTCGGATATCTGGGTATTTTATCCTCTCAGATACCCAATGGTGACTTACAAAAATTTAGACCATATCTTTTACAAATCTTATACATCATATATCTACAATGGGTTCATACCTTCGGTTTCAAAAGCTTTTTTTCATATTACTTACCTGCATCAGCATCACTCCACTGGCAGTATTTGCCCAATCGACACCCCCATCGGGAATCACAATTCCCCCCAATACACCAGGGAAAGTTGAAGAAACTCTACCCCAACCATCACCGACACCAACTCTTTCACCCACACCACCCACACCAACTGTCCCCATACTCCCATCACCCCCACAAGAAAATCTACCCGATACAACTTTTCCCAGTAGTGAAGAGTTCTTTGTCAAAGAAATTCAAGTTACAGGCTATTCTGTTTTAAAAGATGAAATCATCAAGTTAAAACAGCCCCTAGAAAATAAAAACATCACATTTGAGCAATTATTGCAACTGCGATCGCAAATCACCAAACTCTATGTTGATAATGGCTATATTACCAGTGGTGCATTTATTCCCAACAATCAAAATCTTGCTAGCGGTGTCGTGCAAATCCAGGTTGTGGAAGGCGAACTGGAAGGAATTTCAATTTTAGGGTTAGAAAGATTGCAAACTGCATACGTGCGTTCGCGGATTGCACGGCTAGCGGGTAAGCCTTTAAACCAAAAACGTCTCGAAGAAGCACTGCAATTATTACAACTTGACCCCGTAATTGAACGAGTTAATGCTGAGTTAACCGCAGGTAGCACCCCAGGTAACAATATTTTACAGGTGACAATTACCGAATCACCACCATTCCACGCTGGGGTTGTCTTTGCCAATAACCAATCCCCTAGCGTTGGCTCAGAACAAGGGAGTATTTTTATTGCTCACGATAATTTCTTAGGGTTTGGGGATAAATTCAGTGCTGAATATGCTGGTAGTGAAGGTTTAGACATTTACAATATCAGTTATTCTATTCCCTTTAATGCCCTAGATGGAACCATTGGTGTCCGCTACAGCAACAGCGCTAGCCGGATTATTGAAAGCGAATTTCGTGACTTGGATATCCGCAGTGAAGCCGAAACCCTTTCTTTTAATATCCGTCAACCGTTAACCCACACCCCAAACAGCGAATTTGCTCTAGGTTTTGCATTCGATTTACGGCGCAGTCAAACCTATATACTCAATGATATTCCCTTCTCCTTTACCGAAGGCCCCGAAAATGGGAAATCAAGAGTTACAGTAATTCGCTTTTCCCAAGATTGGTTACAACGTAATGCTAACAGTGTCTTAGCGGCGCGATCGCAATTTAGTTTTGGTATTGATGCTTTTGATCCAACTATCAACGATAGTGGTACTGACGGGCGTTTTTTCTCTTGGGTGGGACAATTTCAATGGGTACAAAGGTTATCTCCCCGCATTTTGATGCTTGCCAAAATTAACACTCAACTTACTCCTGATTCCTTGCTTTCACTAGAAAAAATTAGCATTGGGGGAGTAGATACAGTCCGCGGCTATAGTCAAAATCAACTTGTCGCTGACAATGGAGTAGTTGGAGGTGTGGAAGTTCGTATTCCCCTAGCATCGAATGTGGAAACACTACAGCTAATACCATTTTTTGATATTGGTACAGCTTGGAACAATCGCGGTATTAATGCTGACCTGCAAACCATTGCTAGCTTAGGGTTGAGTTTAAACTGGCAACCTTTGAACGGTTTAGTATTGCGTGCAGATTATGGTATACCATTGATGGGCGCAAGCGATCGCGGTAATTCACTGCAAGATAATGGCTTTAATTTTTCAATCCGCTATCAGCCATTTTGAGATTTTTTTGATATTGAAGTTAAAGAGCAACAAAACACTTGTAGAGACGGCGATTTATCGCACCTCGATAACCCAAGCATATTGAGTTAAAAGGGCGATTTCTAATGGCGAATAGCTTTATTGCATTTCGAGAGTGCTTCCTGTATATTTGCTAACAGAATACGAAGTAGATTTTCTTAGTATAGGTTTTGGCAAGTTCAACTTTAAGACTAATGGTTTCATTCTAGTATCTATAATCACGATATAATCCAAACTGACTTGATAAATTGCTAATTACACGAACAAAATAAGGCATAGCAAATTTATCCAAGTAGGTAGATTATCTGATGACTATTCCAGAATCAATTAAAAAATTCATTACATGGATACAAGGTTTTGACCATATAACAGGTTTAATACATACTAAATATAATTTAATAGAGAAAATTATCGGGCGCTATCCAGATTTACAGGATATTTTAGAAAAATACGATTTTGAGCCTTCTATAATGCGTGAAGGATCTCGTTTAGTTGTTGTGAAACCAAAAGTTGCGATCGCCTGTAATTTACCCAAAGATTTTAGCGAAGGTAATTGTCAAATAGATTTCAGTAGTATTCTTTTTAAATATCTAAAAATTCACTTAAGTCATCAAGATATTTTGGGTCAATTAATGACAGGATTGCACACCCAGCCATGTTGGGGATGTCGTCGTTTTTTGAAACAGTTAGATAAAAATACTTTCCAAGTAAATCTAGGTCAAACAACAATCATTTTATCGAACTTAGAAGTAACAGAACTGTGTTTGTGTATTGATGAAGTTTGCCAAGAATATAAAAGTTTAATAATAGAATTTGAAAATGCTTTAGAAACATGGGACTTTAAATTCGCCAAGCTTTCAGAAAATCGAGGTTTTGTCCTTTTTTCTGTTAGACAAGAATTATGGGAGTTAATGCAGCAGTTTGCTAATGAATTTGATTATACTAAAGGTAAGTCAGAATGGCATCTATTTCATAGAGAGAATAGATCAATTCGCGTGAGTCGAGGAATTCGCGATCATACATTTATTTTCCCAAAACTCGATAGCGACTTATCTTTATCGCCTCAAAATCGAATTCATATAATCTATAAGCTAAATGATATTAATTTACAATCTATTGAGACAGAAACATTTAGCTTATGGCAGCAAGATATCGGTATACGAGGAACCTGGACGGCTAGGTATACCAAACAGTGGTTATTAGAAAGATATATTCCCAAAGTCATTAATTATTATTCAGAAAATTCTCAACTATCTAAAGCTGAATTGCTAGCAAAAATTACAAATTACACAAGTGAACGTGCGCTGATTAAGGAAATTGATAATATCAGGAATTTAGTACCTTATCTGCATGATATCCAATCTTGGCTACATATATATGTGGAAAATATTGCTGCTTCACTCTTGCAACCATATTACCAAGCCTATACAAATTTAGTGCGTAATACAGATTCCTCCATAGTAGGTATAGACTATATTATCGGAAATTTGCAAAGAATTGAGTGGAGAAATACGCCAGAAGAAAATTATAGTAATTTCACAGACTGGAAAAACTTGACTTTTAAATATGCTATAGATTGCTTAGATAAGCAAGTAACAAGAATATATAATTGTGAATATGAAAATAGTTTAAACGCAGATTTAATAACTCGGATATTTATTTGGATTCTAGAAAATGGGAAAATTTCTTTTTCACAATCTCAGTTAAATGCTGGTAAACAGGCTTTGCTACCACTTTGGGAACAAAGTCGCTTTGAAATGCGCCATGTGTATCCTAATCGATAAAGCTACATAATCTGCTGTAAATTGAAAACAAATTCAGGTAGTACATTTTCTCCTGATAAACTAATAGGATTGTCTAATACCTCTACATCTTTACCTGGGCGATAAATTTCCACTCGCTTATTTTTACGGTCAATTAAGCAGCCTAATTGAGTACCATTTTCGATATACTCCTGCATTTTCTCTGGCAATTCTTTCAAAGAATCAGTACGAGAACGCAACTCTACTACAAAATCAGGACAAATCGGGGCAAATTTTTCTTGTTGTTCTGGCGTTAAAGCATTCCATCGCTCAATTTTCACCCAAGAAACATCTGGAAAAATTGCTCATCAGTCAAGTCAATTTTCAATTTGAGTGTAGAAGGCAAAGTGGTTCTCGTGGCGTGCATAGGCGATTATGAGCATCTTACTTTCTAGTCTAGTGCTGTGTGCGCTGCGATCGCACCACATACAACTTTCAGGTGCGAACATACACAGGCATAGTACAAGTGCTTAGAATTATCCTTCCCGTTGGCGTCAGCCTGCCATTATTTTCATGGGCTTTTCCGCATGACGTGAAAAGTCAGAGCTAATCATCCCTTCATTTAGTAGCGTTTTTTTTCTTTCCCATGTCTTAATAAGCATCTATTGTGGGCATCATAATCCCAAGCCGAATATATCAGCTAGCTAGCAGCCAGGAAATTCTTTGGCAGCAAGTTTTTTATCTACAACTTCTAGTATCAACCGATGGCAGATAGTTTTAGACGTTATTTCTTTGTTTCTCAATCTAGTTTTTACACTGAGTTTATTTTGGGATGTCTACAGATTAAATTGGGATTAATTTGTAGCATCGGTATTTGGATATTATCAGAAGCTAAGTTACAAGCTGCCCAAGCACATCAAAACTGGAAATTATCTTCAGAATTGACTGAGCGAGTTACCACAGTAAATAATCCTGAGTCAGTAAAGCAATACTCAAGACCCTTTCCCTATCGATTACCCATTTTGATAGCAGCACCCGAAAATTTCAATCCTGATTTGCGATTACCGCCAGCGCTACCCGAACCACCGCAGAATTCCAGCCCACCAAAAACTTCCACAGAATCAGGAAAGCCGGATGCTGTTTTGGAAAGTAACCCGCCAAAAACTTCCACAGAACCAAGAACACCGGATGCTGTTTTAGAAAGTATTGATACGGATTATCACTATGAGTCAGACAACTTTGGCCAAACTAATTTTTTCCTCGAACCAACGATTCAGTTTCGATTGAGTAATGGCAATAAAATATTTTTTAGGACGGGTTTTAACTATTTTGGGCAACGCGGTGTTGAATCAATTACCAATTTTCCCTTGCAAGTTGGATGGCAAGGAAAAATTGGGCAAGTGACTCTGCAAACAGCAGCCGGGGTTGATATGTTCAATCGTTTACCCACAGCTATCAATCTCAATGCTAAGGTAGAGGCTCCCATTTCGTCGCCGCAAGTTTCGACATCAGGTCAATTGCTATCGGCGGTAGTACTATCAGGTAATTTAGAACAAGGGCCTTATAAATCCAACATCCGAACTTTAGAAAATCAAATTACTGCTTGGCGATTTGGGCCTGATTTATTTTGGCAGATTGACCGTAACACCAGCTTGTTTTCATCATTGCGTTTGGGTAACTACAACGATGGTAATTCTGATGTGCAGTCTTTTAGCCGATTAGAGCGCAAGTTCGGACAATTTTCTCTAGCAGCTAACTTATTCACTTGGAGTTTCGATCGCGATTTAGAACGCACAAGTGGCTACTTTTCTCCACCAGACTTCCTAGTTTACAACGGTGAGGTGGCTTGGGAAGGAGATATTGCTAATTTCTTACGCTGTCGCCTTGCTGCCAACTTAGGACGGCAGCGACTTAAAGGAGAATTTGACAATGCTAATACTTACCAAACACGCTGTACGGTAAAGCTGTCGCCCAATATAGAAGCAGACTTGGGCTATAGCTTTAGTAATGTCCGTAATCAAGAAACCGGGGGAAGTTCCTACGGTAGTAATTCTTTGACAGGACAGTTGCGGGTCAAATTTTAACAAAAAAGAATTCAGGAATCAGAATTCAGAATTCAGAATTCAGAATGAATATAGAATCAAGTGTGCTATAGATTTTTGTTTTTTTGATTTTCTCCAAATTATAAACTTTGACTATCAAAGTCTTCTTAATTTTGACTCCTGGATTCTGAATTCTGAATTCTGTTTTTTAAAATCCAAAATGGTATAAGGCTGAAGAATGAAAGCACCATTACCTGATAATGAAACACAGCGAATCGAATCTCTTTTGCAGTATAAGATTCTCGATACTCCAACGGAAGCTGCCTTTGACGACCTTACCCGTTTAGCCTCATATATTTGTGGGACTCCCATTGCTTTAATCAGTCTAATTGATACTAATCGTCAGTGGTTCAAGTCAAAGGTTGGTTTAGATGCTCTAGAAACACCCAGAGATGTGGCATTCTGCGCCCATGCTATTATGCAGCCTGAAATTTTTGTTGTGCCTAATGCAACAGAAGATGAAAGATTTGCGACAAATCCGTTAGTTACCTCCGATCCAAATGTTCGGTTTTATGCTGGTGTACCCCTAACTAACCCCGAAGGATATGCGCTAGGAACCCTTTGTGTAGTTGACCATGTACCAAGAAACCTGTCTTCAGAACAAATTGAAGCACTACGAATTTTAGGCCGCCAGGTAATCAAGCAACTAGAAATGCGGCGTAGTTTAGCAAGTTTGGTATTGGCAAGTGATGCCCGCAAACAGGCACAGAAGACACGCAAAGAATTTTTAAAAAAGGTTGCCGCCGGTTTTGGATTGGCATTGGCAATTTTAGTCTTGATTGGCACGATTTCGTATCAAAGTACGCAAGTGTTAATTCATACTAGTAAAAAGTTGAACAACACCCAATTGACAATCAACAACTTGCAAGAACTACTCTCTAACATCAAGGATGCGGAAACGGGACAACGCGGTTACATACTCACTAAACAGGATGCGTATCTAAAACCATATCAGACAGCAATTGCCAAACTTGCTCCTGAAATTAAGGAGCTAAGAAAATTAACAGCAGATGATTCTAAGCAACTGAGTCAACTCAATACCCTTGAACCTTTAATTGCAATAAAACTGAACGAACTGAAAAAGACTATCGACTTACGCCAGAATTTAGGATTAGATGCTGCATTGGAGGTAATAAATACAAATCAGGGAAATAACTTAATGAGTGATATCCGCAATATCATTCGCGAGATGGAAAAGAAAGAGACAGAAGAACTTCAGCAGCAGTTAAAAATCACCAAACATAGTGCCCGTAATACTCTTTTGATGCAGGCGATCGCAATTAGCCTAAGTTTTCTGATTTTGGCTACAGTCTACTACTTTATCTATCGTGAGGGAAAAGAGCGGAAATTAACAGAGGAAACACTGAAAAAAGAACGCAACTTTATATCAGCAGTTCTGGATACAACCAGCGCTTTGGTTATAGTTCTTGACTCTCAAGGGCAAATTGTTCGCTTCAATCAAGCTTGTGAACAAACCACTGGTTATTCATTTGATGAAGTCAAAGGAAGACATTTCTGGAATCTGTTTCTCATTCCTGAACAAATAGAGCCGGTGAAAGCAGTTTTTGAGGAGTTACGAACTAGTGAAGTCCCTAAAAAATACGAAAACTATTGGGTAACGAAAGATGGTAGTCGGCGGCTGATTTCTTGGGCTAATACTACCTTACGAGACTATGAGGGCGATGTTGAATATGTTGTTGCCACAGGGATTGATATCAGCGATGTCTCCGAGGAACTGCGCTTACGCAAACGAACTGAACAGCATCTAAAGGCAGAGTATGCTACAACCCGCGTCTTAGCAGAGTCAACAACAATCAACGAAGCTATGCCCCAAATTCTGCAAGGAATCTGCGAAAGTTTGGGATGGGATTTAAGTGAATTTTGGATGGTAGATCAGCAAGCAAATCTACTGTCCCTGTCAAATTCATGGTATGAAATTTCGCTGCAAATGCAAGAATTTGACATCCTCAGTCGGCAGACCACATTTACCCCAGGAATTGGTCTGCCTGGTCGTGTCTGGGCTAGTGTTGAACCTGTATGGATTGCTGATGTTGCTAAAGATCAGAATTTCATCCGCTCTCAAATCGCTGTCCAAGCAGAACTGCATGGAGCTTTTGGGTTTCCGATCCGTAGCGGTAAAAAAATCATTGGTGTCATTACCTGCTTTAGCCATGAGATCCAGCAAGCTGATCCAAATTTGGCAAAAGTGATGAATTCGATTGGTGAGCAAGTAGGGCAGTTTATCGAGCGCAAGCAGGCAGAAGAAGAACTGCAACGCCAAAACTTGCGATCGCAACTATTTACTGAAATCACCCTCAAGATTCGTCAGTCTTTGCAAATCAAAGAAATTCTCCAAATCACTGTCACTGAAGTCCAAAAAATTCTCCATAGCGATCGCGTTTTAATTTATCAACCTTTGGCAGATGGATCTGGAACCACTGTCGTTGAGGCAGTAGTTTCTGGCTGGCTGGCAATCAAAGAGAAAAAGTTCACCGATACTTACTTTGAAGCCGAATACATACAACAATACTATCTACAGCAGTACCGTCAAAAACGGAATCTGGGGCTTGCTGACTTAGATATAGTTGAAGTCCAAAAAAACCACATCGAATTACTCCAACAATTTGGAGTCAAGTCTAATTTAGTCGTACCCCTGCTTGTCAAAGAAGAACTCTGCGGTTTACTGATTGTCCATCAGTGTGGTAGTACCCGCCACTGGTCTAGCTTTGAAACTCATCTTTTACGGCAAATTGCTGACCAAGTAGGTATTGCTTTAGCCCAAGCCCAAATGTTAAATGCAGAAACTCAACAGCGCCGAGAACTGGAAATTGCCCGTCAACAAGCTGAATTAGCTTCTCAAACCAAAAGTGCCTTTTTGGCCAATATGAGCCACGAAATTCGAACTCCGATGAATGCTGTGTTGGGGATGACAGGCTTAATGTTAGAAACTCCCTTAAACTCAGAGCAACGGGATTTTATCGAAACAATTCGCATTAGTGGCGACGCTCTCTTAAGCCTAATCAACGAAATTTTGGATCTTTCCAAACTTGAGGCTGGGGAGATGATGCTAGAAACTCTAGATTTTGACTTATCTACCTGTGTAGAAGAGGTGTTGGAATTATTGGCTCCCCCGGCCCATAACAAAGGCTTAGAAATTGCAGCGTTAATTTATCCCAACGTCCCCAACCACCTCCAAGGCGATGCTGGCCGCCTGCGGCAAATTCTGATGAATCTAATCAGCAATGCGATCAAGTTTACCAGCGACGGAGAGGTAGTATTACGAGCAGAATTGCGATCGCAAACCTCTACTACAGCTACCATTTATTTTGCCGTCATAGATACAGGTCTTGGCATTACCTCTGAAGACCAATGCAAACTCTTTAAGCCATTTACTCAAGTAGATGCTTCCACCACCCGTAAATATGGCGGCACAGGTTTGGGATTAGCCATTTGCAAGCAACTGGTAAGCTTGATGGGAGGAGAAATGGGCGTAGAAAGTCGCTTCGGGAAAGGATCTAAATTTTGGTTTGAAGTAACTCTCGCCAAGCAACTTTATCCTATTTCTTCAGAAAGCGATCCCCAACTTTTGCTCAATCGGCGCTTATTAGTAGTGGATGATAATGCTACTAATCGTAAAATCATTCACCATCAAGCTACCCGTTGGGGGATGCTGGTAGATCAGGCAGCTTTGGCTACTACTGCTCTTAAAGCTATTCAGGAGGCTGCCAAGCAAAAAAATCCCTATGACATCGCTGTGATTGATATGCAGATGCCAGAAATAGATGGCATGACTTTAGGAGAACAAATTAAGGCAAATTCTGCGATCGCTGGTCTACCTTTGATTATGCTTACCTCTACTAATCAACGCGATGAAATCCAGCGATCGCTAAAAATCGGATTTGCGGCTTATTTAGTCAAACCTGTTAAGCCATCCCGACTTCTTGATACCATCATGACTATCTTAGGAAGGCAGCTAGAAGAAAAGGAGGTAGAAGGCAGAATTCAGGATTTCAAACTGAAAAATTCTGAGAACAAGAGTACCTATCATTCTCCTAACCCCGGACTCCTGGCTGCTAATTCTCATAAATTAAGAATTCTCTTAGCCGAAGATAATTTGGTGAATCAGAAAGTTGCTTTGAAGCAACTCCAAAGCCTTGGTTATAGTGCTGATGTTGCTGGCAATGGTAAAGAAGTTTTGCAGTTATTAGAACAAATTCCCTACGATTTAATTCTGATGGATTGTCAAATGCCAGTTCTTGACGGTTTAGAAACGACAAAAGAAATTCATCGTTGGCAAGAAAGCAGCTTCGTCAGTGGTCGCCGTCCTGTAGTAATTGCGATGACAGCTAATGCCATGAAAGAAGACCAGCAAATGTGTCTAGATGCCGGCATGGACGACTATCTGAGCAAGCCAGTAATGAAAGAAAAATTGGCTGCGGCGCTACAGCGTTGGGGAAGTCTGATACTCATGGTAAAAGAAACAGCTGTCACAGAGCAAACGGTTTCTACAACAGATGTCGATTCAGTTAACCTCCCAATTGACTGGGAACGCTTACATCAACTCTCAGAAAATAATCCAGAATTTGAATTAGAACTACTGCAAATATTTGTTGAAGATATTCAACCTCGTCTAGAGTTAATTAAAATAGCGATCGCAAGTCATAACTTTGAACAAATAGCACAAGAAACCCATCAAATTAAAGGTGCTAGTGCCAATATGGGAGTTACAACCATGCATCTAGCAGCAGAAAAATTAGAACAACTAGCTTATAACCAAGAGCGTCGAGGTACTAGTAACTTAATCTTAGAGTTAGAAGACTTTGTTAAACGCATCCAAAAATTTTTGAACGGTAAAGACAGTAACGCCAAAACATGAAATAATAATATTTATTAATAAATAAACATTAACGATTTTTTCTGAGTAAGCAGTAAAGATACTTGTGTTCCATTTCACATTACTCATTTTATATTTTCCACATATAACTCCATACAGTTCATAATGAGCAACAAAACACTTGTCTTGACGGCGATTTATCGCGTCTCTAAACCCTCAAAAACCCAAAATTGTTGCCAGTAGACCTTAAATAAACCGGATTGAGATATAACTTGTGAACAATTGGGAATAATAACTTTAATGTACTAAAAGTATGTTCGATGAGTTAGCTACATCATAAGCTAAGAATTTTTAGCCTAAATGTCAGTTAAATGCATCACCATCTATTCCCAATTGATTCCCGAAAAGCGAGGTTTTCCTAATGAGTCAGATGAGTAGAGACGATGTACGAGAAAGGCTTGGCAATATCGATCAGATCCGCGATATTATTCTTGGAACACAGCTAAGAGATTACGAAAATCGGTTTAGCAAGCTAGAGTCAGATATATCTCTCCTGCAACAACAGACGCGATCGCATGTCGATCAACTCAAGTCCAACTTTTCGGCTGAACTAAAAGCGGGGTTTGAGTCGCTAGATAAAAAACTGAAATCACTCAACCTAGCAACTCAAGAAGAAACTCTTGACTTACGGCAACAGGTTGATAGACTTAATAAAAAGTTCTCTAGCAGTGTTCAGTCGCTTGATGAAACCTTAGATAGCCAAACTACCTCCATTCGAGATGAAATCTTTCAAACTAAAGTCCACTTACAAGATGATGTCACAGCATTACGGGATTTAATTTTAGAAGAAATAGATCGACGCTTTTCGCAGTTGACAGACACTAAAGTTTCTAAAGACGATATGGCTGAAACTTTGTTTGCCTTGGGAATGCGTCTGAAAGAAACTGAATTTATTCCCAAATTGCGGGAAGCAGCCGATGAACACAACGATGAATATACTGCTGTACCACTTCTAGAAACTACAAAGTTGTCAAAAGTGTTAACTCACTCTAACAGTACGGCAGAATTACATTCGTAATTACAGCAGAATTCAAGAGTCAGAATTCAGAATTCAGAAGTAAAACACGCTTTGTATCTGACTTTGAGATTTAGCTTGTGTACTTCATCAACTTGAAATCGACTGTAAGTCAGAAGGCAAGAATAACTCAGCACTCTTAAAAGGATGACTCAGGTGGAAAATTCGATTTCTCAATCTGTTGAGTTGGAGCCAGAAAATGTTGTGCAGCTTGATAATTTGCTGCATTTGCTAATCGAACTCAAAATTATTGAATCACCTGAGCAATCTTTTTCTTTATTACCATCGGAAACTGATAAGAGTGATGAGTATATTCCAGAAGAAATTGAATTACTACAACTTCCTCCAGTGACATTAGAAGTATGTGAAGCTTATTTAGAGTCGGATTTTAATTTTCCTCAAGATATATCCAATTACTCACAAACTACTCAAGAAGAATCTATTGAAATATTTGCAGAATTTGAGAAAAAGTTAGATAACTCAGAGGATGCATTGCAAAAATTACGCGATATATTAGTCGGATATGAACTATCAGAAATAAACAATATTTCAGCGAAAATCGAACAAAAATTAACAAAAATTGAGCATCAAATTTATGACCCTAAAGAGCTAGTAAATCTACTACTACCGTGGATTTCTGAGCTTTTAAGGCTGACGATTACAGACTCGCGAGAAGAAATTGTCCAGATAATTGCTCCGATTATCGATCAGACTATCCGCAGTCGCACGGAACAGGATAAACTTAGTATGAGTACAGCGATCGCACCTGTAATTCCTCTCGCTATTTCCCAACAGATTATTATAGCTCCAGAAGAAGTTTCAGATGCGATCGCTCCAGCGATGGGACGAGCGATAAAAAAGCAAATTGAAATTGAGCAGAATATTGTGGTGGATGCACTCTACCCAATTATTGGTAGTACCATCGCCAAATATATGGCAGAGACAATCCGTGCCATTAACCGACAAGTTGAAGAAACCCTCAGCATTGAAGGCATCAAACGTAAAATTCGTGCCAAATTACAGGGAGTTTCGGAAGCAGAATTAATTCTTAAAGAAGCTCTACCATTTAAAATTCAAGCCATTTTCTTAATTCATAAAGCATCTGGTTTAATTATCTCAGATATTCAGCACTCCGATGTAGAGCAGCTAGAGGCTGAAATGGTAGCAGGAATGCTGACAGCAATCCGCAGCTTCGCCAATGATTGCATTAATCAATCTGGAAGCATAACCGAATTAGATGCAATTGAATATGGGACATCCAAAATAATTTTAGAAGTTGCAGGATACTGTTATTTAGCCATCGTTGTACAAGGAGAACCAAGCAAAAACTTTATTGAAAAAATGCGGCAAGTCTTCAGCACAATTGTTAGAAAATATGGTAATTTAATTGAAAAATTTGATGGCGATCCAGATTTAATCCCTATTAAAGTTCATACACTTCTAGAAGAACTGAAGAATACAGGTATTGAGGATAAAAAGAAAGCAAAAATATCACCGCTACAGATATTAATCTTAACAGTTATCAGCAGTATTCTCATTCCTTGGGGAATTTGGCAATATCGTAGTGGAGTTATACATTCCATTGAAAATCAAACTTCGTTGGCTCTAACTTCTGTTCCCGAACTAGCTGTATATCGGCTTAATGTACAAATAGAACACAATAAATTAAAATTAACAGGACGATTACCTAATCAACCTCTTCGCCAGAAAGCCGAGCAAATTGTCAAAATAACTTCTCCAAATTGGTTGATTGACAATAAAATTTCATTAGTAGAAGTACCAGCAGATCCAGTATTAGCGGCTGCTGAAGTTAAACGAGTCACAGCAGTTTTAAACCAGACTGACGATATAGCTATTTCCGCTCAATACATCGCTGGTAAAGTAGCTGTTGAAGGAACTGTCAACCGAATTGCAGATGCTCAAATTATTGCTAATGCATTTGCACAAATTCCCGGTGTAAAATCTGTATCTAGCGCAGTGCAAGTGCAACCCCCACAGATTGAAATTCGGTTTTACTTTCAACCCGACTCAGCGAGTTTAATGAAAACGGATATACAGCATAAGGTTCAACAGGTCAAGTTTTTTCTAAATCAGCATCCAAATAAACATTTAAAAATCATAGGTTATAGTTATGACCATACTAGCGTGAACAAATCTCAAAAATTGGCGCTGGCGCGAGCAAAAGCTGTACAACAAGCACTAATTAAATTAGGTATCGAGCCATCTCGTTTACAAGTCATTGGTAGGACAAATTTACCACCAGGAATTGATGTAACTCATCCTTTGTGGTTAAGCCGCTGTGTCGTTCTAGAACCGATAAACAAGCAATTTTAAATTTATATTAGCTATGATTTGGATAAAATATTCCCTACTTTTCCCCAACTATGTCTACAATCTCTAAAAAAATATGTTTATTTGGTGATTTTGGTGTTGGTAAAACTAGTCTAATTCGCCAATTTGTGGAGTCTAAATTTAGTGACGAATACCTTTCAACTGTAGGAGTAAAAATATCTCGTAAATTGGTTAGTTCCTCCGAAAAAGACCTACTTAGTGGACAAAATTTACAGCTAATAATTTGGGATATTGAAGGCAGCAATAAATTTAAAGAAGTTGCTAAAAATTATTTTCAAGGTTCCAAAGGTGCTGTAATAGTTGGTGATGTGACACAACCAGAAACACTCAATCATATCCAGGAGCATATTCACACTTTTTTAGCTGTTAACCCCACAAGCTATATTGTTGTTGCGCTGAATAAATCAGATATGATTGCAGCCGAATATTTAGAGAAAATTCATCAAATGTATCAATTCACCGATCAAGCTAATATATTAGACACATACATAACTTCAGCTAAAACTGGTAATAATGTTGATAAAATATTTCAATCTTTAGCCAATCGGCTAATTTAGTAAGATGAACTCATTGTTGACAAAACTATTATCTGTATGTGGTATTGAATATTTAATAATTGATGAAAACTTGAAGATTTTAGAAATGTCTTTGGGAGTAAATCATTTTGCTGATATTCCTAATGAATTGAAGTTTGGTCAGGATGTTAGGATTGTGTTTCCTGAATTAGAGGGAATTGAAGATATTTTCGATGCAATTCGACAGAGAGAGCAAGATGATTTTAAATTAAAGGGAATTATGCGATCGCAAGATTCAGGCTCTCCCTTGTATATTGATATTCGGATTACTAATAATCTCCAAGAAGACCATTCTAGGAATACAATCATTATTGTTGTCGAAGATGCAACCGAACGGATGGTTCTTGAGCAATCTTTGTTTCAAGGTGCAAACGAAGCAAATCTTTTACTACGTAACTTAAAGGCTTCTAAACAATATATTGACCAAATTGTGACATCAATGGCAGACGCTTTGTTAGTGACCACATTATCAGGGGAGATAAAAAAAATCAATTATGCTGCACAAATTTTATTACAATACAACGAAGTAGAACTAATCGGACAATCTATCACAAAAGTTATAAAAGAAGTCAATAACTATCCACTGATAGTTGCAGATATAGAATGTATTGATATATCTCATGGTCAAGACATAAATACTTTAGTAAAAGAGGTAGAAACCGTTTGCTATACTAAAAGTGGTAAAACAATTCCTGTAGCTTTCTCATCTTCAATAGTTAAGACAGAAATTGAACATTTTCAAGGTTATGTTTACATTTTGCGAGACATGACTGAACGAAAACAGGCAGAACTTGCTAAACAGGAATTCTTAGCGATGATTAGCCATGAAGTTCGGACTCCGATCGCATCGGTAAGTGGTATGGCTAGTTTGTTGCTATATACTGAATTGACTGCCGAACAGAAAGATTTTGTTGAAACCATTTACACAAGTGGAAATTCCTTACTCAAAATTATTAACGATTTTCTTGATTTCTCTAAAATCCAATCAGGTCACTTGGAACTGGAAGAAGAACCTTTTGGTTTGCGAAATTGCATTCATGAGGCTCTTTATATGCTTGGGCCAACAGCTAGAGAAAAAGGTTTAAAACTCACATTTTTAGATACTCCTGAAATTCCTACTACGATTGTGGGAGATATCACCAGACTGCGCCAAGTCTTGATTAATTTAATCAGTAATGCGATTAAATTCACCGAAACTGGAAGCATAGAAATTTCAGTTATAATCCGCAAGAATAGCAATATTAATCATTCTGCTCCCAATACTGATGAAATTCAGTTTAGTGTTAAAGATACAGGTATTGGAATTCCACGCGATCGCCTGGAGCGTTTATTTAAAGCTTTTAGTCAAGTTAATTCCTCTATTAATCGACAGTATGGCGGTACTGGGTTAGGTCTTTCCATCTGCAAGCAACTGTGCGAGTTAATGGGTGGCAGAATTTGGGTTGAAAGTGAGCTTGGTGTAGGTAGCACATTTTACTTTACAATTGCCGCTTCTATTGTTCCAGAGGAGTCAGCAACAGCCAATACAGTCTTCTTAGCGATCGAGTCTCCCCAAATGAAGCAACTGGCCCTCAAGAGTCAAGAGTTATTCAGCGTCCCCGATTCTTCTTCCCCGTCTCCTGAATTCCATAAATTAAGAATTCTTTTAACTGAAGATAATTTGGTAAATCAGAAAATAGCCTTGAAACAACTCCAAAGCCTCGGCTACAGTGCTGATGTCGCTAATAATGGGAAGGAAGCATTGCAGCTATTAGAAAAAGTTCCTTACGATTTGATTTTGATGGATTGCCAAATGCCGATTCTCGACGGTTTGGAAACTACAAAACAAATTCATGGTTGGCAAGAAAGCAGCTTTGCTAGTGGTCGTCGTCCGGTAGTAATTGCGATGACAGCTAATGCCATGAAACAAGACAAACAAATGTGTCTAGATGCCGGCATGGATGACTATTTGAGTAAGCCGGTGATGAAAGAAGATTTGGCGGCGACGCTTGAGCGTTGGAAAAATATCATATTCAGAGCAAAAGAAATAAATGCCACAGAGCAGACACTTTCTACAACAAATATAGATTTAGTTGACCTCCCAATTGATTGGGAACACTTGCATCAACTTTCTGAAAACAACCCAGAATTTGAATTAGAACTACTGCAAATATTTGTTGAAGATATTCAACCTCGTCTAGAGTTAATTAAAATAGCGATCGCAACTCATGACTTTGAGCAAATAGCGCTCCAAACCCATCAAATTAAAGGTTCCAGTGCCAATATGGGAGTTACAACCATGCGTCTAGCAGCAGAAAAAATAGAACAACTAGCTTACGACCAAGAGCGTCGAGGTACAACTGACTTAATCGTAGAGTTAGAAGAATTTATTAAACGTATCCAAGAATTTTTAACAACAAAGAAAAGAATTCAGTAATCAGGAGCCAGAATTTTGATTCTGACTCTTGAATTCTTCTTTAATAACATTTACTAATAAATAAACAGTAACGATTATCTTCTGTCGGTTCATAACTCAACTTGTCGGCAATGGCGGACATGATTTTTAAACCCCGCCCACGCTCTTGCTCATTCTCTTCAAATTCAGATGTTTGACGCAATTGCTCTTCTAAATCGAAGGGTTCGCCTTGAGACCAGATCCGAATTTCTATGTATTCATCTAACCGCACAGCTTCTATCTCAATGGGAGTTTCAATAGGTAAATTTTTGTGGGCATGTTCAACAATGTTAGTAAAGCCTTCTATCATCAGCGTTTGACATTGCCACCAAATTTGTTTATCAACAATAGGTGGTTGATTAATTTGCTCAAACCAAGATAAAACTTGAGGTGAAGCTTGAAGGTCTGTGTTGACTTGGAGATAAATTTTCTTATTCACTTCTTAACTAATAAAATATTTTAAAATCATCATATTCGTTAATTAATTTTTTAATTTGAGTAATTTTACTATACATTAAAATCGGAATTTCATATAACTTGAATTAAAGCAACTATATTATCGATATTTTTACTTCATAAAGTGTAATCTATGTTTAAAATTCTAGTTATTGATGATGACCCGACAGTGCGAGCAGTACTGAAAAGCACACTCCAAAGACAGGGTTATGATACTACTGTAGCCAGCAATGGCGAAGAAGGAATTATACAAGCACAAAGGCTGCATCCTGCTTTAATTATCTGTGATTGGATGATGTCTCAGGTAGATGGGCTAGAAGTGTGTCGTCGAATTAGAACAGATCCAGAGTTAGCAACTACTTTTTTTATTCTATTGACGGCTAGAGGAGCAGCTCGAGGAGAAGAAGAAGATAGAGTTAGGGGACTTGATGCTGGAGCAGATGAGTTTATCTCTAAACCAATAGAGATGAATGAATTGAAAGCACGGGTAAGAGCAGGATTAAGGTTACATCAGCTAAATCAGGATTTACAAAGTCAAAAGCAAGTTTTGGAAACATTAAATCAGGATTTGCAAACTCAAAAGCAAATTTTGGAAGCAGAATTGTCTGAGGCTGCTGATTATGTGCGCTCGCTTTTACCTTCACCACTTGTAGGAGCAATAACTACAGACAATTTGTTTATTCCCTCAGCACAGCTAGGGGGTGATTGCTTCGACCATCATTGGATTGACGAGGATCATTTGGCAATTTATTTGTTAGATGTATCAGGTCATGGGGTGGGTTCAGCCCTCCTATCTGTATCAGTCCTGAATGTTTTGCGATCGCAATCTCTACCTAACACTAATTTTTGTCAACCAAGTGAAGTTTTGAAAGCGCTCAATCATGCCTTCCAAATGAGAAAGCACGGTGATAAATACTTCACAATCTGGTATGGAGTTTATCACCGCCTAAAACGTCAACTCATTTATGCCAACGCCGGACATCCACCGGCTTTATTGTTATCTAATACCTCTACGAACAGCATTGAAGTTAAACAGCTAAGTTCTTTAGATTTACCAATTGGCTTTTTACCTGAAGTTCAATTTGAGGATGCTGCTTTTGAGGTTGAAATAAACAGCACTTTATACATCTTTAGTGATGGTGCTTATGAAATTAATCAGTCAGATGGTAAAATTTGGGGTATTGATGCTTTCATTGACTTACTAACCAAATATAGTCAAAAAGATACTTGTAATCTTAATCAACTATTAGCGAACATTCTCACATTAAATGCTCAAGATAATCTTGATGATGATTTATCTTTAGTAAAAGTTAATTTTGGTTAGTATAGTCAAATACAGCAGTGAATAGGGAACAGGGTTGAAAGTCTCTTTATATATGACTTTTTGATTAAATTTTGTACCTCATTTACCTAAAATATGCTGTATACAGCTTGAAATTTGGTATTGTCTAGCAGCTTACTGTATTGCCAATACTTGGCGATTGAAGTCATCTTGATCAGCAAAGGTTTGAAAAATTCTATCCATTTTAGTGAGTTCAAACAACATTCTGACTTGATCACTAACCGAACAAACAAACAGTTTGCCATTAGCAGAACGTACCATTTGCATTGCTGATACCAAAGAACCTAAACCAGAGCTATCAATAAACTTCACTTCTTTCATATCAATCAACAAAACATCGGCTCCGGCTAGCAGAATATCGCTAACTTCACGACGTAATTCATTCCCTCTAATACCATCTAAAATTCCAGACAATTCTAGTATTTTTACACTCAAACTCATGATTTTATTTCCTGTTTTTTGTTTTGAAAACTATGTATTTATATTTTGGCATTGATATCATGAAAACCGCAATAGATAGAGCAATGCTTTTGTGTTACTTATGCATTTAGCTCTGTTTTACTACTTGCTGATTGCTATTATTTGCTATGGCAGTAAAAAAGCTAGCATCAACCCATTGCCGAGAAATTTCAAAAGCTTCAAAATAGCCATCTTTTTGACCTAACTCTCGTGCCCAAAAGCGAGATAAAACCAGTATGGCATCAAGCTGCATAAATGCTTTATTTAACTCTGATTCATAACAACCAATAGCGGCAACTTTTTCTTCAATTACAGAGGTGATATCTACAAAAAAGTTTGGTTCAAAACCACGTAAGAAAACAGGCGGTGCTGAATACCATAGAGGTATGTTTTTGCGGGTAGCAACATTAGAAACTGCGATCGCACATACTTCATGATCTCTATGTCCATATTTTTCTGGTTGTGGTGCGTGGGTAATAATCAAATCGGGTTGCCAACGTCCCAGAGCTTCTTCAGTCACTTTTATTACTGCTTGGGTTGAGAAGTTGCACTCTTCAAGTGCATGAAACTCGTAAGTTGCACCAATGATTTTACCCGCTGCATCTGCTTCTTGATGACGCGTACCTTTAATAGGCGAACTAGAAAGACCGCCATCAGTCAAAATTAAGCAATGAACATTCCACCCTGCTTTAGACATTAAACTGAGAGTACCAGCAGCAGGTAGAACTTCATCATCAGCATGAGCATAAATTGTTAAGACATTTCGCTGATTAGAGTTGTTTAAGTCTGAATAAGTGTTCATAGCTGTTTTTTCTAGATTGAATTTGCAAGTAACTCAGCACTCTTAATTAGGCCTCTTTTGGAGGTTGCCAAACAGAGGCGCGGATAATAGCCGACAAAAGCAATAAGTTATAGATGGCCCATGCACCATTGAGTAAGTGAACGCCAGGATAATTCAGATGACCAATTGCAAACTGATAAAGACTCCATAATATTCCTAGAATGGTCAGGATAAAGACAACTAACTGTGGCCAAACCAGCCGGAGATAAATCCCAGATTGCCGTTGTTTAGGTGTAACTTGAAAATTGAGTTTTTGTCCTGTAAATACACTCCATACAGCTTGGATTAATAAGGGGAATAAAGCGATCGCATATTGTTCAGAGCGCCAAACTTCTCTAGCTGGAATGCCCCAAGTGGCTGATATAAAAGTCAGACGGTTGATAATAAAAGCGGGAAAAAAGTGTAAGGCAAAGTCAGGGCCATAGGTTTTAACTGGAATAATATCCGTAAAAAAATAGATAATTGGACAAGAAATAAAAACCAAAGTTGCAAAACCAGAGAAATAACTATACATCGTCTTAAAATAGTGCAACCTTTGCCAAAAACTTAATCCTGGTTTGGTGAGCGGATTTTCTCTCAATAGCACTTGGATAGTTCCTTGTGCCCAACGTAGTCGCTGTTTCAGAGTAGAACTCAGGTCATCTGGTGCTAAACCTTCTGCTAGAAGTTCATTGTGATAAATAGATTTCCATCCAGCACCATGCAGACGCATCGCTGTATTCATATCTTCTGTAATACTGTTGCTGGATACGCCACCAATTAATTGAAATTCATTCAGACGTTTTTCGTCTTTGGCAAACTCATCAGCAAAATGTTGTAGTCCCACACTAATCAGTGCTTCCCGCCTCAGAATCGCATTTGTGCCTGTATAAAAAGCGGCATTCATGCCATCTTTGCCTTGTTGAAGTGGCCCATAAAATAAATTTGCTCGATGTCCAAAAGGATCGCCTGGAGGAATATTGTAAAAATCTTGGCGGGTCTGAACAAAAGCAATTTGATTCTGATCGTATTTACCTGTGAAAAGATTATAGGTGTAGAAATAAGGCAGAACTCGCTTGAGAAATTGTGGTTTAGGAATATGGTCAGCATCTAGGGTAAGAAGAAACTGTCCTGAAGTTTCTCCCGAAAAAATCGCGTAATTGAGATTACCCGCTTTCGCATGATGGGGTACACCCGCTGGTTTGGGACGAGCAATGTAGCGAAAACGAGCGAGTTCAACTAGTTCTAGTTCTTTCTTGCTAATAGCTTCTTGTAAGGCTTTGCGTTCGCTAACTAGGCGATCGCGTAGCGTCTTTGCAGGAGAATCGCTAATAGTATGATGTTTGGGAGGTAGCCAGAGAATTAACTGACGCAGACTTTGCACAAATCCAGCAGCAGAATCGTTAACTACTGATTTTGATGATGCTTGCAGCCATTGTTCAGCAGCTTGAGCATTAGTTGTGAGATTTTCCAGTTGCTTCAAGCGCTCGAACAAATAAGAGCGTTCTGCATCAATTCGCACTACTTCTTTCTGTAATTGTGCAGACTGCAAATCCTCAATACACAATCTTTCGGTCATCGTTCGCATATCAGCTGAGTTACCATCGTCCAGCACATAAACGCGTAACTTTATGGGCGGATAATCCATTGCTAGGGCGGCTTTAGCAGTTTCTTCGACAATTTCTGGTGGTTCGTTGTAGCAGGTTACAAACACATCCACTGTTGGCCAGTCGACTCTGGGTATAGGTGGGGTCATTTGGTCGAGAGACTTAATTTGTCGGACTAGAGGTCGCCATAAGCCAATTACAAACATTACGCCACCGAAATAGCTATAAATCTCTGCTATCAGTAAAGGAATAGAGATCCAGAGGGCATCAAAATTGATGGAGTGGGTGATGCGCCATTGCAAATACCAGATGCCAAAAATTAAATTAATTTCTGCTAGATAACGAAATAACAGCGTTCTTTTTTTGAGTAATGAGCGGCTGTTACCAGAAAAGTTTGCGGAATTATCAATAATAGAAACTGAAGTCATTTTAGTACCGATAGTTAATGTATCTGCATCTCCCCTCAAAACAAGTATTCCCTAGTTAAATTTGTAACTAACAACTTATTCTCGATTAACCCAAAATTTGGCGTTGCTGAATTGAGGTTTGAAGAAGAATGCACAATTCAGAATAGGCTAAACCTTAGCTATCCGCTAACAGAATTCAGCAATCTTGATGCGACTCGAAAATACTCGCTACCGCAGACTCGCTCTAAGCGTACCCCTACGGGGAAGCAAGCTACGCACAGCGTCTCTAAGAGTTGTCATGCCGTTGGCTTTATGCTGCGCTATCCGCTTTTTCGGTCAGAATTTATTCTGTTAGCGGATAGGGGACTTCCAAATAAAAAAATATGCGATTAACTATTGTGGGGTGGGCATCTTGCCATAGGTGTCAACTTAACGCGAAACCGCTTGTCCGCCGGAAATTGAAATTCCCGTCTCATAGCTAAAGTCATCTGAAGATGACTAAATATCGCCAAAAATCTCCAGTCTACTTCAGTAGACTTAAGCTATTAGCCCGAAAATTTATTTCCGGGCGGACATGGAAGCAAATAGATAAGCTATTTCCAGCTTAAGTTGACACCTATGGCATCTTGCCCACCCCACAATATTGGATAATTTATTTCTTGGAGTTCCCTAAAGACGTAGCAGTGCTACGTCTCTACAAGAATTCTGTTATTTTGTGCCAGTTACTAAATGGGTATTTTTACCATCTGAAACCCAGTAACTTCCAGAACTATCAGAAATTAACTTAGTTTGTGGTGTGGCAGTGCTAGGTAGACCCCGCCCAGAATTTCCCTCGCTAACAGCTTGCCACCAAAGAGAGTTCATGGTGGTAGTCGGCCGAATTAAGGGTTGTCGATTTGTCACGCTGTATAGCAAGGATTGCAAAATTATACTGTTGGTGTCGCTAGTGAAACCAATTGCTGTTTTGCCGGTGGTTTCGTAGAAACCCTCATAAAATCCAGCCGATGGATTATATAAGTCAGTCGTCCCTTGGAGTAATTCTTGACTATACTTATTTTCTGGAAGTAGGGCATGATAGGCAAAAGCGACTGCTGTACTTACCAATCGCCCCTTTGGTACTGGTTTACCGTCATCTCCCAAAGCTGCCCAAGGCTCACCTTGTCCAGTAATTGTACTGTGGACAGTGTAAGGTTTATGGTCAATCAAGGTGGTAGCTGAGGCTGTGAGGGTGCCGGTACGACGGTAACGTTCGGCTTGCGCCTGGAAAATTGGCTCAAAGAGCGATCGCATTTGTGGATCTAGTCCAAACTCCAGGGCATAGAGTACAAAAGGATTGCTAACTGTGTATTGGTTAACTTTGGAATTAGTATCTGTGCGATGGCGTTGAATTGGAACTTTCACCCCTTCCACTGAGGCAGTTTGATATTCACCACCAACAGCAGAACGCTCAAGATTAAACCCCCACAATTGAAAGGCACGAGCGGCATATTCTTCATAACCCAAGCGAATTTCTGGGTTAACGCGCGTTAGATATCGCCCATCTTGCTCTTTGGTGACGGTGGCACTAGAGAGAATACCTTCGCGCACCACACGCAAGTATGACCAATCCAGCACAATTTTATCTACCGCAGCCGTGTATTCTGGATGACAGGTTTTTAAGTTGTAAAGCGCTGCCAGCATTCTACCTAAATCTAAAGCTGACCAGCCGTTTCCTTCTGGAATTGGATTTCCACCATAATCTACTGGTTGGAGCGATCGCGTATCGTAACTCCGACTCGGCAATTCTCCAGCAAATAATGGTAACTTTGTCAATGCTGCCAACAGATGGCGAGTGCGCCCGTCAAATTCCTTGGGGGTAATTATATCGAGCGATCGCGCTGCATGGAGGGCTGAGAGATAATTTCCCAATCCCCAGAGGGTTGCACCTTTGAAATCACTGCGATCGTCTATCAGCCCATTCTTGGAGTGATAATTGGCTTGAAAGTATCGCCAAGCCGCCTCTGCATAACGCCGTTCAATAACCGTCAGCGATCGATCTAATTTCAGGTTAGATGATGGACTATCTACTGGTGGAATCGGTGCAACAGCCACTTCTGTCGGTTTAGAATTGTCCGTAGGAATTGCGATCGGAGTCTTAACAGTAGAATTCGGTTGATTTGCGGGTGTAATTGGAGAAGCATTTTCGCTAGGCTTACCAGTAGAATTCGATTGATTTGAGGGCGTTGCTGGAGAAGAATTTTCACTAGGCTTACTTGCAGAGCCAGAAGCAATTAAAGGGTGATTTCCCCTAGCTTTATAGTATAAAATCTCCAAAATTAACCCATTGGTATTACCTGTTAAAGCTTTGTTGGGTTGTTTTGATTCTTCATAGATCCCAGCATAGTAACCACCATCATCAGGACTACGGAGATCCTTAACTGCATCAAAAACTTTTTGGGCGTAGGCATTATCTGGAAACAGGTAATGCCAGCCAAAAGCAGCTTTTGTACTAATACTGCGAAACTGTGGATAAGGTTGATTGCTATCGGTAATAGTTGCCCAGTTGACACCGTTGGCGTAGACGGTGTTGTAGAGAAAATAAGGTGGTTGGTCGATATTATCTTCTGTGACGGCAGTTAACTGACCTGTGGTATCAAAACGCCGTTTTTGGACATCTAAAACCCTGGCAGCAAAATTGGCTAACTCACCTTGCAAGCCAAATTCAATCCCATCCAGGATATAAGACTCACTCACAACATAATTATTAGCATTGGTGCTTTGAAAGTCACGGCTATCAACAGGAATTTGGACACCATTAATTTCCACTAACTTAAAAGGTTCTAAAGCAATGGCCTTGGGTGCAGAAAAACCCCAAAGTTGATAACCCCTAGCGCCGTATTCTTCGTAACCGAGTCGTCCTTCTTGCACCAATAACGTTTTCTTGTCAGGGAGAACAGTAGCGCCAAAAAGTTCCCCATCTTTGAGCGATCGCGCCACCTGCCACTTTGCTACAATCCCTTTGAGCCACTCATTATATTGAGGATGACAGGTACGGATGACATCAAAAGCAGCCAGAATTCGCCCAACATCCAAAGCCGACCAACCAATACCCCGCTCTAGTGGATTGTTACCATAATCAACCATCTGTGCAGTGGCCGCGTTATAAACTTTATTTGGCAGCGCATCTTCAAATAACTTCAGGGTGTTGAGAGTCGTCAAAAACTTATTGAGGCGGGAATCAAAGTCTGCTTGATCAGTCAGATTCAACCAGCGTGCAGCATTCAACGCCATCAGGTAGTTACCCATATCCCACAGTGTACCTGAAGGATAAGCCCCAGTAGAATTGGTAAATCCCGTTGCTGGCTGATAATTTTTGACAAAATACTGCCAAGCAGCACGAGCATAAGTTTGTTCTTCAGGTGTGAGCGGGGCTGTAATATTGCTACAGCTATTGGAATTTTGGGATAAGACTGGTGTCGGGATGTAAAACAACAATTGCAGAAATGTCCCAACTAGGAACAATGCAATCCATCTCAACAGCTTTTGTTGAGGGCGTTTGTATATCATAATTTAAAGAAGGAATTAGGAGTTAGGAGCGCATAGCGCGTCTATACAGTTATATTCGTAAATCGAGATTTATGAGGTGTATTATTTTCGTGATGGCTATCAATTCAGTCGAGTAGCCTTGCTTCCCCAAAAGGCTTTATTTGCGCCAACCTACTTATGTAGAAACTTTTTATATATTTATGACAAATTGGGTAAATAAGCGGAGAAGTTCTGGTATCTTTTTTATTTTATAAGAAAAATTATGTATATATAATTAGACCGCTAGAGCTTGATTAGGAGAGCGATGGAAAAGGTATCGGTGGAGTGCCATTCCTCAAGAACTATAAGTTGTTGTCTGGTAGACAGGTTCCAACTTTTCAGACAAAGATTTGTGACCGTAGAATAACTTAAGTTATAAGTGCATTGAACTACTACATAGGATAGGATTGATGACTTCTTTACCGAATGTTAATAAACCAATAGAAAGAGTAGACGTATTCTTATTTGAGTCTTCTGATTACAAAGAATTTGACTCTTTAATAGCTCAAGAGTTAGCAGGCTTAATCCAAAAAGTGTATAAGCAGTTTGATGAAAGAAATCAACTAGAACTTAGTGGGGATTACGAGTTAAAAAGTGAACTCCAAGAAAATGATCTTCCTTTCGGCTTCGTTGCGTCTAAAAAGAATAGCAAAGATGTATTTGTCGTTTTTCGTGGCACAAAAACATTTGCTGAGTGGTTTAAGGATGTAAATATTCCACTTGTTTCTTATAATGACGGCAAAAATCGAGACGGAAGCATATTGCAAAAAATACAGCTAATTCAGTCCCCAGTTGAAATTCCGAAAGTTGGTGATTTTGGTCGTGTCACTGTCGGTTTTAGACAAATATATATCAATCTCCGAGATGCAATGATTAATGCGCTTCAAAAATGCGATCCGGACTCTCGCATTTTTGTCACAGGACACAGCCTTGGTGGTGCATTAGCAACTTTAGCGATTCCAGATATTATTAAAAACACTAACTTTCAGCCGAAAGATGTTATTTTGTACACTTTTGCCAGTCCTCGATGTGGAGACAGAGAATTTGCCATTAAATTTCGAGAAACAGGTGTAAGGCATTGGAGAATTGCTAATACTGAAGATTTTGTAACTATGATTCCGTTTCCCACAGGAAACGTTTTCCAACCAGCACCATCTGAAACACCACCTGAGTTAGACGTATTGCCGAAAAATCCTACAGTTGGCTTGGGTACAGGGGGAGTCACTGGGCCAGACAGAAATCCCAATCCACTTTTTGGCTTCTTTAAGGCGATGTATGACAGAAACAAAAGAAGGATGCCAGATTACGTGCATACTGGCACACCAGTTTGTTTTACGATTCATGCAGCCGCTTTAGAGCAGCACCACAATTTAGAAGAGATTTATATGCGCGGAATTTTGAGATTCATACAATCAAAATGATTAGAGTCTGTTGCATTGTAAGATTCTAGTTGTCAAGAAAAATATTCTAAAGACGGAGGCTTTTAGAGTGCAAATTGTTGCCACTATCGCTATTGCATTCGTTGCATTTATACATATTGTTATCTCGGTAGTGGAAATGTTTTTCTGGAAAAATCCCCTTGTTCATCAGAGACTTGGTTTTACAGCCGACGTTGCAAATCAAGTGGCTCCAATTGTGAAAAATGCAGGGTTATATAACGGTTTTATTGCTGCTGGCTTAATTTGGGGAGTATTCAGTAAAAGCGATTTCCTATCAATTCGGGTCTTTTTTCTGGTGTGTGTTGCGATCGCAGGTATCTTTGCTGCGTTAACTCTCAAACGGACAACTCTTGTATTTCAAACACTTCCCGCATTCATTGCGCTGATTTTTGTTTGGTTGGCTGCATAGCACTTGTTGTTTGGGTAGAAAGTCAATAAATCTGGATCGTAGAGGAGGCGATCGCTCATACTAGATGTTAGACACCTTCGACTATAGGAGCCGTCTATGTTGCTACAAGAATTGAAGGAGCAGGTCTTCAAGCTACCACCAAGTGATCGCCTTGCACTGGTGAGTGCCATCATTGAGTCCTTGCAAGACACGCCAATTTCTGAGCCTGAACGCTCTAGCGCCATTAGACGGATGCGAGGCTTGCTAAAAACAGACCAGCCAGCACCGACTGATGAAGAAGTAGCTGTAATGTTAGAAGAGCGACGAGTGGACAAGTATCTTGAATGAAAGTTTTAATTGATACTAATATTGTCCTAGATTTTCTGTTGCAGCGATCGCCATTTTTCCAAGACGCGGAGCTGTTGTTTCAGGAGATTGATTCTGGTCGTGTCGTTGGATATATCACAGCGACAACACTTACAGATATTTTTTATATTTCCCGAAAACACACACGTAGCATTGACCAAGCACGGCAAGCAGTTTCAGAAACGCTGACTGTTATGGTAATTTGTCCCGTTAATCGAGCCGTCTTGAAATCAGCGTTCGGATCTGGTTTAGCTGATTTTGAAGATGCTGTTCAAATCGCTTGTGCTATTGCTCAAGGTTTAGATGCTATTGTGACACGCGATACGCAAGGTTTTTTGAGTTCATCCGTACCCGTTTTATCAATTCATGAGTTGTTACAGCAGTTAGAGGCGCAAAATAGCAAGTAGTTGCTTGTCAGGCAAAGATGGCGATTGTTTTTTCAGATTGTCACAAACGCAGTCCAGCAACTTTTAAAATTAAACTAGGTCTATCACAAGAATGTGAGCAGTTATGCTATGAAAACCTTGGCTAAATGGTCTGTAGACGACTATCACCGCATGGTTGAGGCGGGCATTCTGCGCGATCGCCATCTGGAATTGCTAGCAGGCGAAATTGTTGAGATGAGTCCAGAAACCCCAATCCACTACACCACAGCAAAACGAGGTGCAAAGTATTTAGAAGAGTTGCTATCAGGTAAAGCTGATGTCCGCTTCAATGGGCCGATTACACTATCCGACTCGGAACCCGAACCTGATATTGCAATCGTTCGACTTCCAGAATCATCCTACAGCGATCGCCATCCGGCTCCTCAAGATATATTCTGGATTGTAGAAGTTGCCAAGACTAGCTTAAACAAAGACTTGGAGATCAAGGCTGCGATTTATGCGACGGCTGAGATTCAAGAATATTGGGTTTTAAGTTTATCTGCTAAACAGATGATTGTATTCAGAAACCCTCAAAATGGTAAGTATGTTGAAGAATATACTCTTACGCAAGGAACGATTACACCATTAGCATTTACAGATATTTCAGTGTCCGTTCAGAGACTTTTGCCATAAAGTGCGTTACTGAATAGACTTATGTGGGTAAAATATGGACATTGCACAGTAGATAACTTCTATTATGCAACGCCAGTTTTTTCATGGTCTGAGAATCTTAGCTGTAACTTGCGGCGTTCTGATAGCCTTTTTGGTTGACTTATAGCTTTTGACTCCTGCCCAAACGGTGAGCGGTTGTCCAACTTGTTTATACAGCAAACTCTCTAAAATCACGCCATTATTATTAGCGGTAAGAGTTTTATTCGGCTGACGCAGAGATTCATAAAAACCGTTGTACCAGCCATCTTTTGATTTGAGACTGCTTTGAACGAAATCAAATAACTGCTGCGTGTATGCAGTCTTATAAAGTACATGCCAGCCGATCGCAGCTTTGGCACTGAGGAATCGCAAATCGTTGTGTTTTTCTCTGGTATCTGCAATGGTTGCCCAAGGTTCTCCGTTGACAAATAGGCTGCTGTAAACAAAGTAGGGAGGGCGATCTAAGTTGTCTTCGGTGACGGCGGTTAATTGTTTTGTCGCTTCATAACGCGCTGCTTGAGCAGCTAAAATCCGATCGGCATAAACTTTCGGCAAAGCTTGAAACCCAGTTTCGATACCATCTAAGATATAGGGTTCGCTCAGAACGTAATTATTGGCTCCAGAGTTTTTATAGTCGCGTTTATCGTAAGGAATTCCCTGTCCGTAAAGGTCAACAAAGGCAGTATGGGACTGATAATCTAAGGCTTGCTTAACATCCAAACCCCATAGTTTCAAACCATAGGCGGCATAATTCTCATAGCCCAAGCGACCTTCTTGGTTATACTGTTCTTTACCTTTGATGACAGCAGTACCGTACATTTGGCCATTTTTGGTTAGACGCTTAACTTGCCAATGTTTCCAAACTGCTGCTGTTTGCGATCGCATTTCTGGATACTTGGCCTCGACAATCTTCAGCCAAATTGCCATTCTTCCTAAATCGATGGCTGACCAACCAATTTCTTCGCGTTTTTCTAGTTGACCATAATTAACAGGTACGAGAGTTTTAGCATTGTAGACCTTGTTAGGTAGTTCTCCTTTATACAAGGGGATAGATGCTAATGTATTCAACATTTTGGTCATTTTGGCATCAAATTCAGCCGCAGGCACGATATTGAGTTCTCTAGCGCTGACTAAGGCTGCGATCGCTGCTGTCTGATCCCACATACTGATAGAGGCAAAACCATCCACAGAATTGATTAAGCCAGTTTCATCGTTCCAGTTGCGCTGGAAATATGACCAAGCCTGATGGGCAGTTGTTATCTCCTCTGGGGTTAGTTTTCCAACTCCCGGAGCAGTGTATGGAATTATGGCTACTGTTAATTGGTTCTTAGGAATGGCTTGACCTGGCAAAACTACAGATTTCGCATCAAGGCTGGCAACTATTTCCGCTGCTTTAGCATCAGAAACAGGACTTTGGGTTTGGGGTTTCCTTGGTTGTAGCAATTGGCGGGAAGCAGTTTCGGATGCTGATATTTCCGGTTTTTCTATAGAAGTCTGAGAAAGTTGTTTAGACCAAGTATTTAAAATTGCGATCGCGATTACAGCGGTAACTACTCCTCCTACAGAAGCTAGTATGGACAAGCTCTTAGGTGGCGGTTGAAAATCAGAACTCATACTGATTAAAGCCTCATATTGTAAGTTAGCGTTGCTTGCGTAGTTTCACTAAATACATTCTTCCCAACTTTGAAATCTAACTAACATAGAACTTACGCACCCGTGACAAAAAACTAAGCCTTTGCGATTACTTCTCTACGAGACGCTCTGCGAATGCTTTGCTCGTAATGACGTAAAATCGTAGTCCGTGCGTAAGTCCTGTAATACTAAGGATTTCACTATTGAGGTTGGTAAAGCGATCGCTAGAACATTAAATTCTTAACCAATTACCTTTTTTTGTCCAAAGTCGAATTGCTAAAGTTGGTAAAGAAAACTTGGAGTAATTTATCATCTACTTCTGGCCAACCAATGCTAGTATCTGCAAGTCCATTGAGGGTGTTTTGGCAATCGAATTTTAAGCTAGGTGCGGCATTTTCCTTTGACTCTGAAGATGTATTGTCTTCAGCCAGGGATATAGCTGAATACAAAGCGTTATCAGTAGAAATTTGGGTATTGCGAACTAGTTCAGCTTGCCAATCTTCATAGGAAAGCTGTTGCAATGGGTAGCCCAAAGAACGGATGGAGTTAATAAGTTGACTCCAAGGAGCAGAATGGGAACTAATTAGATGAAAGGCTTTGCTTAAAGATTCTGGCTGTTGCGAGAGGTGGATTAAAGCTTTGGCGAGATAGTCTACAGGTGTAATCTCTAACATACTGTTCATCTCTGGCGCACTTTTTAGTTGAATGCAGCTTTTGATGAATCTATACAATATGTCATTTGAATTCCAAACACCGGTTTGACTATGCCATGTTATTCTACCAAGCCTGTAGATACTGCAAGGCAAACCGCGATCGCGTGCTATCATAACAATCTTTTCTGCCACCCATTTACTTTGGGTATAGCCACCAAGAAGTCCTTGACAGTGTTCTAGAGGATCATTCTCTTGAACAACCTCTAATTTGAAATACTCATCTGAGGAAAAAACGCTAACAGTAGAAATGAAATGTACAGGCTTAATTTTGATTTGACTAGCTAATCTCAAGACTTCTTCAGTTCCACGCACATTTGCTGTTTTTAACAAAGCGTATGGATAAACATGATTCACCAAAGCGCCATTATGGTAAATTGAGTCAATTTTAAGAGCCATGAGGTGAAACTGCTCCTCTGAAAGACCGAGAAGCGGTTGAGATAAATCTCCTAATACTGGAATAATCCGTGAGTTAAAAGATTCCTCCCAAACTAAATAAGCTTTCAGGGTTTCTTGGAGTCGTTGTTTCCCTGCGGTAAAATCAGCAGCACGCACCAAACAATAGATATCTGCTTGAGTTTGTTCTAATAATTCAGCCAGCAAAAAAGCACCGACAAACCCTGTTGCACCCGTGAGAAAAATAGCCGCAGGTTGACTTACAGGTTGATAAACTAGGTTGCCAGGGTTAATTGTCTGGTCTAGGACGACTTCAGCCTGTAAGTTGACGCTAGTAATTTCATTTCCACTGATACTAGAGTCTGCCCCAGAGGTAGACTCAATCGTATAAGCAAGTTCAGCGATAGTTGGGGCGGTAAATAAGTGGCGCAACGGTAACTTAATCTGGAAAGTCTCATTTATTTGGGACATCACCTGAATTGTTGTCAGTGAATGACCTCCTAAGTCAAAGAAATTATCTAGAACACCCACTTTCTCTATGTGCAGTGCATTACCCCAAATATCTGCCAATATCTTCTCTACAGGGGTACGTGGTGCCACAAAACTCACTGCCAACTGGGTATTATTGGAATCAGGAACAGGTAAGGCTTTGCGGTCTACCTTGCCATTGGGAGTTAAAGGTAAAAACTCTAAACTGACAAAAGCAGAAGGCAGCATGTACTGTGGTAATTTTTCCGTCAAGAAAATGCGTAACTCATTGGTAGTTAGTGTTTGCTCCAACTGTGGCACAAAATAAGCTACTAAGCGTTTTTCTCCTGGGATATCTTCTCTCGCCACTACCACATTTTCCCTAACTCCTGGATGCTGACTCAGTATTGCCTCAATTTCCCCTAACTCAATTCGGAAACCTCGGATTTTTAGTTGATTGTCGATGCGCCCCAGGTATTCGATGTTTCCATCTGGTAGATAACGTGCTAAGTCCCCTGTTTTATATAATCTTGAATTTTGAATTTTGAATTTTGAATTATTAAAGGGGTTAGGGATGAATTTTTCTTGTGTTAATTCTGGGCGGTTGAGATAACCGCGTGCTAATCCTGCACCACCGATGTGTAACTCTCCTGGTACACCAATGGGTACTGGTTGCAAATACTTATCTAAAATGTAGATATGGGTATTGGAAATTGGGCGACCAATGCTTGGTGATATCTGATCTTGTTCCTTAGCAACTACCAGCCCAGAAGTTGTGACAACAGTATTCTCTGTTGGGCCATAATTATTCACGACTTGGAAGGGGAGTGACGCTGGTGGATACTGATTCAGCTTATCGCCTCCAGTCAGGATGTAACGCAAAGCTAAACTTTCTGTAGTCCATTTTAAAGACAATAATTCCTGTGTTATTGGTGTTGGCACAAAACTGATAGTAATCTTGTTTGATATCAACCAATCTCGTAGATTTACTGGCGATGCAAGGATTTCAGATTTGACTAAGTAGATACTTGCTCCGGCTGTTAGGTAAGGCCATAATTCCCATGCAGCTGCGTCAAATCCTGTTCCTGCTAGTTGGGTGGCTTTGTCTAAGGTCGTGATTTTAAAAGTACGCTGATGCCACAACACTAAATTTAACAATCCTTTATGGGCAATTAGTACTCCCTTTGGTGTTCCTGTAGAACCAGAGGTATAAATCACATAAACTAAATTAGTTGCTTGTACTTCAGCGATGAAATTATCCTGATTGAACTGAGCAATAAAGTGCCAATCAGTATCTAAACACACAACCTGCGTCTGATACTTTTGTAATTTCTCAACTAATTGCTGTTGGGTTAGCAGCACGGAAACTTGAGCATTTTCAAGCATAAAGCTCAGACGGTCTTGGGGATATTCTGGGTCAAGTGGCACGTAAGCCCCACCCGCCTTGAGAATACCCAACAGTCCAACAACCATCTCTAAAGAGCGCTCCACACAAATCCCCACCAGCACATCGGCGGACACTCCCAAGGATTGCAAGTAATGTGCCAACTGGTTAGCACGACAATTCAACTCGTGGTACGTCAATTGTTGATTCTCAAACACCACTGCCACAGCATCGGGCGTGCGTTCCACCTGTTCTTCAAACAACTGATGAATACATTTATCTTGGGGATAATCTACCTGAGTATTATTCCATTCAATTAATAACTGTTCCTGCTCAGTTGCTGTGAGCATTGTTAATTGAGAAATGCGCTGTTCAGGATTAGCAACAATACTTTCTAGTAGGGTCACAAAATGAAGAGTCATCCGTTTGATCGCACTGCTATCAAATAAGTCAGTGTTGTATTGCCACCACCCGACTAGTCCAGTGGCAGTGTTCTCCATGACTAAAGTCAGATCGAACTTTGTCGTGGAAGTCTCTATTGGTAATTCACTGACACTTAACCCAGTCAACTCCAATTGAGACACGGGAGTATTCTGGAGAACGAACATCACTTGGAACAGTGGTGTATGGCTCATATCTCGTTCTGGCTGCAATGCTTCCACCAACATTTCAAAGGGCAAATCTTGATGAGCGTATGCGGACAGCGCCATTTCTCGAATCTGCGGCAGTAATTCGTTAAAGCTGGGGTTTTCTACCAAATTCGTCCGCAAAACTAAAGTATTGACAAAAAAGCCAATTAACCCTTCTATCTCGGCGCGATCGCGGTTAGCAATTGGTGTCCCCACCAAAATATCTGTTTGTCCTGTGTAGCGATAAAGCAGGGTATTATAAGCCGCCAACAAAGTCATAAACAAAGTCACCCCTTGCTGTTGACTCAGTTTTACCAACTTTTGAGTTAGCTCAACAGAAAGTGTAAACTCCAGATGTGCGCCATTGAAAGTCTGCACAGCAGGTCTGGGTCTATCTGTGGGTAATGGCAAGAATGTCGGTGCATTTGCCAATTGTTGTTTCCAGTAACTCAATTGGCTATTCAGTACTTCCCCGACTAACCATTGTCTTTGCCATAAGGCAAAATCTGCATACTGAATCGGCAATGGTAATAAGGGTGACGGTTGACCTTGAGAATAAGCATTGTATATTGCTTGTAGCTCCTGGACAAATACACCTATTGACCAGCCATCACTGACAACATGGTGCATACAAACTAATAACCACTGTTCTGTAGAAGACAGCACCACTAATGTCGCTCTGATTAATGCTTCTGACTCTAAGTCAAAAGGCTCAATTGCTTGCTGTTGCACTAATTTCTGTGCAGCCGTTTTTTGTTCTGTTACGGGTAAATGCTGCAAATCAACAATTGCAACTGACCAATTCGTTTGAGTTTGAATGATTTGAGTAGCTTGTCCATCAACTGTGATGAAGTTAGTACGTAATGCTTCGTGGCGATGAATAATTTCAATTAAGCTTTGTTCTAAGGCAACAACATTAATAGTTCCGACTAAGCGCAAACCAACGGGGATGTTGTATGAGGCGTTGTTCGGCTCGAACTGATCTAAAAACCATAAACGCTGTTGAGAGTATGACAATGGTATTTCTGTATTCTCTGCCCGCTTTAAGATGGGTGGTGCGGCAAGTTCTAAGTCCTGTTGCTGCAACTGCTGAATGTTATGTGATAGTTCAGCAATTGTTGGTGCAGCAAATAAGCTACGCAATGGTAGTTCTACCTTCAAGTTGATACGGACGCGGGAAACCAGCTGCGTTGCTAGTAGCGAATGTCCTCCAAGTTCAAAGAAGTTATCATGTATACCTACTTGCTCTACTTTCAACACTTGCGCCCAAATTACTGACAGGATTTCTTCGATTGGGTTACGTGGAGCAACATATTTGTCCGATAATTGGCTTTGTAAATCAGGTGCGGGTAGGGCGCGACGGTCTAATTTTCCGTTGGGGGTAAGCGGTAGAGCGTCCAAGATGGCGATCGCACTTGGCACCATATACTCTGGTAATTTTGACTTCAGGAAGCTACGCACAACGTTTACAGAGACTCTCTGTTCTGGCTGTGGCACGATGTAAGCGACTAAGCGTTTATCACCTGGGGTATCTTCTCGCACAACCACACAAGAAGCCTCCACATCACTATGTTGGCTCAGTACTGCTTCAATTTCACCCAGTTCAATGCGGAAACCCCGAATTTTTACTTGGTTGTCGATGCGTCCCAGGTATTCTATATTACCGTCAGGTAAATAATGTGCTAAATCCCCTGTTTTGTAAAGGCGAGAATCAGGGTCAGTGCTAAAGGGATTTCGGATGAATTTTTCTTGTGTTAACTCTGGGCGGTTCAAGTAGCCTCTGGCTAAAAGCACACCAGCAATGTACACTTCCCCTGGTACACCAATGGGTACAGGCTGTAAATATTTATCTAGGATGTAGATTTGGGTGTTAGAAATGGGTCGCCCAATGGGAGGAAGCGATGGCCAAGTCTGGACTGAATGATTGAGCGTAAAACTGGTGGCTAAGTGGCTCTCCGATGGCCCATAGTGATTGTGCAATGTACAATCAGTTAGTTTACTTAACCATCCAGAAATTGCCGGGGTAATTCGCAACTGTTCCCCAGAAGTAATAATTTCCCGCAAATGAGTATTGACTAACTCATTACTAACAGCAACTTCGGCTAGTTGCTGTAAGCCAACAACGGGGAGAAACATTCTTTCCACTGCTTTTTCTTGCAGAACACCTAATAAAGCTGAGGTATCGTGGCGTAATTCCTCTGTTATTAGAAATAATGTGCCGCCAGAACACCAAGTAGTGAAGATTTCTTGGAAGGAAACATCAAAGTTAATGGAAGCAAATTGTAGGGTTTTTGCTCCATGAGTAATTTTGAGATTGTCTCGATGCCACAATATCAAGTTGCTCAAGGCAATCTGATTCATGGCTATACCCTTTGGTTGACCTGTCGAACCAGAAGTATAAATTATGTAACCCAAGTTATTGGCTTGTACGCCAGAGATGAGATTGTCCTGGCTGCACTGAGAAATTAATTCAGCGTCAGTATCTAAATAAACAAGCTGTGCTTGATTTTGGGGCAGTCTATCAATAAGTTGCTGTTGAGTCAGCAATACTTTAACTTGAGTATCCTCTAAAATAAAGCTCAAACGCTCTTGTGGATACTCTGGATCAAGTGGTAGGTATGCTCCCCCCGCTTTGAGAATCCCCAGCAGTCCGATGACCATTTCTAATGATCGCTCGACACACAGACCGACCAAGGCATCTGGTTTTACACCCAATGACCGTAAGTAGTGCGCCAACTGGTTAGCGCGGTAGTTTAATTCATTGTAAGTAAGTTGTTGATTTTTATACACAACTGCCACTGCATTGGGTGTCAGTTGTACCTGCTCCTCAAACAACTGATGGATGCACTTATGAAGGGGATAATCAACTTGAGTATCGTTCCACTCGACAAGTAATTTTTGTTGTTCGGGTTGTGTCAGCAGTGGCAATTGTGAGATTTGCTGTTCTGGGTTGGCAATAATACCTTCAAGCAATGTCACAAAATGACTCGTCATTCGCTCAATGGTATTAGCATCAAACAAGTCAGTGCTGTATTCCCACAACCCTACCAGCCCAGTAGGACTGTTCTCCATGATTAAGGTTAAATCAAACCTGGAAGTTGTCAGTTTTACTGGCAATGAACTGACATTGAGTCCAGTTAAGTCTAATTCAGATGTGGGCGCATTCTGAAGAACAAACATTACCTGAAACAGTGGTGTATGGCTGAGATCCCTTTCTGGCTGTAATGCTTCTACCAGCATTTCAAAGGGCAAGTTCTGATGAGCGTATGCCTCCATTGCCATGTCCCGGACACGACTGAGTAATTCGCTAAAGCTGGGATTTTCTGTCAAATTAGTCCGCATGACTAAGGTATTGACAAAAAAGCCAATTAGCCCTTCTAGCTCAGTGCGATCGCGGTTAGCAATTGGCGAACCCACCAGGATATCTTCTTGTCCGGTGTAGCGATAAAGCAGGGTATTATATGCCGCCAACAAAGTCATAAACAAAGTCACCCCTTGCTTTTGACTGAGTTTAGTTAGTTGTTGAGTTAATTCAACAGACAGGGCAAACTCAAGATATGCACCATTGAAAGTCTGCACAGCAGGTCTAGGTCTGTCTGTGGGTAATGGCAAGAACGTGGGTGCATTTGCCAATTGTTGTTCCCAGTAACTCAATTGACTGTTAAGTACTTCCCCGACTAACCATTGTCTTTGCCATAAGGCGAAATCTGCGTACTGAATCGGCAGTGGCAACAGGGGTGAAGGTTGACCTTGAGAATAAGCATTGTATAGTGCTTGTAACTCCTCAACAAATACACCTATTGACCAGCCATCAGAGACAATGTGGTGCATACAAACTAATAACCACTGCTCTGTAGGAGACAGCACAACTAATGTCGCTCTGATTAATGGATCATGAGCTAAGTCAAAAGGCTCAATTGCTTGTTGTTCCAGTAATTCCTGTGCAGTCGTTTTTTGTTCTGTTAAAGGTAAATGCTGCAAGTCAACAACTGTAACTGTCCGATTTGGTTGTGTTTGAATGATTTGAGCAGCTTGTCCATCAACACTAACAAAGTTAGTACGTAATGCTTCGTGGCGATGAATAATTTCAATTAAGCTTTGTTGTAGCGCGTCAACATTAAGAGTTCCGACTAAGCGCAAACCAACGGGGATATTGTAGAAGGAACTGTTCGACTCAAACTGGTCTAAAAACCACAAACGCTGTTGAGAGTATGACAGTGGTAAGTTTGCATTCTCTGTCCGCCGATTGATGGGTGGTGCAGCTAGTTCTAAGTATTGTTGCTGTAATTGCTGAATCAATAGCGCTAACTGGGCAATTGTTGGTGCAGCAAACAATGAACGCAATGGCAATTCTACTTTCAAGCTGCTACGCACACGGGAGACGAGTTGCGTTGCGAGTAGCGAGTGTCCTCCTAGCTCAAAAAAGTTATCATGTCTGCCTACAAGCTCTACTTTTAGGACTTCTTGCCAAATCAGTGCCAGTATTTCTTCTAGAGGTGTATGTGGAGCTACATATTTGTCTCTTGATTCACTACTTGGCTCTGGGGCTGGTAGGGCGCGACGGTCTATTTTACCGTTGGGTGTTAGGGGTAAAGATTCTAAAATAGCGATCGCACTTGGTACCATGTATTCTGGTAGTTTTTCTTTGAGGAAGCTACGCAGAACGCTTACTGTAGGTGTTATCTGTGGCTGCGGCACTATATAGGCGACTAGGCGCTTGTCACCAGGAATGTCTTCGCGGATGATGACTACAGATGTTTGCACATCACTATGTTGGCTTAGTACCGCTTCGATTTCTCCCAATTCGATGCGGAAACCCCGGATTTTTACTTGGTTGTCAATACGTCCCAGGTATTCAATATTGCCATCTGGTAGATAACGAGCCAAATCTCCGGTTTTATAGAGACGGGGACTGGGGACTAGGGACTGGGCTATTTTTTTCCTCCGCTCTCTTACCCCTCTGCTCCCTCGGTTACTGAGCGTAGTCGAAGTATCCTCCCCTGCTCTTCTGCTTCCACTGAAGGGATTAGGGATGAATTTCTCTTGTGTTAACTCTCTTGCGTTGAGGTAGCCTCTTGCTAATCCTACACCACCGATGTGTAACTCTCCTGGTACACCCACAGGTACTGGTTGTAAGTTTTGGTCGAGTATATATATCTGAGTATTGGAAATTGGGCGACCAATAGGTACTGTCTTCAAATTGCTCTCTGGTTGACATTCCCAGAAGGTGACATCAATTGCTGCTTCTGTCGGTCCGTAGAGATTATGCAATTGGCACCCTAAACAGGCAAAAAAGCTTTCCTGAAGTTCTTTTGGCAGTGCTTCACCACTACAAATAACTCGCTTTAAGCTACTGCAATTTTTTACACTTTCTTCTTCCAAGAAAGCTCGGAGCATCGAAGGGACAAAATGCAGTGTGGTAACTTGCTGCTCTAGTATTAGGTTGACCAAGTAACCACTATCTTTATGTCCACCTGGTTTAGCGACAACTAAACGCGCTCCAGTCAATAATGGCCAGAAAAACTCCCAAACGGAGACATCGAAGCTGAAAGGAGTTTTTTGTAAAACGCAGTCTATTTCTGTTAATTGATATGCTTGCTGCATCCACAGAAGGCGATTGCAAATCCCTAGATGCGTATTTATCGCTCCTTTAGGCCTTCCGGTGGAACCCGAAGTGTAAATTACATAAGCCAAGTTACTAGCTTGCACACCAGTGATGGGATTTTGCTGATTCGATTGGGGAATGATTTCCCAGTCGGTATCTAAGCAAACAACACGCGCTTGATGTTCAGGTAATTTCTCAACTAGATGCTGTTGGGTAAGTAGCACGGAAACTTGAGCATTTTCCAGCATAAAGCTCAAACGGTCTTGGGGATACTCAGGGTCAAGTGGTACGTAAGCTCCACCCGCCTTGAGAATCCCAAGTAGTCCCACCACCATCTCTAAAGAACGCTCCACACAAATCCCCACCAGCACATCGGCGGACACTCCCAAAGACTGTAAATAATGCGCCAACTGGTTAGCACGACAATTTAACTCGTGGTATGTCAATTGTTGATTGTCAAACACCACCGCCACTGCATTGGGTGTACGCTCTACCTGTTCTTCAAATAACTGATGAATACATTTATCCTGGGGATAATCTACTTGAGTATCATTCCACTCAACTAATAATTGCTGTTGCTCAAATGCTGTGAGGATTGGTAATTGAGAAATGCGATCGCTGGGATTAGCAACAATAGCCTCAAGCAGTGTCAGAAAATGACCAGTCATCCGTTCGATAGTGCTGCTATCAAACAAGTCAGTATTGTAATCCCACCCTCCCACTAGTCCAGTGCTAGTGTTTTCCATTGATAAGGTAAGATCAAACTTGGCGATCGCACTTTCTGTTGGCAATTCACTGACAGTTAACCCAGTCAACTCTACTTCAGATGTGGGCGCATTATTAAGAACGAACATCACCTGAAATAGTGGTGTATGGCTCAAGTCCCGTTCTGGTTGCAATGCTTCCACCAACATTTCAAAGGGCAAATCTTGATGAGCGTATGCAGATAATGCCATTTCCCGGATACGTGGCAGTAATTCGTTAAAGCTGGGGTTTTCTGCCAAATTTGTCCGCATGACTAAAGTGTTGACAAAAAAGCCAATTAACCCTTCTATCTCGGCGCGATCGCGGTTAGCAATTGGCGAACCCACCAAAATATCTGTTTGGCCGGTGTAGCGATAAAGCAGGGTATTATAAGCCGCCAACAAAGTCATAAACAAAGTCACCCCTTGCTGTTGACTCAGTTTTACCAACTTTTGAGTTAGCTCAACAGAAAGTGTAAACTCTAGATGTGCGCCATTGAAAGTCTGCACAGCAGGTCTGGGTCTGTCTGTGGGTAATGGTAAGAACGTGGGCGCATTTGCCAATTGTTCTTTCCAGTAACTTAATTGGCTGTTGAGTACCTCTCCTTGCAACCATTGTCTTTGCCATAAGGCAAAATCTGCATACTGAATCGGCAATGGCAACAAAGATGAGGGTTGACCTTGAGAATAAGCATTATACAGTGCTTGTAACTCCTCAACAAATACACCTATTGACCAGCCATCACTGACAACATGGTGCATACAAACTAATAACCAATGTTCTGTAGGAGACAGCACAATTAATGTCGCTCTGATTAATGCATCATGAGCTAAGTCAAAAGGCTCAATTGCTTCTTGTTGGAGTAATTTCTGTGCAGCTATTTCTTGTTCTTTCCAGGGTAAATGCTTTAAGTCAACAACTGTAACTGACCAATTTGGTTGTGCTTGAATGATTTGAGCAGCTTGTCCATCAACACTAACAAAGTTAGTACGTAATGCTTCGTGGCGATGAATAATTTCAATTAAGCTTTGTTGTAGCGCGTCAACATTAACAGTTCCGACTAAGCGCAAACCAACGGGGATATTGTAAAAGGAACTGTTCGGCTCAAATTGGTCTAAAAACCATAAACGTTGTTGAGAGTATGACAGTGGTAAGTTTGCATTCTGTGTCCGCCTTAAGATAGGTGGTGCAGCTAGTTCTAAATCTTGTTGCTGTAACTGCTGAATCAATGGCGCTAATTCCGTAATTGTTGATGCAGCAAATAACTCACGTAATGATAGTTCTATTTTGAAGCTAGTGCGGATGCGTGAAACCAGTTGCGTTGCTAGTAGTGAGTGTCCCCCAAGTTCAAAGAAATTATCATGTATACCCACTTGCTCTACTTTCAAAACTTGCGCCCATAGGAGTACAAGCATTTCCTCAACGGGTGTACGCGGGGCGACATATTTTTCTAGGAGTGGGGTGTCTAAGTCTGGTTTTGGCAGGGCGCGGCGGTCTACTTTGCCGTTGAGATTTAGGGGTAAGGATTCCAAAATCACAAAAGCACTTGGTATCATATAATCTGGCAACTTTGCCTTGAGGAATTGACGTATTTCGCCTATTGTCGGTTGACAGTTCTGATGCGTGACGACGTAGGCGACTAAACGTTTATCTCCAGGGGTATCTTCGCGGACAATGACACAAGATACCTGCACATCGCTATGTTGGCTCAAGACTGCTTCAATTTCACCCAACTCAATCCGTAAACCCCGGATTTTTACTTGGCCGTCGATGCGACTGAGGTATTCAATATTGCCATCTGGCAAATAGCGTGCTAAATCCCCAGTTTTATATAATAATTTTGACTTTTGACTTTTGAACGCCAGTTGCTTCAAGTCGGGAAACCCGCCCAACGCACTGGCTCCTTTTGACTTCTCAAACGGATTAGGAATGAATTTTTCTTGTGTTAACTCGGTGCGGTTAAGGTATTCTCTAGCTAGACCATCTCCCCCAACATATAATTCTCCCGGTACACCAATACCTACTGGTTGTAGTTGGGAATCTAACAAATAGATTTGTGTGTTGGAAATTGGTTGCCCGATGGGAATAGTTGTAGCGCCTTCTGGTACATCCTGCACTAAGTACCAGGAACTAAATGTTGTATTCTCTGTTGGCCCATAAACATGGAGGAGTTGCTGCGGCGCACCGTTGTTGAGTACTTCTTTAACCCATTTAGGATCTACAGCCTCGCCGCCAAATAAAAGATACCGTAGTGAATTGAAAGCAGAGGGGACTTCTTGAGCAATTTGATTGAATAGGGCAGTTGTCAAGAATAATACACTGATATTTTGCGATCGCATAAAGTCCGCAAAATTTCTGGGCGAAAGTGCCACATCTTTGCTCACCCCTACCAACCGCGCTCCGTTCAGTAACGCTCCCCAAATTTCAAAGGTAGCAGCATCGAAGGCGTGATTTGAGGCTTGGGCAATTACATCATCAGCAAAAATATTGATATAGTTGGTTTCTTTGACGAGTCGAACTACACTTCGGTGGATAATGCTTACACCTTTGGGTTGACCTGTAGAACCAGAGGTGTACATTACATAAGCTAAGTTATCAGCGTTGACGCTGGTAGTTGGGTTCTGTTGGGTTTGTTGATTGATGATATCCCAGTTTGAGTCTAAGCAAATTATATTAGCTTGGCGTTCGGCAAAATCGCGCCAGAGGCGATCGCCTAGTTTATTAACTAATTTTTCTTGAGTCAATACAATTGATAACTGAGTATCTTCAAGCATGAAGGTCAATCGCTCTTGAGGATATTCTGGGTTAAGTGGGATGTATGCACCACCCGCCTTGAGAATCCCCAATAGTCCCACGATCATTTCTAAGGAACGCTCCACACATATCCCCACCAGCACATCAGCTTTCACACCCAAAGACTTCAGGTAATGCGCCAACTGGTTAGCACGGCTGTTCAGTTCGCGGTATGTGAGATGTTGATTCTCGTACACCACCGCCACAGCATCGGGTGTAAGCTCCACCTGCTCCTCAAACAACTGATGAATAGATTTATCCTGGGGATAGTTAGACTGGGTATCGTTCCAGTCCACTAATAGCTGTTGCTGCTCAGATTTTGTTAGTATTGGCAACTGGGAAATTCGTTGCTGAGGATTAGCAACAATACCTTGTAGCAGTGTCACAAAATGACCAAGCATCCGGCTAATCGTTCCATCTTCAAATCGACTAGCATCGTACATCACCCTCAGTGATAATTGCTCACCAGGGGAAACTACAACCGCCAGAGGATAATTTGTTTGTTCAATCCACCTAAAATTCGAGAGGGAAAAATTGCTATTTCCTTGTAGAACAGCAGTATCAACAGGATAATTCTCAAAAACAACAATACTCTCAAACAAAGACGTACCCTTGGGAACATCACTTAGCCCCTGAATCCCTGCCAATGAGCTATAGGAAAATTGCTCAGACTCCACCTGTTGCGCCTGTAAATCCTTCAATAAACCCAGCAATTCAGTCTTCTCGGAAATTTGCACCCTCACTGGCAGAGTATTGATAAATAACCCCACAATCGACTCTACACCAACAAGTTCAGGCGGACGACCAGAAACAGTTGCACCAAAAACCACATCTGTTTCTTGGCTATAGCGAGACAGCAAAAGTCCCCAAGTCGCCTGCACCAAATTACTCATCGTCAATTGATGCTGTCTGACAAAAGACATCACTGCTGTTGTCGCTGACACAGTTAAGTCAATTTGTTGTTCGCTGTAGCCCGAATGCTGCTCCACGGACAATGGTTTATCCACAGTCAAAGGAGTTGGTGTAGTAAAACCTTGAAGTTTTTGTCGCCAAAATTTATTAGCTAAATCTCGATCCTGTTGCTGTAACCAAGCAATATAGTTGCGGTAGCTGACAGTTCCGATGTTAGATAAACTTTTACCCTGAGAAATAGCTTGATAAAACTCCAACAGGTCTTGGAAAACCAAAGGTGACGACCAGCCATCAAGTAATAAATGATGATGACACCAAACAAACTGATAAGTATTTCCATCCAACTGGATTAGATGTAAGCGCATCAATGGCGCTTGCGACACTTGAAAACCCTGTTGTCGCTCAGAATCCAGAAAAGTCTCTAATTGCTGTTGCTGCTCAAGTGCCGATAACTCCCGCCAGTCATAAGTTTCGACTGTCACATTTATCTGTCGATACACCACTTGAACAGGCTGGCTCAAAGATTCCCACAGAAAAGCTGTGCGGAAGACGGGATGCCGAGCTACCACTTGCTGCCAAGCTTGCTCGAAGGTTTTTACATCTAGGTTTCCCGTCAAAATGCAAGTTATCTGCTCAAAATATACGCCTGAATCTGGAGCATACAAACTTTCAAACAGCATCCCCTCTTGCATAGGAGATAAGGGATAAATATCTTCAATATTTTGTCGGTTAGTTTTATTAAGTTCTAATTTCATAAATTTTGTAATATCTGATCTAGTTCTAGTTGGTTAAGTTGAATTAATGGAAAATCTGTGGGCGTATAACCTGCATTTTCTGGTGATAAACAATGAGCAATTATATCTTGCAGAGTTTCGACAAATTCTTGGGCTATATTCTCAATCGTTTCGTGATGATGGATATTGCTGCTGTATGTCCAATCTATTTGTAGTTGTTCGTTAATAATGATGGCATTAATGTCTATCAAACAATGTCGCTGACCTTGTAAACTCTGGCTGTTTCCGCTCGGCTCATTAGCTATTTGCATCAGAGCAGATGTATTCACAACTTGAGCAAATTGTCCCAAATAATTGAAGCTAATTTCTGCTTGGGGAATTTTCTCTAGTTGGGCGCTAATTTCTGCATTAACATTCAGATAACGCAATAAGCCATAGCCAATACCTTTGTTAGGAATTACACGTAATTGTTCCTTGACAGATTTTAAAACAGTACCCAGATCATCTATGATTCCCAGTTCTACAACCACTGGAAAAATTGTTGTAAACCAACCAACAGTCCGTGATAAGTCTACACCATCGATAATCTCTTCCCGCCCATGACCTTCTAAGTTGAATAACACTGACTCAGAATTAGTCCATCCGCTCAACACCAACACTAAGGCAGTTAACAAGATATCGTTAATTTGTGTTTTATAAGCTTTCGGAACATCTTGCAGGAGAGAAAGGGTTTCAGCTTCATCTAATGATACTGATATTGTCCTAGCCGATGCGGTAGTGTTTATTCCTTGTGCATAATCCACTGGGATGGAGTCAACTGCATCGTAAGATGCACTCAACCAATAATCTAGTTCTGATTTCAAGACTTCTGATTGGGCATATTCTGTCAGTTGTCGCGCCCAATCTTTGAAGGATGTGGTTTTAGCAGGTAGTTCAATGGTGTTGCCTTGACTTAGTTGCTGGTAAGCTGTCTGCAAATCTTCTAACAATATCCGCCAAGAAACACCGTCTACTACGAGGTGGTGAATTATCACCAGCAATCGGGCTTTTTTGTCAATACCCAGCCAGAAAAATGCTACTTGCACGAGATTTTCTGACAGATTTAAACTCGCCTGTAATTCATTGGCTGTAGTTTCAATGACAGTTTCTATCTGAGCTTCTGGAACTGTCGATAAGTCAAAACGAGGGATAGTAATATTATCGGTTGGCGCGGCATGAATCTGCTGCCATATTGTATCTGTTTGAGTGAATCTTAGCCTTAGGGCATCATGATGTTTTAGTAGTTGCTGCCATACTTGCTCTAATATTTCTAGATCGAGGTCTGATGGTACTGTGAGGAGAAATGATTGATTAAAGTGGTGTTTCTCTGGTAAATTCTGCTCGAAAAACCAGTGTTGAATTGGTGTTAGCGGTAATGTCCCTGTGACTAATCCTTGTTCAATTGAGAGTGCTTTTGTTGTACCTGCAACTGTGGCTAATTGGGCGATGGTTTGGTTGGCAAATAGTTGTTTGATTGTCAGTTCTATGCCAGCAACTTTTGCTCTACTGATGATTTGAATGCTGAGGATGGAATCTCCTCCTAGTTCAAAATAGTTATCGTGTATGCCTATTTGCTCTACTCTTAATACTTGCTCCCAAATTTGGGTTAATTTTTCTTCAATCGAGGTGCGCGGTGCTACTAGGTTGCTTTCTATTCCTGTGCGTGCTTCTGGTTCTGGTAGGGCGCGACGGTCTATTTTGCCGTTGGTGGTAAGCGGTAGGAAATCTAGGGTAACAATCGCACTTGGTATCATATATTCCGGTAATTTTTCTTTGAGAAAACTACGCAGAACGCTAACTGTGGGTGTTATCTGTGGCTGCGGTACTATGTAGGCGACTAGGCGCTTATTTCCGGGAATGTCTTCGCGGACGATGACTACAGATGTTTGCACATCACTATGTTGGCTTAGTGCTGCTTCGATTTCTCCCAACTCGATGCGGAATCCCCGGATTTTTACTTGGTTATCGATGCGTCCCAGGTATTCGATATTACCATCTGGTAAATAGCGTGCTAAGTCGCCAGTTTTGTATAATTTTGAATTTTGAATTTTGAATTTTGAATTGTTAAACGGGTTGGGGATAAATCTTTCTTGTGTTAACTCTGGACGGTTGAGGTATCCTATTGCTAATCCTGCTCCACCAATATGCAGTTCTCCTGGTACACCCACAGGTAGTGGTTGCAAGTTTTGGTCGAGTATGTAGATTTGCGTGTTGTCAATTGGACGACCAATGGGGACAAGTTGTGGATAAATCTCACGCTGACAATTCCAGAAAGTTGCATCAATACAAGCCTCTGTTGGGCCGTAGAGATTATGTAAATTTACATCTAGCTTACTTAACAAGCCTTCTTGCAGAGTAACAGGTAAGACTTCACCGCCACAGAACACGTGTTTGAGGGACTGACAAGTTTCGATTCCGCCCTGTTCTAAAAGCATTTGCAGTAAAGATGGAACAAGTTGAATAGTAGTTACCTGTTGCTGGGCAATTAACCTTAAAAGATAAGCACTGTCAGTATGACCTCCTGGTTCAGCTATCAACAACTGTCCACCTGCTAACAATGGAGCGTAAAATTCCCAAACTGAGGCATCAAAGCCAAAGGGAGTTTTTTGCAGTACTTTGTCTTTTTCAGTCAGAGGGAATGTTGCTTGCATCCAAAACATGTGGTTGCAAAGGTTACTGTGAGATAGCATTACCCCCTTTGGTTGACCAGTAGAGCCAGAAGTATAAATCACATAAGCTACGTTACTAGCTTGCACTTGGGCAATTGGATTCTCCTGGCTAGACTTACTGATTAGGAGCCAATCGTTATCTAAATGGACTACACGCGCTTGATGTCGAGGTAATTTCTCAACTAGATGCTGTTGAGTAAGTAGCACGGAAACTTGAGTGTCTGCGAGCATGAAAGTCAGACGGTCTTGGGGATATTCAGGGTCAAGTGGTACATAAGCCCCACCCGCCTTGAGAATCCCAAGTAATCCCACCACCATTTCTAAAGAACGCTCCACACATATCCCCACCAGCACATCTGCGGACACTCCCAAAGACTGTAAGTAATGCGCCAACTGGTTAGCACGAGTGTTCAACTCGTGGTATGTCAATTGTTGATTCTCAAATACTACTGCCACCGCATCAGGTGTACGTTCTACTTGATCTTCAAATAACTGATGTATACATTTATCTTGGGGATAATCTACTTGAGTATCATTCCACTCAACTAATAATTGCTGTTGCTCAAATGCTGTGAGGATTGGTAATTGAGAAATGCGCTCGCTGGGATTAGCAACAATAGCTTCTAGCAATGTCACAAAATGACCAGTCATTCGTTCAATTGTGCTGCTATCAAACAAGTGTGTGTTGTACTCCCACCCTCCCACTAATCCAGTGCTAGTGTTTTCCATTGATAAGGTAAGATCAAACTTGGCGATCGCACTTTCTATAAGCAACCAACTGACAGTTAATCCAGTCAACTCTATTTCAGATTTGGGCGCATTATTGAGAACGAACATCACCTGAAATAGTGGTGTATGGCTGAGATCCCGTTCTGGCTGCAATGCCTCCACCAACATCTCAAAGGGCAAATCTTGATGAGCATAGGCTCCGAAAGCCATTTCTCTTAGGCGCGGGAGTAATTCGTTAAAGGTGGGATTCTCAGATAAATCAGTCCGCATCACTAAAGTGTTGACAAAAAAGCCAATTAGCCCTTCTATTTCGGTGCGATCGCGGTTAGCAATTGGTGTCCCCACCAAAATATCTGTTTGTCCGGTGTAGCGATAAAGCAGGGTATTATAAGCCGCCAACAAAGTCATAAACAAAGTCACCCCTTGCTGTTGACTCAGTTTTATCAACTTTTGAGTTAACTCAACAGACAGGGCAAACTCAAGATATGCGCCATTGAAAGTCTGCACAGCAGGTCTGGGTCTGTCTGTGGGTAATGGTAAGAACGTGGGCGCATTTGCCAATTGTTGTTCCCAGTAACTTAATTGGCTGTTGAGTACCTCTCCTTGCAACCATTGTCTTTGCCATAAGGCAAAATCTGCATACTGAATCGGCAATGGCAACAAAGATGAGGGTTGACCTTGAGAATAAGCATTATACAGTGCTTGTAACTCCTCAACAAATACACCTATTGACCAGCCATCACTGACAACATGGTGCATACAAACTAATAACCAATGTTCTGTAGGAGACAGCACAATTAATGTCGCTCTGATTAAGGCATCATGAGCTAAGTCAAAAGGTTCAAATGCTTGTTGTTTAACTAATTTCTGTGCAGCTATTTCTTGTTCTTTCCAGGGTAAATGCTTTAAGTCAACAACTGTAACTGTCCAATTTGGTTGTGTTTGAATGATTTGAGTAGCTTGTCCATCAACTGTGATGAAGTTAGTGCGTAATGCTTCGTGGCGATGAATAATTTCAACTAAGCTTTGTTCTAAGACAACAACATTCAGAGTTCCGACTAAACGCAACCCGAAGGGGATGTTGTATGAGGCACTGTTCGGCTCGAACTGGTCTAAAAACCATAAACGCTGTTGAGAGTATGACAATGGTAGTTCTGCATTCTCTACCCGCTTTAAGATGGGTAGTGCGGCAAGTTCTAAGTCTTGTTGCTGCAACTGCTGAATATTATGTGATAGTTCCGCGATCGTTGGTGCTGCAAATAGCGATCGCAATGGCAGTTCTACTTTCAAGCTGCTACGCACACGGGAAATAAGTTGCGTTGCTAATAGGGAGTGTCCCCCTAGCTCAAAGAAGTTATCATGTCTGCCTACAAGGTCTACTTTTAGGACTTGTTGCCAAATCAGTGACAGTATTTCTTCGATGGGGTTGCGTGGGGCGACATATTTCTCTAATAATTCACTACTTGGCTCTGGTGCGGGTAGAGCGCGACGGTCTATTTTGCCATTGGGAGTTAGGGGTAAAGACTCCAGAATGACTATTGCCGAAGGAACCATATAGTCTGGTAACTTGGACTTAAGGTCGCTACGCAGTTCGCTAATTGTGAGTGCTACTTGTGGCTGCGGTACAATGTAGGCAACTAGGCGCTTGTCACCCCTGTTATCTTCACGGGTTATGACACATGATGCTTGCACATGGGGATGTTGGCTGAGTGCTGCTTCGATTTCTCCCAACTCAATGCGGAATCCCCGAATTTTTACTTGATTGTCGATACGCCCCAAGTATTCGATGTTGCCATCTGGTAGATAACGGGCTAAATCCCCTGTTTTATATAATCTACTCCTTCCTGCCTCCTGCCTCCTGCCTCCTGCCTCCTCAAACGGGTTGGGAATGAATTTTTCTTGTGTTAACTCTGGTCGGTTCAAGTAGCCTCGCGCTAATCCTGCACCACCAATGTGCAGTTCCCCTGGTACACCTACGGGTACTGGTTGTAAGTTTTGGTCAAGTATGTATATCTGGGTATTGTCAATTGGGCGACCAATAGAAATCAAGCTCTCACTAGATTCGAGTTGACATACTGATGACCAAATAGTAGTTTCTGTTGGCCCATAAAGGTTCCACAAAGAAGCGCTCCTAGCAAGCAGTTCATTAACTAGATCCCAAGGTAAAGCTTCACCACCGCAAAGTATTTTTAGATCGCTAAATTGGAAGTTGGAGTCTAAAAGCAATCTCCAAGTAGCTGGAGTTGCTTGCATAATTGTTGCCTTAGACTTAACTAGCAAGTCAAATAATTCTCTTCCATCAAGGGTTACATCACGAGGGGCTATGACCAGACTTGCACCGACAGTTATAGGCAGAAAAATTTCTAAGGCAGCAATATCAAAGGAAATAGTAGTGACTGCAAGCAGTGTATCTTGTTCTGTTATTCCTGGGCGCTGCTGCATGGCAGATAGGAAATTGCTCACAGATTTATGTGAGATTTGCACACCTTTGGGCTTGCCTGTAGAACCGGAAGTATAAATCACATAAGCTAGGTTACTAGCTTGGACATCAGTGATGGGATTTTCTTGAGTCAATTGAGAAATAAACTGCCAATTAGTATCCAAGCTTATAAGCTGCGCGTGACACTCAGGTAATTTATCAACTAAATGCTGTTGGGTAAGCAGCACTGAAACTTGAGCATCTTCCAAGATAAAGCGCAAACGCTCTTGAGGATATTCTGGATCGAGTGGTACGTAAGCCCCGCCCGCCTTGAGAATACCCAACAGCCCAACCACCATTTCTAAAGAGCGCTCCACACAAATTCCCACCAGTACGTCGGCGGACACTCCCAAAGAACGTAAGTGGTGCGCCAACTGGTTGGCACGACAATTCAACTCGTGGTATGTCCATTGTTGATTGTCAAACACCACTGCTACGGCATTGGGTGTACGCTCTACTTGCTCCTCAAATAATTGATGGATACATTTATCTTGGGGATAATGTACTTGAGTATCATTCCACTCCACTAATAACTGTTGCTGCTCAGATGAGGTCAAAATTGGCAATTGGGAAATCCGCTCGCTAGGATTTGCCACGATCGCTTCAAGTAGAGTCAGAAAATGACCAGTCATCCGTTCGATAGTGCTGCTATCAAACAAGTCAGTGTTGTACTCCCACCACGCAAAAAGTCCATTGGGAGTGTTTTCCATTGATAAAGTTAAATCAAACTTTGCCGTGGTGATTGCTATTGGTAAGCCACTGACACTTAACTCAGTCAACTCTATTTCAGACATGGGAGCGTTCAGGAGAACGAACATCACCTGAAATAGTGGTGTATGGCTGAGATCCCGTTCTGGCTGCAATGCTTCCACCAACATCTCAAAGGGCAAATCTTGATGTGCGTAGGCTCCGAAAGCCGTTTCTCTCAGGCGCGAAAGTAATTCGTTAAAACTGGGGTTCCCTACTAAATCAGTCCGCATCACTAAGGTATTGACAAAAAAACCAATTAACCCTTCTAGCTCGGTGCGATCGCGCCCAGCAATTGGTGTCCCTACCAAAATATCTTCTTGTCCCGTGTAGCGGTAAAGCAGGGTATTGTAAGCCGCTAACAAAGTCATAAACAAAGTCACCCCTTGCTGTTGACTTAGCTGCAACAATCGTTGAGTTAGTTCACCAGATAGGGCAAACACATGATATGAGCCATTGAAAGTCTGTACAGCAGGTCTAGGTCTATCTGTGGGTAGTGGCAAAAATGTCGGTGCATTTGCCAACTGTTTTTCCCAGTAACTCAAGTGGTTTTGTAGTACTTCCCCGACTAACCATTGTCTTTGCCAAATTGCATAATCTGCATACTGAATTGGTAGTGGCAACAAGGGTGACGGTTGACCTTGAGAATAAGCATTGTAGAGTGCTTGTAACTCTTGGACAAACAGACCTATTGACCAGCCATCAAAGACAACGTGGTGCATACACACTAATAACCACTGCTCTGTCTCGGACAACACTATTAATATCGCTCTGATTAATGGATCATGAGCTAAGTCAAAAGGCTCAATTGCTCGTTGTTCCAGTAATTCCTGTGCAGTCGTTTTTTGTTCTGTTAAGGGTAAATGCTGGAAGTCAACTACTGTTACTGTCCAATTCGGTTGAGTTTGAATGATTTGAGTTGCTTGTCCATCAAGGGTAACAAAGTTGGTGCGTAAGACTTCATGGCGATCGATAAGTTCTTTTAAACTTTGTTCTAAGGCGGCAACATTCAGAGTTCCTACTAGACGCAAACCAATGGAGGTGTTGTATGAGGCATTGTTTGACTCTAACTGGTCTAAAAACCATAAACGCTGTTGAGAGTATGATAGTGGTATTTCTGCATTCTCTAGCCGCCTTAAGATGGGTGGTGCTGACAGTTCTATATTTTGTTCTTGCTGCTGTAACTGCTGAATCGATGGTGCTAACTCGGCAATTGTTGGCGCAGCAAATAAGCTTCGCAATGGTATTTCTACTTTCAACCTGCTACGCACACGGGAGATGAATTGTGTTCCCAGTAGAGAGTGTCCCCCTAGTTCAAAGAAGTTGTCATGTCTGCCTACAAGCTCTACTTTCAGGACTTCTTGCCAAATCAGTGCCAGGATTTCTTCGATGGGGGTGCGCGGAGCTACATATTTATCTGATAATTCACTACTTGGCTCTGGTAGAGCGCGACGATCTATTTTGCCGTTGGGGGTTAGGGGTAAAGATTCTAAAATGGCGATCGCACTTGGTACCATGTATTCTGGTAGCTTTTCTTTGAGGAAGCTACGCATAACGCTAACTGTAGGTGTCACATGTGGCTGCGGTACGATATAGGCTACTAGGCGCTTATTTCCGGGAATGTCTTCGCGGACGATGACTACAGATGCTTGCACATCTTCATGTTGGCTTAGTGCTGCTTCGATTTCTCCCAACTCAATGCGGAAACCCCGGATTTTTACTTGGTTATCGATGCGTCCCAAGTATTCGATATTGCCATCTGGGAGATAACGGGCTAAGTCCCCTGTTTTATATAATTTTGACTTTTGACTTTTGAACGCCAGTTGCTTCAAGTCGGGAAACCCGCCCAACGCACTGGCTCCTTTTGACTTGTTAAACGGGTTAGGGATGAATTTTTCTTGTGTTAATTCTGGTCGATTCAAGTAGCCTCGCGCTAATCCTGCACCACCAATGTGCAGTTCTCCGGGTACACCAATCGGTACTGGTTGTAAGTGCAAGTCTAAGATGTAGATTTTTGCATTGGCAATGGGACGACCAATCGTAACTTTTTCGTCTAGTGGAGTGCATTTGGCAGTTGTGGCACAAACACTTGCTTCTGTGGGCCCGTAAGCGTTGAAGAAGTTTCTGCCTTTTGACCATTGTCCCATCAGTTCCAAAGAACAGGCTTCTCCAGCGACAACGATCGCTTGCAATGTTGGTAGTTCTTCTACTGGCAGGACTGCTAAGGCTGATGGTGGTAGGGTGACATGGGTAATGGCATCATCCCTTAATCGCTCAATTAAAGGCATACCCGGCATTATCGAGTCTTTTGTTCCTAAGTAAAGTCTTGCCCCCGATCCCAAAGCCATCAAGATTTCTGATATGCAAGCATCAAAACTGAAGGAGGCAAACTGGAGAACTCGACTATCACAATCCACACCGAAAACCTGAATCTGTGCTTGAGCTAGATTGCACAATCCACTATGCTCAACCATTACCCCTTTGGGTTTGCCTGTGGAGCCGGATGTGTAAATCACATTCGCTAGATGAGTAGGCGTTACTACCTCTATCGGGTTATTCTGTTTATTTTGCAGAATTTCTGACCAGACTTCATCTAAACAAATCAGTTGCGCCTGATACTCAGGTAGTCGCTCAACGAGTCGCTGTTGACTCACTAATATTGAAACTTGAGCGTCTTCAAGCATGAAGCTCAGACGCTCTTTAGGATATTCTGAGTCAAGCGGTACATAAGCTCCACCCGCCTTGAGAATGCCAAGTAATCCCACCACCATTTCTAAGGAACGCTCTACACAAATCCCCACTAGCACATCTGGTTTTACACCCAAAGAACGTAAGTAATACGCCAACTGGTTAGCACGACAATTCAACTCGTGGTAGGTCAATTGTTGATTTTCAAAGACCACTGCTACAGCATCAGGGGTGCGTTCCACCTGTTCTTCAAATAACTGATGGATACATTTATCAAAGGGGTAGTCTACTTGAGTATCATTCCACTCAACTAATAACTGATGTTCCTCAAATTCTGTCAATAAAGGTAATTGGTCAATTCGTTGCTGGGGATTTGCCACAATTGCTTCGAGCAAAGTTACAAAATGCCCCATCATCCGGGCGATCGCACTGTCATCAAATAAGTCAGTGTTATAGTTCCACGTACCTTTGAGTAAACCAGGTTCCTCCAGAATGGATAAGGTTAAATCAAAGGCGGCTCCTTTAGACTCTGGAATCATTGATTCCAAAATCAAACCATCGATATCCATCTGGTGGGAGCGATCGCAGACGAAGGCTACCTGATAGAGTGGCGAAAAACTGGGGTTGCGGACAGGTTGCAGTTGCTCTACTAGTAGGGGAAAGGGATAATCTTGATGGTTTTGGGCATTTAATACACAAGAATGCGATCGCTCCAGCAACTCTTCAAAGGTGGGATTTCCTGAAAGGTCTCCTCGCAAGACCACAGGATTAGCAAAGTGACCGACAATATTTTCAAATTCTGAACGGCTCCGATTCTCCATTGGAGAGCCAATTAAAATATCTTCTTGATTGGTATAACGTCGTAATAGTATTTGTAATGCTGTTAATAAAAGAATATATAGAGAGGCATCAACTCTATTTGCCAATTCTATGAGCTTTAGCCGCAGTTCTTCTTCAACAGTAAAAAAGCGGGAAGCACCATTATAGGTTTGCCTGTGAGGTCTTGGTCGATCTGTGGGCAAATCTAGCAATGGCAATTCACCAGATAGTTGTTGCTGCCAGTAAGTCCACAAATTTTCTCCATGTAAACTAGCCAGCATTTCCTCTGACCATTTAACATAATCTTGATACTGATAGTTTTGTGGTGATAGTTGGGCAGTTTCACCTGTAGCGTAGGCGTAGCCCGTACTTCGGCTGCACCCTTCGGCTACGCTCAGTACAGGCTCAGTGATCTTCGTAGACATCGCTTTATATAAGGCTGTCAATTCACCGATCATGATTTCTAAAGACCGGAAATCCCCCACGATCTGATGTAGGGTGATTAAGAAAATATGTTCTTTGGTTGCTAATTTATCAGTTTTAATCTGGTTAATTAATAAATCAAAGCGCAATATCGGTCCCTGTTCTAAGTCGAAGGGGCGATCGCTTTTTTCTGAGAGCCAGGTGTTTATATTATCTTGGTCAAAATCAAAAGCTTCTTCAATGCTAAAGTCAACTTGCTGATTTTCGTGAACTGTTTGCACAGGTTCGCCGTCAGTAGTTGCAAAGGTAGTCCTCAAAACTGGATGCCTTTGAACTAAACCTTGTGCTGCCTGCTTTAGGGCAGGAATATCTAAATTTGTAACTAATTTTGCTGCATACATGGCGTTGTAAGCAGTGCTGTTGGGTGTTAATTGATATAAAGACCAGAGTGCTTTTTGACCGTGGGACAGGGTGTAAGTTACAGCCTGATTAGTATTCTGGGATAAAATTTGGATAATTTCTGGTTCAGATTGCTGAATTTCCCCCAATAACTCAGGGGTTAGGGAGTTTTCCGGCGATCGATAGCGTAGTTTGTCTCCATCAACCCACAGTTCAACATTCTTTGCTGAGAGATTTTCTAGAAGCTCTGTTAAATTCATAATTTAACTCTAATTAATGCTAATTTTAATAAATTAATATTTTCCTCTAAAGCTACCTTAAATTTTTACAGTCTTAGCCAAGAGAAAACTTAATATTAACTAGGCTTTCTGATACTTCTTACTATCAGAAATTTACTTCCCCAATAATATAATTTACTATTTTTCAATTAAGCTTACTCTTAGAGGTTGTTTGAAAAGTCTAATTTATTACTAGCCCTGGCGATTAGAAATCGCGGCTACACGAGACAAAACACACCTTCCCTGCGGAACGCCAAGGGCGAACGTGGGTTAAAAACCATTGATTTTTCATTAGTCCACGGAGGTGGACTTGGTTTGTGTAGTAGCGAATTATATTCACCCAAAACTTTTCAAACATCCTCTTAAATAAGCAATACATTTACCAAAATAAGAGGGCAAAAATATCCATATATAAGTGTTTGGCTTACAAGTACAAGGTAGGTTGGATGCTCAAACCCTTTATACTGCGACAATACGCTAAAAAATCCTTATGGTAAATCTAAAAGGAATTTTTAGGATTTATTGTTTTTGCCAAACATTAGAGAACAGCGAGTTAATAGTGACAGCATCATCAACTCCCCCTCTAAATTGGCAACAGTCTTAATAACCGGAGTTTGTTTATTTAAAGCTGTATTTTTTAATTGAACTTATGAATTATCTCACCTCAGTCAACAAAATACAATAGCAATTAAGACAGTTAAGCGGACAGTTAAGCGGACAGTTAAGACATTTAAGACATTTAAGACATTTAAGACAGTTAAGAGATATCTGCTCGGTAAATTGGGATAAAAACAAAAAATAAAATGTAAATTGGTTTATACTGCGTTATAAAATATGAAACATGGCGCAAAAATTATTTGCTGAAAACTTATTAACTGCTGTCAACTCTCGACATCAAGGAGCTTGCAGCAGATTAATGAATGCCTCAGTTAGTAGAAATATTGGGCTAAATAATACCTTCACAAGTATGTTTACCGATTTGTGATAGAAAGCCTATAATTCTCCAAAAAGCCCAACAATTACATTAGGTCAATTTGCTACTTTCTTTATGGCTATAATGCTTAGTTAGTCAGTAATTGACCCTTCACACTACTTCTATATAACTAGCTTACTTATTACGTAAAGTCTTAGTTTAGTTTCAGAATATGCCAACCCAAGTTATTCAAGCTCAACCTTCAACAAATGCTTTTTTCGGTTTTCTTCAATTTTGGAAAGACGTAAAAGCCGTCGCCCAACCTTACTGGTATCCAAACGAGCCAGGAGACAGAGCATTTTCAGAGGTGATTCGCTCATGGGGAATGCTTATTCTCCTGATATTATTAATAATTGCGCTTGTTAGTGCAAATGTTTTTAATAGCTTTATTAATCGCTATTTGGCCGATATCATCATTAAAGAGAAGGAAATCTCTAAGTTTTATGATGCTTTACTACTTTATGGTTCAGCTCTGGCATTGGGAACTCTCTTAGCAGGGTTCTCTAGACTAGTAAGAAAAAAAATTGCTATAGATTGGTATCAATGGCTGAATAATAAGATTTTATCAAAATATTTAAATCGTCGAGCTTATTACAAAATCAACTTTAAATCTAGTATTGATAATCCAGATCAACGTTTATCTCAAGAGATCGAACCCATTGCAAGCAATGCTTTAAGTTTTTCAGCTACTCTCCTAGAAAAAATACTAGAGATGTCAGCTTTTTTATTAGTTCTTTGGTCAATCTCTCAGTCTGTTGCACTGATTTTAGTTAGTTATACGATTATAGGAAACTTGATTGCTGTTTACTTGACCCAAGAATTAAATAAAATTAATCGAGAAGAACTTGAAGCGAAAGCTGAATACACCTATTGTCTGACTCATTTACGCACTCATGCTGAATCGGTAGCTTTCTTTCGAGGAGAGAAGCAGGAATCAAATATTATTGCCCGCCGATTTAGTAATTTGATAAAAAACGCTAAACGCAAAATTGATTGGGAGAGGAATAATGAGATTTTTAATCGAGGTTATCAATCTGTAATTCAAATATTTCCATATATAGTATTTGGGCCTTTACAGATTAGAGGTGAAATGGAATTTGGAGAAATTATCCAAGCATCTGTATGTTGCTATTTTTTTGCTAATGCTTTGGGTGATTTAATTAATGAGTTTGGGAATTCTGGGAGATTTTCTAGCTATGTTGAACGGTTATCTGAATTTTCAAATGCTTTAGAAGAAGTAACTAAAGAACCAGAGAATGTCAGTACTATTAAAACAATAGAAGAAAACCATCTTACTTTTGAGAATGTCACCTTACAAACGCCCGACTATGAACAGGTGATTGTTGAAGATTTGTCGTTGTCGATTCAGCCAGGTGAAGGTTTATTGATTGTTGGGCCAAGTGGTCGAGGTAAAAGTTCTCTATTGAGAGCGATCGCTGGTTTGTGGAACGCTGGGACTGGGCGTCTAGTGCGACCTCCTTTAGAAGAAGTCTTGTTTTTACCCCAACGTCCTTACATAATTTTAGGAACTTTGCGCGAACAGTTACTTTATCCTAATACTAATCGTCAGATGACTGACGTAGAACTCAAAGCAGTATTACAACAAGTCAACTTGCAAAACTTACTTAGTCGAGTCGATGGCTTTGATACTGAAGTTCCTTGGGAGAATATATTATCGATAGGAGAACAACAACGTTTGGCTTTTGCACGACTGTTAGTAACTCATCCTAGCTTTACTATATTAGATGAAGCAACGAGTGCTTTGGATTTGAAAAATGAAGGAAGTTTATATCAACAGTTACAATCAACAAAAACAACATTTATCAGTGTTGGGCATCGTGAAAGCCTGTTTGATTATCATCAATGGGTTTTGGAATTGTCACAAGATTCTAGTTGGCAACTTGTGACTGTTCAGAACTATCGCAATCAAAAAGTAAGTCTTACTAAACCCCCAGCAGATGCTCAAATTAAAATAGATGATTCATCTCAATATAAAGCTCAAAATAAGTCAGAAATAAGCACAAGCGAAAAGCTTACTCATAAAGAAATGAATGAACTAACGTCCTATTCTCTTAGCACTATTAGAAGCAAAGCAAGCAAAGGAGAGTCTATAACTACTAGGGACGGCGTTACCTATGGATATGATAAAGATCCCAAAGTATTGAAATGGGCGAGAGTTTAATGGCTGCTATCCTTGATAAGTCAAAAAATCAGCTTTTCACCCAATACCTTCCAAACATCCTCCAAAGAGTTAGTCAATATCTTAATAACTAAAAAGTAAAAAGATAATCGCCATAAATAAATTGAGGAGAAATGATTAAGGATGTATTATTTCTCTCTACGAGACGCAATCATGCGAACGCGCTACTTTCCACTGGAAATAAATGTTTTTATTTCCTTCCATCAATAAATTTAGTTGCTCTCAAACCATTTTTATTTATGAGTGCCTTTTAAATTTTTACTTTTGCCTTGTTGGGTGAAACCGAAATATATCAATCAGAAAGTAAATAATGTCGCTAATTAGCAAAAGGTAACTGTATTATGACTACTACTTCTAACCAGATTAAATCGTCGATGTGGGATAACAAACAAGAGTATCCCTTCACTAAAGAATCTTTAAAAATGCTACTTGAACAGCGAATTCCTCTGATTCGCCTAAAGGAATTTGCCACACCCCAAGAGTGTGAGATGTTATATACTCAATCTCAATTGCTCAATTTTGACGCTTATCAAGATGTGAGTCCTAAAATTGAAAAAATTGGGATCACAGTGTTTGAATACAATAGTATTGGTAAAGCAGATTATTTTAAAGAAGTAGAAAGAGCTACTAAATTAAGAAACTCTATTACAGCAGCCTCCTTCGATCCATTGCAGCGCATAATGGAGAAGTTCCGAGAGTGCGGCGCGAAGGTGCGAATTGCTTCTGAACCATTTTACGGTAGTTATTATGCAGGATTGATCAGAAAAATAGAGCATGGTACCCAAATTCATATTGATTTTGCTCCTTTGGAGCAATCTGGTTGGGAAGTTTGTACGATTACTGCTCAACTTTCCTGGACTTTGTACTTAAAATTGTCTGACAACAATCAAGGGAAAACGCGTATTTACGATCGTCGTTGTCAACCAGAAGATAAGCAATATAAACTCGATTCCTACGGATATAGTGATAGAGTAATTGCGGATGCAGATACGATCGCTTTCCAACCTTATGTCGGAGATGTCTTTCTTTTCAATACAAGCAACTTTCACTATGTTGAACCCATGAATGGACAGCGTGTGGCTTTCACTTCCATGATTGGCTTACTTCCTAATGGTGAAATTATTTTTTGGTCTTGAAGCCGAGTAGGAGGCAGGGAGCAGGAAGCAGGGGGAATGGAAAAATCAATAATCCATCACCCTGGCTCATAAAACGCTAATTTCTAATCCCCCTACCCCTACTCCCTACCCCCTATCCCCTATCCACAGTGAGGTAATGATTCATGCCCAAAGCAGCTGTGATGACTGCACCTAATCAACCAGTTGAAGTTCAACAATTACCAGACCCGATTTTGGAAAAGGGTGGAATCATTATTGAAACCTTATATAGTGAAGTTTGTGGAACTGATGTACATTTACTACGTGGGCATTTAGAGGGAGTACCCTATCCAATCATCCCTGGCCACTTCAGTGTTGGTCGTGTGGTGGAAACAGGTGGTCAGGTTAGCGATGTCAATGGTAAATTAATTCAGCCTGGAGCGATCGCAACTTTTCTTGATGTTCACGAAACTTGTTACAACTGCTGGTATTGTCTAGTAGCCAAAGCTTCCACTCGCTGTCCACAACGCAAAGTTTATGGTGTCACCTACTCAGCGAAAGATGGGTTGCTGGGTGGTTGGTCTGAACTAATTTACCTCAAACCAGGGGTAAAAGTTCTCACTTTACCTGAAGAAGTCTCACCAAGACAATTCATTGCTGGGGGATGTGCTTTACCAACTGCACTACACGCCATTGAGCGAGCGCAGATTCAAATTGGTGATGTTGTCGTAGTTCAGGGTTGTGGGCCTGTGGGTTTGAGTGCAGCAATTTTAGCCTTGCTATCAGGTGCGGGCAAAGTGATTGTCATTGATAAATATGAGAGTCGATTAGTAGTTGCCAAATCTTTCGGTGTAGATGAAACCCTGGTAATTGAGGCTAACGATCCACAACAACATATTGAGCGGGTTTTGGAACTAACGCACGGACACGGTGCTGATGTCACTATTGAAGCCACAGGCATTCCCATTGCTGTCAAAGAGGGTTTGAATATGACGAGAAATGGAGGCCGCTATGTGATTGTCGGGCATTATACCAATACGGGTGAAATTCTCATCAATCCACATTTAGAAATTAATCTAAAACATATTGATATTCGGGGAACTTGGGGAATTGATTTCAGCCATTTTTACAGGATGATTGAATTATTAAAACGTCATAGTAATTCTCAAAAAAATATTGATTGGTCAAACATAATCAGTCGTTCATACACACTACAAGAAATTAATCAAGCGCTGGCAGATGTTGAGCAAGGCTCTGTATTAAAAGCTGTGATTCAACCTAATCTACCTTGATATCAATATATTAAATGACCGAGACGATTTTAGATTTTAGATTAAAATCTAGAATCTAAAAAAGTTTCGAGCAAGCGACTTCAGACGCGAGTGAAAATCAAACAATTTCATTATTCAAGCATCGTGGATTCATGCGACGTGACTCAATCAACAATCGTAAATCCAAAATCTCAAATCGAGTGACTTAGAAAATAGGGAAAAGATATGCTCGACAATTTACAAATTGCCTTTATCGGCGGTGGCACGATGGGCGAAATGATAATGGCTAGATTGTTATCGACGAAAATTGTTCAAAAAGCCGAGCTAATTATAGTTAGCGATCCAGTTTCTACGCGATGCCTTCATTTAGAAAGGGAATATGGAGTACGTACTACAACCTCCAATCTAGAAGCGGTTCTTGGCGCATCTATTATAATATTGGCAGTGAAGCCGCAGGTTTTAGCCTCTGTTATGGCTATGCTGAAGGATAAAATTTCACCTGATGTTTTAGTAATTAGTATTGTGGGTGGAGTGAGTATTCCATCTCTGTGCCAAGGGTTGAATCATCCTGCTGTTGTCCGTACAATGCCGAATATTGCAGTACAAGTGGGTCATGGGACTACGGTGTGGAGTGCATCATCAAGTGTGACAGAGATACAGCGATCGCATACCCAAGTCATTTTACAAGCGTTGGGCAAGGAATTTGCTACCCAAAATGAACATTACCTTGATATGGCTACGGCGTTGAGTAGCGCGGGAACTGGATTTATATTTCTGTACATTGAGGGCATGATTGATGCTGGGGTTCAAATGGGTTTAACTCGCGCACAAGCCCAAGAACTAACATTGCACACAATTTCTGGCAGTGTAGAACTGATGTTTCAGACTGATGAACATCCAGCAGTCTTACGAAATAAGGTAACTAGTCCTGGAGGAGTGACTGCTGCTGGTCTTTACGAGTTAGAAAAAGGTGGTATGCGAACTCTCATCTCTAATGCAGTACTTGCTGCTTTGAGCCGCACTCAACAATTAGGTAATATCAGTTGAAAAACTATACTCGACTGCAAAGATAGTTCTGAGTTGCAAGTATAGACTCGTATTCTAACTAAGTAATGAAGCTCGTATTCTAACTAAGTAATGAAGAAGTACCTCTACCTGAAACTGAAACAGATAAAATTATTTTTGAAGTTTCTGGTAAGCAGTATTTAAAATACATTGTATGGAAACGAAAGAGTCAAATAGAGAGATTGATTTATGTCTACAGTACTTGCTTATCTTAAAGATACGTATAAATTCACTAAATAATGCTCACATTGAGTATGTTGCCGATGATGAACGGGGTTCTTATTGTGTACTTGATAGCACTATGTTTTATCCGCAGGGTGGTGGTCAACCCTCAGATATAGGCACTATTGAAGCAAAATGAGCGTGTAGGCTTCCCCCAAGGGGAGACGGAGACGCACTCGCGTTCAGACCTACACTGATTGCAAGACACCTGTGGCAGAGATTTTGGGTGTGAGACCTCAACCCTTACGGACTTCGGTTTCTTCTGTGGGCAGGAATCAGAATTCCATAAAAGCCTTCAGCCTCCTGCCTCCTGACTTGAGAGAGTCATTTACTATTTGTCCTCCTTGTCCCTATTTCATACAAGGCTGTGAAACTTGTTTCATCGGGACTGCTCTCTGCCTTTCTTGTTAAATCGTTCAGCTTTTTTCTAACTCGATTTAATAAGTTGACGTTAAGTAACAACTAGCCATCAAAATTATTCCTCAACAATTTTGACTGTTTTCGGAATCTCAACTTCTTGGGCATCAATAACGACTTCTGAGCTAAGTTCATTTTTCAGTTTGAGTTTTAGCTCTTCTGTAATCGGTAGACCTTTAATTTCTTGAAGGAGAAATTGAACAGATTCGGTTTTGCTACGTTCTTTATAAATAGCCTTAACAATTGCTTCAAGTCCAGATCCAGCTACAGCATCCCCCACAACTGTTATTAGACCAAGGAGAGCTATACCTCCAAGAATGCCAAATGGCCCTCCTAATGCTGTCAGGGTAGCTGCTACTGTGGCAGAGCTACCTCCTGATGTAACTGTTAGAATCACGAGAATTACACCAGGAAGACCCAGACCAGCAAGTTTTTTAACGATTTCGTCCATTTTAATCAACCTCAAATACTTATCTATTAGTTAAACATTAATAAGCGCAGTAATATCTATTTAGCCTAACTAAAAGCTACAATTCATATTTATTTTTTTGTAATTATCTGACAAACAGATAATCTCAGTTTTATCAATAAAATGCAATAGTAGTTAAAACAGTTAAGCAGACAGTTAAGACAGTTAAAGATAAAAATATTTAAAACAGTTAATGAATGATAATTACTAACTGTACTTTTTGTGTAAATAGCTACAAGATCGCTTAGATAGCGATCCAATGCTCAAATATTGGGGACTTCCAGAGAATAAATTACCCAATTTATTCAGATGATATTTTTCTTTCCCCCTGTTCCTCTACCTACACAACGATTGATTATTTTTTAAATGCATCTGAGCTTATTTGGGCAAAGGTGTTAGCCCAGACAGATAAGCGATGCCTGCGGCGGTAAACTACGCAATTATCCTATAATTGTTAGTTAACCTAATTATTCGTAGAGCATATTAAAATTCCTCCTTATGAAAATTTGGAATGGACAAGTAGGCGATCGCATAAGTAAAACCCTTTACCACCATTTACCCGCCTTTCGTTGGCGTAATTTTCGCCTGTTTTTTGGGGGACAGTTACTATCAATGTCTGGGACATTTATGACCCAGCAGTTGACTATTCCTTGGCTGGTATACGATTTGACTAAATCGGCTTGGTTATTGGGAGTTGCAGGGTTTGTACAATTTTTACCGACATTATTACTGATTCCCTTTTCGGGCGTACTATCCGATCGCTGGAGCCGTCGGGATTTGTTAATGGTGGTGCAGATATTGGGAATCAGCGTTTCCCTGGCTTTAACGATTCTGACCTTTCAGAATTGGATTACATTTCCCATCCTACTGGTACTGAGTGTTCTCAATGGTTTGCTCAAGGGATTAGATATGCCCGTGCGCCATACAATTGTCACCGAAACCGTAGGCGATCGCGCCGATTGGAGTAATGCGATCGCCTTGAATTCAGTGATGTTAAGTTCCTCGCTGGTATTGGGGCCAGCTATGGGCGGGATTTTGATTGCGACGCTAGGGGTGAAATATTGTTTTCTCTACGATACTCTCAGCTATATCCCTGCCATCTTTACCCTGCTAGCGATGCGGCTGAAAGTCAGACCCATGCTGACCCTGACGAACCTTAGCGATACTTTACAGAAATTGCGTGAGGGCTTTGAATATGTCTCCAAATTCCAGCCCATTAAAGCAATTTTATTAATACTGGCGTTACAAGGTTTAGTCGGAATGTCTCATATCGCGCTCATGCCCATTTTCGCCGCTAAGATTTTAAATGGGGATGCAACTACAATGGCTCACCTGAGTACCTCAGCGCCGATTGGATCGCTGTTTGCTTGTTTGTATCTGAGTATCAGGAGAGGGATTGCGGGTTTAGAGCGTTTGATTGTAGTTTCTCAAGTCTTGATTGGGATGAGTCTGATCTCCTTTTCACTATCGCGTCAAGTTTGGCTGTCGATCGTCATACTGGTGTTTACAGGTTGCTTTACTATCCTCATGATTACTAGTAGTAATATGATTATCCAAACCCTAGTTGCCGAAGATAAGCGCGGACGGGTGATGAGTTTTTATGCTTTAGCAATGGTGGGTATGATGCCCTTTGGGAACCTGTTGGCTGGAACTTTGGCGCATAACTTTGGTGCGACTAATGCCTTGATTGTCTGTGGCAGTTTAAGTATGTTAGGTGCGCTATGGTTCTCTACACAACTGCCAGCAGTGAGCCGTTGGATCGATCGGTGAAGAAGGCAGAAGGCAGTCCTGATGAAACAAGTTTCACAGCCTTGAATGAAAGAATAACTGGGGACTGGGGACAAGTATTTTTACTCATTACTCATTACTCAGCACTCCTAAACACTCTCACTGCCTGAGTTGGTATCCATACAGTAAAAATTGAGCCAATACTAACAGTTGATTCTACTTCAATTCGACCCCGATGGAGTTGTACAAGTTGTTTCGTTAAAGCTAGTCCAACTCCGGTGCCTTCGTAGCGGCGGCGATAGGGTGTATCGAGTTGCTGAAATTTCTCAAACAGTAATGGTAATTGTTCTTCAGGAATACCAATTCCGGTATCTTCCACTTGAAAAATAGCAGTGTCATCTTCCACCCAAAGACGTAAGGTAACGCTGCCATTTTCAGGGGTGAATTTAATCGCATTAGTTAACAAATTCCAGAGAATTTGTTCTACTCTTTCTGCATCGCCGATAAAGCGATCGCGACTGGGATCGATTTGCAAATCTAATATGAGATTAATTTGTTCGCTTGTTGCTTTTTTTCGCAGTGACTCTACAGCATTTTGAGCAACATTCACCAAAGAAAATTCCGAAATATTTAAAGCTGTCTTCCCAGCCTCGATTTGCGATAAATCGAGGATGTCATTAATCATTTCTAATAAATGTTCTCCACTATCGTGGATTGTTTGCAGATAACCCCGTTGTCGTTGACTCAATTCACCCAAAGGCCAACGTAGTAACGTCGAAGACATCCCAATCACATAAGTTAAAGGCGTGAGCAGTTCATGACTGATAGTAGCGAGAAACTCACTTCTGAGACGGTTAGCGGCTTCAGCAGCAAGGAGAGCATCACGGAGAGCTATTGTCCGCTCAATCACTCGTTGTTCGAGATTTTGTTTTTCTTGGGTAAGGGTTTGCATTAACTCAGCTTGGTGAATGGCGATCGCTAATTGTTCGGCGATCGCAATCAGCAAGTTTTTTTCGCCATCATTCCACTGATGGGGGCGATCGCACTGATGAGCAATCAACAATCCCCACAGTTTGTCTTCAAAGATAATCGGTGCAGCGAACTTAGCCTTAACTTGGCATTCCCTTAAAAAATTCAACAAACACTCTTCCAAAGCATAAGTTTTTTCGACATCATCCACAGCTAAGGTAAAGCCTTGGCAATACTTCTCCCAACATTGAGAGGTTCGAATAAAACAATTTTCTTCTGTGTAATTCAATACCGACCTAATCGCATCTGTAGCGCGGGCTTCATAGACAATATAACCTCCATATTGTTGGTAGTCTTCTAAGAGGGTTTTATTATTAACTGATACAAAAGGCGAGTGTTCACCGTTGTTTTCATGTATAGCAAAATAGATTTCGCAAGGTTCCGTAACTGATAGTTCCATACCTGTTGCCAGTGCCGTTTCATTTAAGGGAATAGTGTCAGACTGGTATGGTTGAGTACTAACTTGGGAACCTGCAAATTTATAAATTACTAATCTGTCTAATTCCAGAAACTCACGCACCTGTGTAATCGCTGTTGCCATAATGACAGGCAAATCCAGGCTTTTGCGGATCTGTGTTGTTACCTGATTCAACAACCGCTCTTGGGAAATCTGTTTTTTTAAAGCATCTTCCACTGGCTGACAGATATAAACTGCCGGATCAATCGGGCTTGGAGGTGTTATTATTTCTTGGTTTGGCTGAGTTAGGAGATATTCTAATAGCAACAGCGTAAATTGACTTTGGAGTGTGGCATCATTGGGTCTAATAATTTGCTGATAGCGTTCAAGATTTTGGTGAGTATCAGAATCGCACTTAAATAAATCTCTCAATTCGCAGACAAAAGAAGCGATCGCCTCTAAATTAAACGTCAACTGAGTATTGAGTGAGTGCTGAGTGCTGTTAGCGGTAGCGGGGCGTTTAGCCCGTGGGGAGTGAATTTCCTGCCCCTCTGCCCCTCTGCTCTCCTCCTCCTCCTCAAAGGTTCCTACCAAGAGCGCACTAAATTGCTCAGAAACCACTAGCGTAAACCTTTGCCTTTGCCACTTTACAGGTATGTAAATCCGCACCAACACAACTTCTGTCAGTATCAGAGCGGTACTTCCCACCGTTTGAGCCATCTGTTCTAACAACACCCCAAGCTGATTAAATACAACAATAGGCAAGGTTCGAGAAAAGCTCAAATCAGGAGAACTAAGCATTTGCAGTCATTTTGGTAAGAAGGGGCTGAATGCAGGGAAAAAAGTTTCTTTTGATTATGTACTAACCAACAATTTAAAACGGTAACACAGGATTATGCATCGTATAAGTAGCACATCGGGTGGATGGAATCAGTCAGAAGGTTTAATTTTTTTAGAACAAACTCCAGCACCTTTCGTGTTGATTACGGCTGCTGATACCGACATTCAAACCTTGGCAGCTGCGGTTCCCAAATTACCTATAAGCTTTCCGGCCTTAAGAGTCGCCAACCTGTTGCAGTTGCAGCAACAATTAAGTATAGATACTTATGGAGAGCAGGTTTTAGAACATGCCCAAGTAGTTATTTTACGCTTGTTAGGAGGACGCTCTTATTGGGGTTATGGCTTAGAAGTAGTGCAAGAAATTGTGCAACGTAATGGTAGAACCCTCATTGTAATGCCAGGGGATGACGCTTTTGATCCCGATTTAATTTCCCAGTCTACCGTGCCCTTGGCTATTGTTAACCAAATATGGCAGTATTTTAGCGAAGGCGGTGTGGAAAATTTCGTTAATGCTCTGCAATTTATCTCCGATAGTTGTTTATCAACTGCATACAATCCTGCGCCACCTCAGGCGATTCCGCGTGTGGGATTGTATGAGTGGGGATTGGGGACTGGGGATTTGGGAAGGGGAGAGTTACAAATAGATTCATCCACCTCGGAACTGGATTCATCCACCTCGGAACTCCGTTCATCCATCTCAGAACTGGATTCATCCACTTCAGAACTGGATTCATCCACCTCAGAACTCCGTTCACCCACCTCAGAACTCCGTTCATCCACCTCAGAACTCCGTTCATCCACCTCGGAACTGGATTCATCCACCTCGGAACTGGATTCATCCACCTCAGAATCTCAAATCTCTCAATCCCCAGTCCCCAGTCCCCAATCCCCAGCCCCCAATCCCCAATCCCCAATTCCCAAAATCGGCATCCTTTTCTACCGCGCTCATTATTTAGCGGGAAATACTAAAGTAATTGATGCTTTATGCGAAGCTTTGGTACAGAAAAATTTACAACCAGTGCCAGTATTTGTTTCTTCATTGCGTGAACCTGATGTGCAAGTTGAATTGAGTGAATTTTTTCAACCCAAAGAAGCCGAATCAATCGCTGTGCTGCTAAATACTACCAGTTTTTCTCTAGCACGCTTGGAAAGTGAAACACCCCAAACCGAACTTTGGCAAAAATTAGATGTACCTGTATTGCAGGTAATTCTCAGTGGCGGATCAATTGAGCAGTGGGAGTCACAGTTTCAAGGGCTTTCTCCCCGCGATATTGGGATGAATGTGGCGCTACCAGAAGTAGATGGGCGGATTATTACTCGTGCTGTGTCTTTTAAAGCATTGCAAACTCGTAATCCCCATTTAGAGACAGATGTGGTAATTTATGAACCAGTGAGCGATCGCATTGAGTTCGTTGCTAAACTAGCAGCAAATTGGGCGCGTCTCCGTTCCAAGCCGCCCCAAGAGCGGCGAATTGCCCTGATTCTGGCAAACTACCCCAACCGCAATGGCCGCCTCGCCAATGGTGTAGGACTCGACACCCCAGCGAGTTGTGTAGAAATCCTGCAAGCTTTACATCAAGCTGGGTATGAAGTAGAAAATCCACCTGCTCAAGGAGACGAGTTGATTCAACGGCTGACATCTGGCGTAACCAACGATCCAGAAAGTAGAGAATCGCTTCCAGTACACCAAAGTGTTTCTTGGGAAGAATACCAAGAATATTTCGCTTCATTACCGCCAGCAGTACAGCAAGGTATTAGTGAACGTTGGGAAATGGGGCAAGGTGCGGGAGGCAAAGGTGAAAACTCTTCTCCCCTGCTCCCTGCTTCCTGCCCCTCTGCCTCTATCCCCGTTCCCGGAATTCAACTCGGCAACATCTTTGTGGGAATTCAGCCAGCAAGGGGTTATGATAATGACCCCAGTTTGAATTATCATGCGCCGGATTTAGAACCAACCCATGATTATTTAGCTTTCTACTATTGGGTTAGAGAAACCTTTGGTGCTGATGCTGTAGTTCATGTAGGAAAACACGGAAATCTAGAATGGCTACCGGGTAAAAGTGTGGCTTTATCGAGTAATTGTTATCCAGAAGTAGCCTTCGGCGCACTTCCCCACCTGTACCCGTTCATTGTCAACGATCCTGGTGAAGGTTCCCAAGCCAAACGTCGCGCTCAAGCGGTGATTATAGATCACCTCACGCCGCCGATGACTCGCGCGGAACTCTACGGTTCTTTGCAACAGTTAGAAAATTTAATTGATGAGTATTATGAAGCCGACAGTTTAGATCCTTCGCGTTTGCCAGTGATTCGCGATCGCATCCACGAACTGGTAATCAAAGAAAATCTCCATCTAGATTTGGGAATCCAAAATGAAACAGAAATTTTTAATTCGGAATCTTTAATTTTGAATTCTATCGGTGGCTATCTGTGTGAATTGAAAGAAGCCCAAATCCGTGATGGCTTGCATATTTTTGGGCAATGTCCCCAAGGAAGGCAACTGCGAGATTTAATAGTAGCGATCGCTCGCATCCCCAATCGCCATTCTCCAGGCATTACCCGTGCGATCGCTCAAGACTGGGGACTAGATTTCGATCCCCTCACAGCCGATTTGTCAATGACTAGCGGTGAATACTCAATAGTCAATGGTACACAATGCCGCACCCTCGGCGATATCGTCGAAGTCCTAGAAGAAAATGCCGCCCTTTTAGTAGAACAACTAATAAATCAGGACTCAGAATTCAGAATTCAGAATTCTGAACTCCTAACTCCTCACTCCCCACTCAGCACTACCCTTAACTGGATACGCGATCGCCTCCTCCCAGCCTTACAAAAAACCCCCGAAGAGATCACCCATTTATTACACGGACTCGATGGCGGTTACGTCCCCAGCGCCCCATCTGGCGCACCCACACGCGGCCGCCCAGAAGTTCTACCAACAGGGAGAAACTTTTATTCTGTAGATATTCGTGCCATTCCCACAGAGACAGCTTGGGATATCGGCAGAAAAGCCGCCGAAACTCTCGTAGAATATTACACTCAAGAACATGGTGAGTATCCCAAAACACTAGGCTTATCATTGTGGGGAACAGCCACCATGAGAACAGGCGGTGATGATATAGCCGAAGCCTTGGCTTTACTCGGAGTTCAACCTGTATGGGATGGTGCAGCGCGGCGAGTAGTAGATTTTGAAATTTTGCCCCTAGCGATTTTAGGGCGTCCCCGTGTAGATGTCACCTTGCGAATTTCGGGATTCTTCCGTGATGCTTTTCCCAACTTAATTGACTTATTCGATCAAGCAGTATCAGCAGTAGCAGACTTAGATGAACCGCCAGAACAAAATCCTCTAGCGGATGCAGTTCGCCAAGAGACTGATTTGTGGACAAGCCAAGGATTAACTTTAGAAGCAGCCGTGGTGCGATCGCGCTATCGCATCTTTGGTTCTCGCCCAGGTGCTTACGGCGCCGGACTCCAAGGTTTAATCGAATCGCAAAACTGGACAGATGACGAAGATTTAGCCCGCGCCTACATTAACTGGAGTTCTTACGCCTATTCTTCAGGAAACTTGGCAGGTGAGCAGGTGAGCAGGGGAGCAGAGGAGCAGGGGAGCAGAGGAGCAGGGGAGCAGAGGAGCAAAGGGGGAGAAATTCTTCCTAATTCCCAATCCCCAATGCCCACTCCTAACTCCTCACTCCTAACTCCTAACTCCCCACTCCCCTCCCCCGAAGCCTTCAAACAACGCTTGTCCCAAATGCAAGTTGTCCTGCACAATCAAGACAACCGGGAACATGACCTACTCGATTCTGATGATTATTACCAATTTCAGGGTGGCTTAACAGCAGCAGTGCGTTCTCTACAGGGAAAAAATCCTCAAACTTATTTTGGAGATAATTCTATACCCGCCCAACCACGCGTTCGCCAACTGAAAGAAGAAATTGCACGGGTGTATCGTTCTCGCGTAGTTAATCCCAAATGGATTGCAGGAGTTATGCGTCACGGATACAAGGGAGCCTTTGAAATGGCAGCGACAGTAGATTATCTCTTCGCCTACGATGCTACAGCTAAATGTGTCGAAGATTACATGTATCAAGGGATAGTAGACGTTTATTTACTTGATCCAGTTGTTGTAGAATTTATCCAGGAAAAGAACCCTTATGCTCTGCGTGATATTGCTGAAAAATTATTAGAAGCACATCAGCGCAATTTGTGGGAGGATGTAAATATAGGAACATTAGAAGCTTTGAGGAACCTAGTACATCAAGCTGAAGCAGTTATCGAAGAAAAATCAATGGTGTAGGAAACAAATATGGAAAATCTTGCGTATTTGCACCTAGCTTTCGCCTACGAAGACAGCACACCCAGTGAATTGGTATCCCTCAGTTCTTTGTTTAACAAAGCAGCTGCGCCAGACTGGAAAAGGCTTTCTGGTAGGGCTTGGAAGTATATGTTGCCCCTTGCTCTGTCTTTATCTATTCTTGGTGCTGTGAGCAGCGTCATGGCACTAGAAAAAGGCGATCAAGGCCCTTCTGTCAGAAATCTACAACAAAAGTTAAAAACAGCAGGTTTTTACCAAGCTTCTGTTAGCCAAGTATATGACGTATCCACACAAGAAGCTGTACGGCGCTTCCAAAAGGCCGCTGGTTTACCAGTGGATGGCATTGTTGGAGCAAGCACCCTGCAAAAATTAGAAAGTTGGCAAGCCAAAAAGTCCACAGTTGTGGCAACTACACAAACTAAAAAAACTACTGCTGTAAGTGAACAGGCTAAAAAGCCTAGTACTACTAGTTCAGTTAGTTCAGCCGCCAGCAAACGCCGCAATCCCAACTACCTTGCTAAGGGGGATGAAGGTGAAGATGTGAGAGCTTTGCAAGAACGGTTAAGAGTTGCCGGCTTTTATTACGGAAACGCCACAGGAATATTTGGTCCAATTACCGAAGAATCTGTTAAACGATTCCAAGATTCTTACAAATTAAGCGTTGATGGCATTGCAGGCCCAGCAACATTACGTAAACTGCCAGGAGTTGGCATTGGTGATGGAGAAGAGGCTCCTAAAAAGGTAGTCAATCGAGACAAGCTTCGTGTAGGCGATCGCGGTGAGCCTGTTAGAATCCTTCAAGAGCAATTGATCCAGGCAGGATATTTAGAGGGAGAGCCAAATGGCTACTATGGCCCCTTTACTGCTGATGCTGTAAAGAGATTTCAAGCAGCTAATTTCTTAACAGCAAGTGGTGTTGCTGGCCCAACCACGCGAGCTAAGTTATATAGCTCAGTTAATACCACTAGCAAAAGCGAATTTAATACCCTAGAAATCCAAACTCGACTGCGGGAGCGGGGTTTTTATAAAGGCAAGCTGAATGGTGTAATGGCAGATGACACCAAAAAAGCGATTAAACAAGCCCAAGAATTCTATGGCATCAGTCTCAAGGATCTTAAGAGCGGACGCTTTTAACATCCGCTTTGGTGTCGTTAGTATCAGTTCCCAACTGGTTGCTTGCCTCCAGTAACAGCAAATTACGAACTGCTCAGAATTCCAATTCTTTGGTAAATTTGAGTAGTTTCGTCTTATTTATCCACCCAAGTGCTAAAGCGGCATCAGTGCCCGTTGGCACTTGGGACATACTGCATGAATAGTCATTTGACAGTCTAAGAGGTGAAAACCTTCTTTTTGAGCGGTTTTTGACCCAATTTTTAAAATTGAATCATTTTTAAACTCAATAGTTGAGTTGCATCTAACACAAATTAAGTGATGGTGATGATGAGGATAGGGCTGGTTGATCTCATAATGCTTATGTCCCTCGCCCAATTCTAGTTCCCGTAAAATTCCCATCCTGGCCATCAACTTCAAAGTCCGATAAATAGTTGACAGACTGATCCCTTCACCATCAGTTTCTAATCGATGATAAAGATCCTCCGCACTCAGATGTTCTCCTTGCGGAAGTTCTTGAAAAATATGTAAAATTGTTTCACGCTGGGGAGTTAAACGCCAGCCTCGTTCGTTCAGTTCTGCCTTGAGTGAAGTAGTTGTGTAGACAGTCATACTAATATTTCTCAACAAAGCTCTTTAGTTGAGAATATAACAAATCTTGGGAGCAATTTGCAACAATCATTGCCTATTGAGAATTTGTACTAAATATTTAAGAACAATTCATCAAATCTTGATCAAAATTCAAGTAATAAGCTGTAGTGCATTTAATTTGCATACAGTTAATAGTTAGGATACTTGTAACCATTGCATCCCTTGACGTTGAATTTTGCCTAAGTTAAATTTGAATTGTCTAGTTACTCCCGACCTTCAAAATATGTGAGCAAAGATTTGGGGAAAACTCTTGTACAATTTAATGCTAATTATTTGCTGTAAGCCTATAAAAGGCTTTTAGACTGGGGATCAAATCAGCCTTTTGTCCCTAGTCATTTGTCAAGTGTAATTTTCTAATGACAAATGACTAATGACAAATGACTAACTTAGAGATTCCAAATAATCGCGGATCAGGTTGCGGCGCTTGGGTTGACGTAGCTTTTGCAAAGCCTTGGATTCAATTTGGCGGACTCGTTCGCGCGATAAGTCAAGAGCGCGGCCAATTTCTGCTAAAGAATAAGGATGACCATCAGCCAAACCAAAGCGCATCAAAATTACATCGCGTTCCCGGCTAGTTAAATCTGACAGAAGATGATGCAAATCTCTTTGTAAAGATTCTCGCATCAACATCTCTTCTGGGGTTACACTGTCAGTCTCGAGTAATTCGCCTAACTCAGTGTCTTTATCTTTTCCTACCTTGGTTTCCAAAGAAACGGAGCGAGGAACCCGCAACAAAACTTCTCGGACTTGGGTCGGTGTCATCTCTAACTCAGTTGCTAAATCCTCTAAAGTCGGAGTGCGACCTTTTTCTTGAGCAATTTTGCGTTGAGCCTTTTTGATTTTGTTTAACTTTTCGGTAATGTGAACCGGAAGGCGGATGGTGCGACTAGAAGTAGCGATCGCTCGTGTAATACCCTGACGAATCCACCAGTAAGCATAAGTACTGAAGCGATAACCCTTCGTTGGGTCAAATTTTTCTACAGCCCGCTCCAAACCTAATGTACCTTCTTGGACTAAATCCAACAATTCCAAACCACGATTTTGATACTTCTTAGCAACAGACACAACTAAGCGAAGATTCGCCTTAATCATGTGTTCTTTTGCTTGGAGTCCTTGGGACTGAACTTGCTCCAACTCTTCTACAGTCAACTTGGCGATTTCAGCCCAGCGACGTTTGCCATTTGCCAAAGTTGGCCTAAGATCGGATAAAACTATATCAGCAGTAGCAGCCCATCTTTCCAAAGACGGCCGATGTCCCAGTTCGGAAGTAAGACGTTCTTGAACTTCAACTAACCGAAGATAAGGCGTAATCACTTCATCCCCTTCCTTGGCAGCCTTAGCAAGTACTATCCGCATCCGCAAGTAACGTTGGACTTTTTGAGCTTCTGAAACCTCTTCATCACGCCCCAACAAGCGAACCCGACCAATTTCTTGAAGATATAGACGTACTAGGTCTGTACTCCGACGGTTAGTGCTAGCAGCAAAGTTAGCATTGTCAACAGAAGCCAGTTCTAGCTCCTGTAGGTCATCTACCGATAACTCACTGTCATCAACCGTGAGATCCGAGTCCAAAGCCTGGCGGGACTTTTTGGTGTTGTAGGGGGCGTCTGCATAAAAAGATGTTGCTGGCATAAAGATCGTCTCAATGGCTCCAGGTAACAATAGATTTCGGTCAGCTTAGATTACGGTCAGCTATTCAACTGTTGCTATTGTTCCCGTGATTAACGATGAACTAACATAGTTGAAGGTTCCATTACAATTTTTTTAGAAATTAACTGTAATGGTTTTATTGGATACAGTATTACTGAACTTAATCGGCTACTAAATTTTTGATTCAACCAATAGCTATTTCAATCCACAGCTAGGCTTTCAATATTTCAACTACTTAGTTAATATTTCAACTTCGATGGCTTTTGATTGTAACTTTTGTAACACAGTATAAACATCCTTCAGTGAATGTCATCTTTATAATTGGCATAGTCACATTTACATGCCCACAAAAGTAATATCCTGACGATTTACCAATTTTTTCTCAGGATTATTCAGGTATAAGTAGAACTAATAGATATTGAGGAAGTGATTAGTATTAACGGCAAAAATTCTTTCGACACGGAGATAGAAGACGTGGGGAAGTTATCAAATACTCTCTCAGTGCCGTACTAACCTGTCAGTTTCAACAAGAATCGGCGGAAATCTCATCTCAACTGTATTTAATACTGTGTAGGTTAAGAAGATTTGTAGCGACTGTCTTAAAAGTCAAGCGATCCTCAACAAAAAACTAGGGCTAGAAGAATTGACGCAACTGGGGAACGCTAGGCTAGATTCGGTGGTGGCAGCTAAGGGCACAAAGATTTATCGTTAACTTTTTGAAGAATTCAGGAGCGGAGCCGGAGACGCTCCGCCTCCGGTCAGAATCAAGACGCGACTAAAAAATACTCGCTACCGCTGCGCTATCCACCAGTCAGGCAGAATACCCAACTGAATTCTGACTCCTGACTCCTGAATTCTGTTTGATAAATCAACTCTTAATAGTCATTGTCAGCCACACAAATACCTTTACATTTAATACCGTTCGTAGCGGTGCGCTGACAATGAGAACATAGAACTTTTTCGTTTTCTGTTTCTTGATTTATCTTTATACCAGTGCTTGCCGTGAGAAGGTTTTTTTCGGCATGGAGCTTTATAGTCATAACAATAGAATAATTTTTTGCAGTTTACATCTTAATAAGTGATTTACAAGCGATTGTACAGTATACACCTCATACTACTATTTGTTTCTAGTTGGGCAGTCTACCTCCGTCGTCTAACCGATCAAAAAATCGTAGTGTCCCTTGACGCATATATACTACATGTACTACAGACAGGTATTAATACAAAAACTTTCATCAAAGGCAAAATTAAAAGTTTTGATAAAAAAGAAAAACATCTTCTACCTAGAAGCTAATTTAGAGCGATTTTCGGCGGCGTTGTTATTGGATGTCGATCCTGTGAAGTTGTTGCGGGGACGCGGTGTGAGGCTAGAACAATAAGCGATCGATCATGGAAGCAATTATTTTTGTAGGCATTCAGGGAGCAGGTAAAACTACCTTTTATCGCGATCGCTTCTTTAATACTCACATCCGCATTAACCTTGATATGCTCAAAACCCGTCATCGGGAGCAAATTTTTCTTCAAGCTTGTTTAGAAGCTAAACAGCGGTTCGTTGTAGACAATACTAACCCGACTGTGGAAGAAAGAAAACGCTATATTACTCCAGCGAAAGCGAAAGGTTTCCGGGTTGTGGGTTACTACTTTCAATCTCAACTCGAAGACTGCAAGCAACGAAATAGCCAGAGACATCCTGAAGAAATCGTGCCTTTGGTTGGGCTGTTAGCAACGTATAAAAAGCTGAATTTACCGAGTTGGATCGAAGATTTTGATGCACTTTATTCGGTGAAAAATGACTTAAATAATTCATTCGTTGTTGAGGAATTGAACCGTGAAATTTGATGAACTTGATAGCAAAATGCGGGTGTTTGAGACAGCACACGATCATTGTGTGCTACCTGGACTTTACATAGTTGCAAGATTAGATGGACGCAGCTTTACTCGCCTGACAAAAGAAGTACATCAATTTGAGGCTCCCTACGATATTCGTTTTCGAGATTTGATGCTTACAACTGTCGAACATTTGTTCAACTGCGGGTTAGATATCACTTATGGTTATACCCAAAGTGATGAAATTTCTCTACTGTTTGCTCAACAAGAAAACACTTTTAACCGAAAAACAAGAAAACTAAATTCGGTTTTAGCAGGTGAAGCCAGTGCCAAATTTTCTTTACTATTAGGTGCTATTGGCTGCTTTGACTGTCGCATTTCGCAGCTTCCTAATATAGAAGAAGTAGTAAATTATTTTCGTTGGCGCAGTCAAGATGCCCACAGAAATGCTCTCAATGCTCATTGTTATTGGTGTCTGCGTCGAGATGGCAAAAGTGCAACTGAAGCAACCAGCATGATGAAAGGGTTATCTGTTGCCGATAAAAACGAACTATTATTCCAGCATGGGATTAATTTTAATCATCTGCCCAATTGGCAAAAACGAGGTGTGGGACTGTATTGGGAAGAATACGAAAAGCAGGGATTCAACCCCATCATCTGTGAAACTATCCCAACGCTACGGCGACGCATCAGACAAGATTTGGACTTGCCAATGAAGGATGACTACAGCAAGTTTATTGCCAAACTTTTGAATAATCCAGGCGATTTCTAAGATACTGTTGGTGAATGAATGGAGGCATACCTTTGCAAAAGTGAAATATTTTTTACTACACTATTTCTGACAGTCTCAGAACCTCACCCGAATGGGTGAGAAACAATTCAACCAATCGGGTGAACCAAACGCAGGGAGTTAACGTTTATAAGAAAAGAGACACTGTTACTAGAAAAAATTAATTCAATCGCACCTACCTAATTAAGTTAAGTAAGGATAAACCTATGAAACTTGCAACTTTGATCAATTCTGGAATTCTGATTGCTTCAGTTGCTCTGATATCTGGAATTGCTAACGCTCAACCAGCCACAAGTAACAACTACGGTAATGCTAGTGCTACCAGTGATGCAAAGAAGGAGCCAATAAAAGCTGCAATCAATTCTAATACCTTACTCAGTAATTCCACGACTGATCGTTATCTCCAACCCTTCAATCTTGTTTCTCTTGCTTACCAAGGTGGTTTAGAGCAGCAGGGCATTCCCAGTGCAGGAACTCTCATCTTTGAACGCCAGAACCGAAAGATTCTTGCGGAAGATTTAGTTAAGGCTGCTGTCAGTGCTAACAAATTACCACCGCAATTTTTGAACGATCAAAATTACCTGAGTGCTGTCAGGTCACAGTTAACCTCCTTATCTAGAGATTCCTCTAACTAAGTACATGTCACTGTAAAAGGTGTTCGGAAATATCGAGGGTTGATGTTGGGTTTTACTACGTACCCCTACGGGGAAGCAAGCTACCAGCCAACCCTTTGCGTATCAGGTAAAATAACCCCATTCCCGATAAAGGGATGGGGTTTTGATTGATATATATCCGTCGGTGTAGTCCGTCGCAGGCATCGAACATTTTAATCAGATATTTCCAATGGAGGTTAGCGGACTCGAACCGCTGACATCCTGCTTGCAAAGCAGGCGCTCTACCAACTGAGCTAAACCCCCATAAAATTAAAAAAAATAGTAGATAACTTTTATTGTCGTTGCTATTGTAACTTAATATTGTGCAATTACCAAAGGGATGAAGCCAGAAAAGCTCCAAGTTGTCGCAACACTGTATAAATTTGTCAAACTGCCAGATTTTGCCGAGAAACGAGAGCCTCTACTATCTTACTGCCAAGAGCAAGGTGTCAAGGGGACGATTTTGCTGGCACTAGAGGGGATTAACGGTACAATTGCTGGTTCGCGCCAGGCCATTGACTCTGTTCTTTGGTTTCTGCGTTCTGACCCTCGTCTAGCAGATATAGAATCCAAAGAGTCCTATACTGAAACCCCACCCTTTGAGCGGATGAAGGTGCGGTTAAAGCAAGAAATTGTGACTTTGGGGTTGCCGGAAATTGATCCAAGTGAGCAAGTTGGGATTTATGTCAATCCCCAAGAATGGAATGATTTAATTTCCGACCCAGAAGTAACTGTGATTGACACCCGCAATGATTATGAGGTGAATATCGGTACTTTCCAAGGGGCGGAAAATCCCCAAACTGAATCATTCCGAGAATTTCCCGATTATGTGCTAAATAATCTCGACCCAACTAAACACAAAAAGGTTGCTCTGTTTTGTACAGGGGGCATTCGCTGTGAAAAAGCCTCATCTTTCATGCTTGCCCAAGGTTTTGCAGAAGTCTATCATCTCAAAGGTGGCATTCTGAAGTATTTGGAGGAAGTTCCAGCACAAGAAAGTTTATGGGAAGGGGAATGCTTTGTTTTTGATGAGCGGATAGCTGTGAGTCATGGGTTAGAGGAAGGGAGTTGTGAGCGGTGTTTCTGTTGTGGGCGTCCGATTTCTGAGGAAGATAAAGCGTCTCCCAAATATGAGCAAGGTCTATCTTGTCCCTATTGTTTTGATAGCCTCACCGAAGAGAAAAGAGCGCGTCAGCAGGAAAAATGGCGGCACTACCAAACCCAAATTGGTAACAAAAATCAGGATTTGAGTTGAAGAATCATTCATAATTCAGAAGTTTCCGTCAAGGATAATTCGGAATTTAAAGGCAAAATTACTGTAAATATAGTACCGACTTCAACTTGGCTGGTGACACTGATTTGACCTCTATGGGCATCAACACACCTTTTAACAATTACTAATCCTAATCCAGTACCCTTAATGGATTTGACATTTGAGGCTCGGTAGAATGATTCAAACAGTCGAGGTTGGTCTGCTTCAGGAATGCCCATACCTTGATCTTGAATATGGAAAATTGCTACTTTCTCAATCGGATCGCATATTAAATCAAACTGAATCTTGCCACCTCTCGGAGAATATTTAACTGCGTTTGAGAGAATGTTTGTAAACAGGTAATGTAAGAGTACTTCATCCATGACAGCGGACGTATTCTCACTATGACAGGTAAAAATAATTTCATAAACGTTGCTTTCAATAATTGAAAAATCTTCGATTAAGTTTAGACAGAATTGCTCTAAGTTAAGGGGAGTAGGGTTGTATATGAGTTTTTCTGCTTCAGCTCGACCCATAAACAACACTTCTTCCATGAGCTTTTCCATAGATTGTACAGCACCTTGAATTCGCTTTAAATAAACGTCTCTTTTTGCATTGGTCAAATTTGCTCCTTGCATTTCTATGAGTTCTACTGCCGTTTGAACAACAGTCAGAGGATTACGAAACTCATGAGATACGGTGGAGATAAATAAGGACTTGAGACGGTTAAGTTCTTGCTCCTTCTCCAATGCTTGCTCTAGCAATTTTGTTTGCCGTCGTTCGCTAAGATCCCAGAAAACAACTACTACGCCATTGATCTGGTCAGGTCGTCCTTTTAGTGGTGAAGCACTATCACCAATTGGAACTCTTTTGCCGTTTTTCGTAATTAGAGATGTGAATTCCCCTAAATAAGCAACTTGTTGCTCGCGCAGCACTTTTGTCACAGGGCTTTCTAATGTCGTCTCTGTAACTTCATCGACAATATGAAAAATTTTCGCTGCCTCATTTCCTAAAGCATCTTTTTGCTGCCAGCCAGTCAGTGCCTCAGCCGCAGGATTCATAAATGTTACTCTTCCCTGTTCATTTGCGGCAATTACAGCATCACTCATTGAGTTTAAAAGGGTTGCTAACTGATCTCGATTCTCCCGTAGTTCGCGTTCTAACTGGTGTTTTAAAAGACCGATTTCGATCGCTATTCTTAAATCTTTTGTAGTAAATGGTTTAACAATATATCCGAAAGGTTGGGTAATTTTTGCTCTTTCTAAAGTATGCTCATCGCCATAAGCGGTTAAATAAATTACAGGTACATCTAACTGCTCGCGAATCTGAATAGCAGTAGCAATCCCATCCATCTCACCTTTAAGAATAATATCCATTAATACTAGTTCTGGTTGAGTTTCCAATGCTTTAGCAATGGCAACTTTTCCAGATGAGGCGGTACCTGTAACAATGTATCCTAGTTGACTCAGTTGGCTGGCAATAGTTCTAGCCACAATCACTTCATCTTCAACGACTAAAATCCTAGCTTGACCCATTTGATATTTACTAATGCAAAGTTAACTGCGTGAATTTGATTTTAAATACTGTTCCATGATTGCGTTCTAGGGTGATATCGCCTTCCAGTTGTTCTGTAATCAAGTCATGTACTAACGATAGACCCAAAGAATCAGTATTTCTCCAATCTAAATTATCTGGTAAACCAATTCCATTGTCTCGGATAGTCATTTCGATATTATTGCCAGCATTACGTAAAGCAATACTGATTGTGCCTACTTGTTGATCGGGAAAAGCGTGCTTGAGAGCATTGGAGATTAATTCGTTAATCACCAATCCACAGGCAATGGCTTGGTCAACATTCAAACTCAATGGATCTATATCAGTTTCTAAAGCGATTTTATTAGGCCATATTTGATAGGAAATTAGTAAGCTCGTAGCTAAATTGTGGATATAATCAGCAACATCAATTTGTCCAATATTCGCTGAAGTATACAAATTTTTATGAATTAGAGATATTGACTCAATTCGATTTTGACTTTCTCGCAGAACTTTGATGACTTCTGGATCTTTGAGTGTTTGTGATTGAAGTTGTAATAAACTAGAAACAATTTGCAAATTATTTTTAACTCGATGATGAACTTCTTTTAAGAGAACTTCTTTTTCAGCTAAGGCAGCTTTTAACTTGACTTGAGCTTTTTGTCTTTGAACAAGTTCAGTTTGAGCTTGTTCTAAGATGCTAGATTGTTGAATTGCGATCGCTAATTGGACTGTGAGATGATCGAGCAAATCTAATTGATTTTCTTCCCACTCACGAAAACCAGAGCATTGGTGAGCAACCAGTAAACCCCAAAGGTGAGAGCCAGGGTTTTGAGAGCCTGCTTCTAGTAAAATGGGCACAACTAAATTTGCTTTCACCTCAAACCGTTCTAGCAGGCGAATATGGCAATCAGTTAGTCCAGCTTCATAAATATTAGCGATCGCTCGCTTGCGTCCCTGATAATACTCTACTCCTGTAGCTGTTTGAAAACACGTATCATGAATCTCTACGCCCAAAGAAACTGTCCATCCATCTTCTACCGATTCCGCCATAATTGTGCCGATCATCTCTGAGTCAAATTGATAAACTACTACTCGATCGACACCAAGTAAATCTCGTACTTCTTGAACTGTTGCATTCAGAATATCTTGAAGATTCAAAGATTGACGAATTCGTTGAGCAACAGTTCGCATTAATTGCTCCCGCTCGGCTTGAGCTTTTAGAGCTAGTTCAGTTTGCTTACGTTCTGTGATGTCTTGCCCAATACCGATAATTTGACCATTTGAAAGGTAAACATTAGTCCAAGATGTATCTAGTAAACGACCATCGCGCACCTGAGTTTTAAAGTCACCCCAATTACGTTGTGCAGACTGAATAAAATTAATTACATACTGTCGATATTCCAGATTAGGATATAACACTTCCAAGACATCACGAGTTGGGAAATCTTGAAATTTCCAACCAAGAATATTTTCCCATTCTTGGTTCACCCACTGAAGTTTACCATTAGCATCAAAAAGGGCAATCATTAAAGGTATACTCTCAAAAATTGTCCGCAAAAATTCATTTTGCTCTTGGAGTTTTGTTTCAACATTTTTGCGGTCATTAATATCATTAAATACTGTCAAAATTGCTGATTCATTATTAAAGGTTAAATATTGCAATGAAGCGATCGCCCAGAAATGAGTTCCATCTGATCTTTTTAATTGGAGTTCATAATTATGAATAAAGCCCTGTTGATTAAGAATCTTTAAAAGTGCTTCTAAATCTGCCAAATCATGATATAAATCCAAAAAAAAATTACGATTAACTAAATACTCTGGAGAAAGCCGAAATGTTTGAAGCAATTGTGTATTAGCGTATAATATCAATCCATCAGACACACGCGAAATAGTTAATGGAAGAGGAATAGCTTCAGAAATGACGCGAAATCTTGCTTCGCTTTCCTGAAGAGTTTTTTCTATTTGTTTGTGTTCTGTGATGTCTCGTATATTAACTAAGCGAGCATTATAAGTGCCATAGTCTATTGTCTGTGTGAAAATTTCAACATCAATAATCTGTCCATCTTTTCGCCGATGTCGCCATTGTTTCGCAAAATGTAAGTTAGAGTGATTTTGTTCTAAATATTCCAGCAATAGAGAGACATCTTCTGAAGGGCGAATGTCAGTTATTCGCATTTGCAAAAACTCTTCTTGTGAGTAGCCGTAATGGAGAACAGCAGCTTCATTTACATCTAAAAATTGTAGATTATTCTGGTCATATACCCACATTGGGTTAGGATTTTTAGAGAAAAGGAGATTAAAACTCTTTTGACTTTCATTCTCAGGAAATAGCATTGGTGATTCTGTGACAATTTTTTTTAAATGCCAGATTTAATTTGTTGAAATTTAAAAAATTGAGTTTTTGTAAAATCTGCAAAATAAAAATCGTATTTTTATTAACGTTTGTAATACAATATTAGATTTGCTAGTACCGATTACCTGTGAGGTTCCATAGAGGGACTTCCAGAAATTAAATTATTAAATTTTGAGAGAGAATGATGATCGTTAGATTCTTCCTCCTTTGCTTCCCCTGCTTACCGAAACGACGGAATACTTTTTTAGTTGAAAGTCCCAGAACAGGTTGCTTAAGTAACTTGTCTCATCAAGCCTGATATTGTAAAGTTTCACAAAGAATCGGTCTAAAGCATAGACTGAAATTAACCAATGTTTTTACTCTGTGAGATTGTTAAGATATTTATTTTTTCGTAGGAAAAATTTACTCCATTTGAATGAGTACTTGGGGTTGCTTAAGGGTGGGTTTTAAAGAAAAATTATATTCACCATCAGTATTATTAGCAAACTATCGGCAGTTTTTGCAACCTCATTGATTGAAAAAATGCAAATAGCGCATACTCTTACGGAGAAGCTACGCACAGCTTCTCGCAAAGAATCTTTGTGGACTTTGTATTATTTACGGTAGCCTGCGCTATCTTTTATCTAGGGCGTCCCAGTGTAGTTATATATAAAACGGCTTCATCAGTAGGAATACCCAAAACTTCATTTACTTGATCGTCAAAGAATCCACCGATACCACTGACGCCTACATTCAGGTGCATTGCTGCTAAATTCAGGCGTTGCCCCAAATGACCGGCATCCATGTGTAAGTAACGGTAAACGCGATCGCCATATTGTGCGATCGCAGATTTCAAATCGGCGGTATGAAACAATACTGCTGCTGCATCCCGCCCTAATTCTTGTCCTAAACAGAGAAAATGTAACTCTCGGCGGAAGTTTTTAAACCGAATTTGGCGTAATTCTTGGGCTTTCGGTGCATAATAATAACAACCCGCCTCCAATCCTTTGACTCCGCAAACAGCAATGAATGTTTCGATTAAATTTAGATCGAAGTAGTCTGGAGAAATATCTAAACTTTGGTCGATGTAATTTTTTGGCTGGTAAGTGAAATCGAGTAAACTTTTCAATTCATCGAAGCTTAAATCCTCACCATTGTAAGCACGGGTAGAGCGTCGCTTGTACATGGTGATTTCTAGTTCTGACAGCTTTTGTCCCCAATCTATAGGTGCAGTATTAGTGGGAATTTTTAAACAGAAAGGAAAATTGTATTTATCCTCCAAAGATTTTTCTTGTTTAATAGTTGGTAGATTGAGATTGCCAGTTACACCTGATTGGATATGAGTGTGTCGATGGAAATATGTTAGTAGTTCGCCATCGGGGATTTGAGGATAACTTGTTTCGGTAGCGGAAGGTAAAGCAGTACATCCCAATGGCAAATTTTGATTAATATCTAACAAGTCTGCCAGAGGTAAGACAGCGATCGCACCTTCTTGTTGCGGATCGACATAAAGCAGATCGTTAACCGATTCATCTACAAAGCCGCCAATTAGATGGGGGCGATAGTCAGTAATCGCACCAGCCAACTCGATATTACCCAACAGGTGTCCCGTATCCAGAAAAATCCGACGGTAAGCCCGATCTTCATAGCGCCATGCAGAACGATAGAAAACCGCAGTCACAATAATTGCTAATTGGGTATTTTCTAAAGAAGGATGCCAGAAACAAGCTGCTTGGAGATTTTGCCAAACATCACTTTCCCAATAATGCATGAGAGAATGAGTCCGACACTGGTAGTTATACAAACCAGGTGGTAATAACGACGTACCACGGGAAACCACATACACCTCAGCAGGGTATAATCCGCCTGCACTGGGAGCAGCACGTAAATACACCGCACTACCCATAGAAGGCATTTTCGCCGTTAATCCATAACTGCGAAACAACAGCCGCGAAAGTCTTTGCCACCATTGAGCATCCGGGTTATTAGCATAAGCCTCTGGTTTTTCTTGGATATAGGGTTTGAGATCAAAAGTAGAGCCAATTTTGTACTCTTTAAAGGGCACTGGCTGCTTAGTCCAGTCTAAGCGCTGACTTTTGGAGGCGAGAGTCTCAGGATTGTATTTAGTCCGTTCGTGATAATGCTGGGCAATTGATTGGTGTAATTCTGGCATAGTACTTTTAATATCCTTGGGGCATCCTTTTCTTGATCTTGGCATTCATTAGCCTCATTGTTTCGTGTCAATTGGTACAATCCTCAGAGTCATAAAGTGGTATTTGGTAACAATTGGATTGGGGATTAGGGATTAGGGATTAGTTATTCTCCCTTGTCTCCCAGTCTCCACTCCCAAGTTCCAAGTCACCAGCCCCCAGCTTTCAAGGGTAGGTGTTTAAAAATTAGGCAGAAGAGAAGGTGATTTGGGGAATACTGTGTTGTGGAGTAAATGTAGGCCACGGTTCAGGAAAAAACTACCCTGTGGTAATTTAAGGCTAAGGTGTACACACAAGTCTTAAAATTCCCCCCAGTACAAAACGGCGTAAATAAACCACCCATTTCAATACTTGTCGGGTTTTGGGGAAAAGGGGAAGGGCAAAGAGGAAAGAAAAAACCTTTAACCTTTAACCAAAACCCAATTCCGAGTTAAAAATGCAAAACCTACGCAGTATTACCACCCATTTAGAATAGCCAGAAAGCTTACAAAATTATTAGGGTTGATAGCGAAGACTAAAGTAAAAGCCATCATCTTGAGCATTATTACCACGATCGCTAAGATCGATAAATGGAAATCCGTAATCGAGGCGCATAAAGAGATTATCAATTCCCAATGCCTGATTCCACAAGAATCCTAAGCCTGCACCCACTAAAAAAGTTTGATTGGGTAGCTGATTAGGATTATTAGACTGATTCCAGACGGCTCCCATGTCTACAAATGGCGCAAGTTGAATTGTGGATAATCCAGCTTCATTACGCTGCACTGTAAACCGATCTTCGATCGCTACCCGAAATCCATTATCCCCAGAACGGATATTTTGACGATATCCCCTTACAGATTGTCCGCCGCCAATGACAAATTGCTGGGAAGGTAAAAGGCTATCTGGTGTCAGCTGCAAGTCTGCTTGGATGAGCAATAAATGATCGTTGCTGAGTTGCTGCACGCGCTGGGCTTGACCTAGCCAACTAAAAAAGCGACCATCGGGTATGGGGTCATTGTTGATAGTTGCATCTAAGATATCAATGCCAAAGTTAAATTGCGATCGCAAAAACCAAGCTCCTTGAGGTTCGCGCTTGATATAATCTTGACCAAATTTAATTACACTGGTGCGGCTCACACCATTAGCATCAGGCCCAATGCCAAAGGGAGTTGCAAGATTATCAAAGAGGAAAGTTTGACCATCTTGATAGGTAAATCCTAAAGATAAGGCAAATTCTTCTTTAGGCGATCGCATCAATGGTTGACGATAATTTATTTCATAAAGATCCTGGTTGGCTCGAATACCAAAGGCGTTAAAGGGTGGCTCAGTGATTTTGTTGCGATTCAATGCCGCTCGAATCTGCACTTTGCCATTCATGGCGTTCACGGGAATCTGATAGCTAAAATCAAAGGCATCGGAACCACCAGAGAGTGTATGGTAATATGAGCCTGCTAATTCATCTCCCATACCAGTTAAATTGCGATCGCGCAGTTCAACACCCAATCTTTCCGCTCCAATACTGGGAGGCGAATAATTATCTACGCCCAAGCTACCAGTTAAAGGGTTTGCCTCTTCAACTCTCACAATGAGAACACTTTGACCAACTTTACCCGTTGGACGCAGACGCGCTTCTACATTGGTAAATAGGGGATCGAGTCGCAACAATTTTAGTTGTTCTTCGAGCTTACCAGTATTGAGAGGAATACCAGCACCTAATTGGATGCGGCTACGAATATAAGATGGGTTTAATCGCCGCGTCCCCTGAATTTCAATCTCAGTCAAACGCCCTTCCAACACCCGAATTACTACAACTCCATCTGCGGTGCTAGATTGTTTCGTGTCTGGAACTGCTCTGGAATTTATATAACCTTTATTTAGGTAAAGCTGAGTAATAGCATCTGCGGCTTGTCTGATTTCTTCTAAAGTTAAATCCCGTTCTTCAAAGGGTTTGACTACTGGATTAAAGTCATTTTCATTAAAAACTGTGCTACCTACAACCTGGATTTTGCGAACTCGAATGCGCTGTGGTGTTTCTGGTTGTGGATTCGGTTCGCTTTGATTGGGCTTAGTTGTCGGGGTAGGTTCTGTTTCTTGTACTATTTGTAACTCTAGCTGACTGCTATTTTTAGCCGAGTCTGGTGTAAAAATATTCGCTGTAGCTTTCAGTTCATTTGCAGTTAAAATCCAGACCGCAGGCAGAATTAGCAAGCTACACTGAAAACTGAAACTGTGCTTACTCCGTTTAGTAGTTACCAAACCCCGCCAAGTTTCTAACTGATCAGAGAAACAGACAATCTTTTGCTGAGTAATTATTTCAGATTTAACACTAGTTTCTGTTTCTTTGCTCATTTCTCAATGGAGTGCCTTATCTAACGACTGGGCTGATGGGGATTGGGGATACGATAAGTATTTCAATATCATATTTTTGACATTCAGATTTCAGAAGATTTGTAACTAAAACTATAATTAACGGCGATTTATTCTAAGTGATAGTCCTTAGCATTATATTGTGGTAACAGGTAAAAAACTTGGGAATACTTCGATGTCGCCACTGATCTCCATTGTCATCGTCAATTACAACCGCGAGTCTTACCTTCAAGAAGCGATCGCTAGCGTCTTAGCGCAGACATGGCAAGACTTTGAGCTACTAATTTGGGATAATGGCTCTACAGATAGATCGGTGGCGATCGCAAATGCTTATACTCAACAAGATGATCGAGTGCGGGTAGTGGAGGCAGAGAATCAAGGAGTTGCAGGGGCTTGTAAGGCAGCGATCGCCCAAACTAGGGGTACTTACATCGGTATATTAGACAATGATGATATCTTAGCCCCTACCGCCCTTGCCCAAACCGCCACAGTCCTCAACCGCCATCCAGAAGTAGGATTTGTTTACACCGACTATTTAGATATCGATCGAGACGGCAAAGTTATCAGCTACGGTCATCGTTGTAACATTCCTTACTCTCAAGCCGGTCTGTTAGTGAACTTCATGACGTTTCACTTCCGCTTGATGCGGCGATCGATTTACGACCGAGTGGGAGGTGTTAACGAATCATTCTCTTGCTGTGCCTATGATTATGACCTATGTCTGCGACTTTCAGAAGTAGCCCAGGTACGCCGAGTCAAAGAGCCACTCTATTTTTACCGAAATCACTCTCAAAGCATTTCTGTTACTAGACAAAAAGAACAAATACTCTGGTCTAAACGAGCGATCGCACAAGCACTTTGGCGGCGGGGATTAGCAGATAAGTTACAAATCGATGTAGAATTACTTACAGGTCGCTTTATATTGCGGCGCAAAAAATCCTTATTGTCTAATATCGCCGCTTCAGTCCTAGTTATTGCCTCGCTGGTAAGTCCCAGATTAGCTCAAGCACAACAAATAGTTCCTGCTAACGATGGGACAAACACAATTGTTACACCCAACGGCAATCGACTTGATATCACTGGTGGTACAACCTCTAGAGATGGTGCGAATCTTTTCCACAGCTTTCAGCAATTTGGGATTTCACCAGAACAAATCGCCAATTTTCAAGCTAGTCCGGCGCTGCAAAATATCCTTGGTCGAATTACAGGCGGAAATGCTTCGGTTATTAATGGCTTAATTCAGGTAACAGGTGGCAATCCTAACCTTTTTTTGATGAATCCAGCCGGATTTATTTTTGGAGCAAACGCCAGTTTAAATGTACCTGGTGCTTTCACGGTGACAACAGCTAACGGCATTGGTTTTGGCAGCAGTTGGTTTAACGCCATCGGTGTTAATGACTACAAGAATTTAGTTGGAAACCCCAACGGATTTGCCTTTAGTACGAACCAGCCAGGAGCGATCGCTAATGCTGGAAATTTGGTGGTAGGTGCTGGACAAAATTTGAATTTATTAGGCGGTACTGTAGTTAACACTGGGCAACTTTCAGCACCGGGAGGACAGATTACGATCACATCCGTACCAGGGGAAAATTGGGTGCGTCTTAGTCAGCCAGGAAATCTGTTGAGTTTGGAAATTCAGCCCCTCACCTCTAGTAGCAGCCAACCCAATAACTGGACAATTCCCATTGCATCTTTACCGGAATTGCTGACAGTTGGGAACACAGGGTTAACTGCTAATCCTGACGGGACTGTAAAATTAACAGCCTCGAATGTGACAATTCCCACAACACCAGGGACAACCATTGTTTCCGGCAAAGTGGATGTATCGAGTCAAACAGGCGGTACGGTAACTGCTTTGGGTAAACGAGTCGGGGTGATTGATGCCAACATTAACGCCTCTGGAAGCAATGGCGGCGGTACTGTACTAATTGGCGGTGATTTTCAAGGTAAGGGGACTTTACCCAACGCCGATCAGACTTATGTGGACTCAAAATCCGTCATTAATGCTGATAGCAATTTGAATGGAAACGGCGGACGCGTAATTGTTTGGGGTAACGACACAACCCAATATTATGGCAACATCTCGGCTCGTGGAGGAGCAAATGCCGGCAATGGTGGAAATGTCGAAGTATCAGGCAAAAATTCCTTGACCTTCAACGGTTTGGTAGATACTTCAGCAATTAATGGCAACTTTGGCACTTTATTACTAGACCCCAGCACACTTACCATCATCGATGGTACAGCAGGGACAGGTAGTTTTGATGGCACAGCTGGTAATATTGCTTTTGGCGATGCAGATATTGGGGCGAATACCGTTTCTTGGGGTGCGATCGCAGCATCAGGCACAAATATCAACTTACAAGCCACAGGAAATATTACCATCAACGACATCACCGGAGCTACGCCCTTAGTAACTACCCTTGGTGTCGCTACATTAAACTTGGGTAATGGCGGTAGCTTCAACCTGTCTTCACAAAATGGTTCTGTAAACTTTGCCAATCCTGCCAACACAATCAAGACAACCGGGGGAGCCATTACCATATCGGGAGCCAGTCTATTATTGGGAAATTTGGATACAACTGGGTTTGGATATGGTGGTACATCTATAGCTGGAACCGTGAATTTAAGTGCCACAGGGGACATCATCACAGGTAGAATTACTTCCTCTGCAACTAATGGTAATAACTCAGGTACAGGCGGCAATGTAGTCGTAACAACCACAGCAGGCAGTATTACCACAGGGGCCATTAACTCATTTGCATCAAAGACAGTACCAGGTGGAGATTTTACAGCTAAATCTGGTGCAATTAATTTAACTGCCAGAGATAATATCACTGTGAATGACGGCATTGACGCCTCAGCAACAGCCACTAACGTCGATGGTACTGCAAGCGCCACAGGTGGCAACGTTACTTTACAAACTACCAATCCCTTGGGCAGCACAATTCGCTTTAACAGCATCAACACACAGGCCACAACGGATTTTGGTAATGCCAACACTGTTCAAGGTGGCAATGTCCAAGTGCTGACAAATGGACTAGTGCAAGGAAGAAGCACAGGTACTACCATCGCTACTGGCGGAATTTTGGATTTTGGACGAGGAGGAACCACTAGCATTGCGGGAGGCACTGTCGCAATTCGACATGATGGTGGTCAAAATAATGTGCCATTTATCGTAGGTGATGCGACGAGTACCAATGGCACAGCCGGAACAATTAATGCGGGAGACACTTCAATCCTCGCTTCTGGCAACTTTCCAGTCTTGCCAAATGGTGGAGATGCTAGTGGCACTCCAACCCGAATCACTATTACATCTGTCAACACCCCGCCGATATTAACGGCAAACTCATCGCTACCCAATACCCAGACTAATCAAGCTGTGACCTTGACGTTCTCTAGTTTGGCTCCACTCGTTAGCGATGCTAATAATGACATCACCTCCATCCAGGTTGATGTAGTGAATACAGGAAATCTGACTGTCAATGGCCTTCCTGTCATCCCTGGTGTAACTACCTTATCTAGCGGCGATACTTTAGTATATACCCCTCCAACTGATGTGAATGGGTCACTAAATGCCTTTGTAATTAGTGCAAATGACCGCGTTTCGTCTTCTGCACCTGTACAGATAGGAATTAATGTCAGTCAGATTCCTACCCCAATTCCTACCCCAATTCCTACCCCAACTTTTACCCCGAATCCTCCCCCTTGCTCATTCCAATGTACTCCAGGTAAACCGAATGTCCCTGGTCCTAATAATCCTAAGATTGACAACCCCATTATTAATACCGATCCCACACCCGAAGATAAATTCACAGATGATTTTGCCAACCATTTAGGCATACCCACTCCTCAAATCAAAACACTGGATGAGTCCAAAGAAATTGCTCGCAAAATTGAAGAAGCTACTGGTGCTAAACCTGCATTTATCTATATCAGCTTTGTTCCTGTGGAGGTTATACCAGAGGGAAGTTTTGGCAAAGCTCAAAAATCTACTAAACAATTGAATACTCTCGCAGAACAAGATAGCGACCAACTGGAAATAGTCGTAGTAACAGGAAAAGGCGATCCTATCCGCAAGCGCATCCCAGAAACTACCAGAGCCAAAGTTCTCCAAGTCGCTCAAGAATTTCGTGACCAAATCGTTAGTCCACAAAATCGTCGCCGCACCGGTTACTTGCGTTCATCTCAACAACTTTATCGCTGGATTATTGCACCATTAGAGGCAGATTTACAGGCAAGACAAATCAATAATCTGGTTTTTCTACCAGATATTGGCTTACGTTCAACCCCAATGGCAGCGCTTCATGATGGTAAAGGGTTTCTAGTAGAAAAATATAGTATTGGCTTGATGCCAAGTATTAGTTTGACTAACACTCTTTATAAAGACATAAAAAAATCTCAAATTTTAGCGTTGGGAGTTTCTCAGAGTACACAAGGACAAGAGCCTTTACCAGCAGTTCCCTTAGAATTATCAACACTGGTATCTAAACTCTGGCAGGGCAAATTATTGTTAGACAAGCAAGCCACCTTAGACAATCTCAAAACCATCCGCCGCCAACAACCTTTTGGAATTATTCACATGGCAACCCATGCCGATTTTGCTACTGGCGCTTTGAGTAATTCCTATATTCAACTGTGGGAAGACAAGTTACGCTTGAATCAACTACGACAGTTGCGGCTGAATGAACCCGAAGTTGAAATGCTGGTGCTGAGTGCTTGTAGAACAGCTTTGGGTGATGAAGAATCCGAATTGGGATTTGCGGGTTTAGCAGTGCTGGCAGGTGTGAAAACTAGTGTTGCTAGTCTTTGGTCGGTTAATGATGCTGGTACAGCAGCGTTGATGACAAAATTTTATGAGAACTTAAAGACAGCTCCAATTAAAGCAGAAGCCCTGAGAGAGGCTCAAGTAGCTATGGCCAAAGGGCAAATTTACGTAAAGGATGGACAAGTGCAAGGTTTGGGAGTCGTTGGGAATTTGCCTTTACCTGCTGACAGCACTGATGAATCCCTGACGCATCCTTATTACTGGGCTGGATTCACAATGGTTGGTAATCCTTGGTGAAGATGGGTAGCCGTAAGTAATCGCTTGCGATCGCATCATCCAGCCAGCTGTGATAATTATAAAAAATTAGCGATCGCTTTCTGGTGACATAGCACCTACTCTAGTACAACACGGCATAAATAAACCAACATTTACCATTTGCCGCATTCTTTTTTCAAATTGGTATTATTCAGATATGTGTAGATAAAATAGCGAGTATGTTGAGAAAAAAATCTGTATGACAAGCTACCCAGAAACCCTAACTAGTAACGAATCCATTAATGGGCTAATCACTGAGACAACCAGCATTAACCATGTGGAGGTAATTGAAAATGTCATCGACTCTTTGGAACAAGATGATAGTGCAATGGTTAGCCACACTCCAGAAGGTGGTTATCTCTGGAAGTTTAAGTACGGAAGTGTAGAAGTCTTTGTCCAACTCAATGGCACAACCGATGAAGACACCATAACGGTTTGGTCTACAGTGCTAAATCTACCTGCTAAAGATGAACCTAGATTACTGCGTTATCTTTTAGAGTTGAACTGCTCTAGCACTTTTGAAGCACGTTTCGGTATTATTGAAAATCGCGTAGTTGTAATATCAACACGCACCCTAGCAGAATTAGCTCCTGGCGAAGTATCTCGGCTAATTACAATTGTGGCAACGATCGCTGACAATAACGATGAAGCTTTACAGTCTGAATTTGGTGCGACTTAAGAAATTTTGGATTTTGGATTTTGGATTTTGGATTTTAGATTTGGCTATTGCTGCATCGGATGCCGATCTATTTGCTTAAGTATTTGGTGCAGAATCTTTTACCAACGTGCATATCGCAGCCAGTTTTGCTTTAAGTTTGCGGATTATGCAGCAAAGGCTGTATACGATATTTTGAACTTTAGGTGATTATCTCAAAAACTTTTTCTGTATACCAATTAAAAAGCGCCTGGGAGTGTTGCCGTGTTTCCACCCCAGACGCTTTTTATTTTTAACTTGCTCCTCACACAACTAAATCGTATCACTGCTTCAATCAAAAGGCGAGTATCGTGAGTGACACTTTTAGAACTGCACCACTAATTTACACCACTTTTCAAGTTATGTCTTAGGAGTACTTTGTTCACATTAGCATTTTGCAGACAAGATAGGGACTTATGCAAAACATTAAATAATTATTAAAAATATATACATTCCCTTAATTAATGCCTGAAACTCTTTAATAATCAATCAAACTCCTAAATAAATATTAGCACTCAACGTTCGCCAGTGCTAATTTATGACTGAGGTTTAATGCCGATGATCTAAACCAAATCTAAACTTTTTCTAGATGCTTTAGTTCCTTTCCAGACGTGATTTTAGAAAAAACTAAATCTTCCCTACAAATAGTCTAAAACTGGGAGTACTAGCATGAAATACACTTTTGATATTGTCGGAGTCTCTCCACTTTTGCAGTTTTTTAATCACCAACAGCAAAGTGGAAAAAAATCACACCACCAAGGTGTGGAATATTTGGGAATGCATACATGTACACTAGATACATTTCTAGAATCAGTAGAATCAGTTCCACCAAAATGGGGTTGGAATCTAGATCAAGTAGTAGATACTGTAATTCAGTTTTGGTTGAACAACTCAGACAGTATTCGTTATTGGAAAGTACGTTTAAGTGATGCTGGCAAGGATAATTTACTAGTCACAAGATTAGCAGATATAACCGCCTTACAAGCTGAGTTTGAATCCTTACTAGATAAGGAATGGTAAAGAGATAGCTGAAGCGGAGTAACTCTTACTCCGCCTTTAATCAAAATCAATGCTTTTCTCTACTATTTTCGTTTTCAAGTACTTTGAGAACTTTGAGATATAAATTTTCTACTCTTTTCGTCTGAACTTCACCAAATGAAGCGTAGTGAGTTAAGCTAGGAGCGCCATTTACTTCAATCAGTGTGTAATCTAGCATTGGTGAGGTTAGATCGTTAGTCAGAATATCCACACCTGCTAATCTCAATTCCATATCTTTTGTAATATTTACTGCTAATTTTTTAAAATCAGGATGGATATTTTCAGTGAAATCTACTGCCTCACCTCCAGTTGATAAATTTGCATTGTCTAAAAGATAGACTAGATTGTTCTTGGGTATAACAGTATTAAAATTTAACTTTCGTCTTCGTAAGTTTGTTTTGATTCTATAATCTTCAAAATCTATAATTTCTTTTCTACCATTTTTAATAAAACTTTCCTGTTTTTGTTGCATAAGTTCCAAAACATTAGATTTCCCATCTCCTATGATAAATAAAGGAATTCTTTGATATGCTGAAACTACTTCATCATCAAGTACTACAATTCTATAATCATTGCCACTATAGAATCGCTCAACAATAAATCCTGAAGTTTTTCGCAATATTTTCTTGGCTGCTTGATAGTATTCTTGCTTGCCATGAACCTTTGTAACAAATGTTCCTTCACTGAGATTAATCGGCTTGACAATTACGGGAAATCCTAACTCTTGAGCATAATAAAATCCTGTGTCTATATTCTTGAGATCGGCTATTTCTTCGCATAATTCTTCACAAAAAAATGTTTTTCCTTCAGTAACTTTATAACCAAATTTATTCAGAAAAAAGTTTGAAGCCCCTTTGTCTTTAGCTATTGCTACAGAAGCAAAAGAATTAATGCTAAACCTGCTATTACGAAAAAAAGTTTTATTACCATTTTTAAACGTAATCATTCCTAAAACTGTACATTCTGGGTCTACCAAAACTACTGCTTCCATTTCCTCTGCTAGTTTTTGAATTATTGATGTTACAAATGGTGTTTTCATTATCAAAGCTATATTTTTGTCGGGAAAATCTTACCTATTTTATGGCAGTTAGTCAAGATGTTTGAAATTAAATAATTGCAACACATATTTTTCCTACACATATAATAAAATTTTTAGGAAAAATTCATTTTTTTAATATCTAAATAAACTATGAAAATTTAAATATTCTAAACTAACTATAAAAAATGTAAATGCCCGCAATATAGCTTGACCGTAGGTATAGCACTATAAAAAAATTAAAAGGTTGTCTGCACCTATTAATTCTACGCACGTTATTGTTCTTTTTTTAGTGAGTTTCTAATAGTATTTTTTCAGACATTGATGTTCGCTTTACCACTGATGCGGACTTTACTTATGTGTAGGCATACAAATCATGCAAACCCAATAATTGCCAAACTATTTTCTTGAGCATTGTTGTGTACTGGAAACAATTGCAAATTAAGGATTTGAGATTCATAACTATCTAAGAATTTCAACTAAGTTGGTCTAAAATATAGCGCTAAGTGTTGACAATTTATTAATAATCGAATAACAAGGTGGCAGCAGCATTAAAAAAAGCGTTAGTGCATTCCTACCTAGAAACTAATTAACGCCCTTCATTAAACTTCATACGGATAACATAATTATGCCAGAAAATACGGATAACAAAGCTTCTAAATCAGACAATCAGGCTATTGCTTATAAAGAACGCCTCAATTCTTGGGCGATCGCTCGTCTAGTTCCTAATACACAACAGGAAATTGTTGCTCGCTTCCGCACCCGTTCTGATGCTGATGGCTATATGCGACACCTCCCTCAGGAAATACCAAATGCTTCCTATATGGTTGTTTTTGATTGTCAACGCCAAGAAGCTGTAATTTAAAATATAAGTACAGAAATAGACCTATCTTAAAAAATAGGTAACAGCTTACAGGTGACAATAACCCAATACGCTTGGGTTTACGCTAAAAACTAAAACTGCCGTAAGAATTCAGCACCCAGGAGTCAGGAGTCAGAATTTATAAGAACGACTGAATAATTAGCATATTTATTCATCAAATGTTCTTCTTATTCTTTAACTATTCTGACTCCTGAATTCTGTTAGATCAAATACTAGTCCTATATGAATCAATACGATTCACTTAAGGGCTACTGACAACAATTTTGGGTTTTAGAGACGCGATGAATCGCCGGCTCTACAAGTGTCTTAGGCTTATCTAAACTGCATTGCTATATAACTATAAATTATTAAGTTTTTTTGCCAAGATTATATACAAGTGTTTTACTTAAAAACAAATTCCGTAATTATACCCTTGACATTAATATTTTAGATTACTTAGAAGTAAAAGTTAGTGTATTCAGGAGGAAAGAGTAACTCACGTTTAAAAGCGTGGGATTGAAGCAAGACTGGAAGCTTTGTATCAAGACGTATAGCGCAAGATACAATTCTTCTTTTTAAACTGGGTAATAAATAGTCCAGAAATCATTTATAGTTCTTTACTCCTGTAATAGCTGCCTGACACTCTCTAAGGGATGCTGCGCTGTCTACCTCCTGACTTGAAAGTGCTGTTAGCGGATAGCTAAGGTTTAGCCCGTGCTGAGTGCTGAGTAAAAATACCAGTCCCCAGTTATTCTTTCATTCAAGGCTTTTGAAACTTGTTTCATCGGGACTGCTTTCTCTAATAAGCCCTAAAGTGCTGGAGGGTTAATAAATGGTCAAACAGCACTGATATGACCGAAAACTTAAAGGATACAAGCCCCTGAATTTATTTATGGAGAATCAAAAAAATGTATTTCTAGACGCACAGTGCAAGAAATACTACGTCCTTGTTTCAAGCCCCTAAATTTATTTATGGGGATTGTAATTTTTAATTTTTAATTCCCCGAAGGGGTTGACTGGTTTAAAGCTGTGAAATTTTTCCGCAAACAAGAATTACTAGCGCTGTTGCTGGGGATTGTCTTCTCAATTTCTGTAGTCTTACTCTGGCAGAGACTTTTAATCCAAACTCCGGGGTTATTCGCACAAGTAGTATTGATTTTAGGGTTATTTCTTGTTATCACCCTGATACTATCCATCTATTTCACCTTGATGATGAAAGCAAGTAACCAACAGATAAAGGCAATAAATCAGGAATTAACTCATCGGATTTTTGAACAGAAACAGACAGAAATTGCCCTCCGCACCAGTGAAAATCGTTTGCGACAGCTGTTGGAAACTGTCAAAGTCATCCCTTGGGAATTAGACTTGAAGACTTGGCGATTTACTTACGTTGGGCCGCAAGCGGTAGACTTGCTAAATTATGCGATCGCAGAATGGTACGAGGAAAATTTTTGGGTTAATCATCTGCATCCACATGACAAGCAAAAGTCTGTTTGTTTTCGCCAAGAAGCAACTGCTAGGTGCGAAAATCACGAATTAGAATACCGAATGTTAGCAGCCGATGGGCGAGTTATTTGGCTACGAGACATTGTTAGTGTAGTTGAAGAAACAGGAACTCCTACCATGCTGAGGGGGTTTATGTTTGACATTACTGATTTAAAGATGGTTGAAGAAACCTTGAGACTGAGGGAAAGGGCGCTTGCTGCTACCAGTAATGGAATTATTATTGCCGATGCTAGACTAGCTTATAATCCGGTTATTTACGTCAACCACGCCTTTGAGCAAATAACAGGCTACAGTGCGACTGAGGTGATTGGGCAAAACTGTCGATTTTTGCAACGCACAGATACCCAGCAACCAGCACTCAATGAATTGCGCTCATCTCTTCAAGCTGGAACAAGTTGTAAAGTGGTTCTCCGCAACTATCGCAAAGATGGTACTTTGTTCTGGAATGAATTGAGTATTTCTCCAATCTATGACGAAAACGGCAAGTTAAGCCACTTTATTGGCATTCAGACAGATATTAGCGATGTCTATGACGAGCTGCGCTTACGCAAGCTTGCCGAAGCGAGTCTACGTCGGCAAGCCCTTACTTTTGAAAACATGCATGATAGTGTAATTATCACAGATTTAATTGGCAATATTATTGACTGGAATCCTGCTGCCGAAACTATGTATGGCTATAGCAAAGCAGAGGTTTTAGCTAAAACTCCCAGTATTCTGCAACAGCCGGAAGTAGCCCCAACATTAAGCAGCAAAATTCTCGAAACAATCAACCAGCAGGGACGCTGGTCGGGGGAAATACACTTTATTCGTAAAGATGGTAGCGAGGGAATTTCTGAAACAACCGTAGTCTCCTTACAGGATGAACAGGGAGAAACGATCGCCACTGTTAGCATTAATCACGACATTACCGAAAACAAACGGGCTAAAGAGGCGCTGCAAAGGCAATTGCATCGCACTCTACTACTTGAACAAATTACTCAGGAAATTCGGCAAAGTCTTGATACTAGCAAAATCTTTGAAACGGCTGCTACCCAAATTGGACAAGCCTTTAAAGTTGATTGCTGTCTAATCCATTCCTACATTAGTTACCCTACACCCCGAATTCCTCTAGTAGCAGAGTATAATATTTTCCCCGATCGCTGCACTATATTGAGATCGGAAGTTCCCCTGACTGATAATCCCTATGCAGAGCAGATGATGGCGCAAGAAAGTGCGATCGCTTCTTGTGATGTGTACGTTGATCCTTTACTCCAAGGGGCTGAAGCGATCTGCCGAAAAATGGGGCTGAAGTCTATGCTGTCAATCCGCACATCCTATCAAGGAGAACCCAATGGTGCGATCGTTTTACATCAGTGCAGCTATTTTCGACAATGGACACAAGACGAAATCGAATTACTAGAAGCAGTGGCGGCTCAATTAGGTATTGCTCTAGCACAAGCTCACTTACTAGAACAAGAAACGCGCCGACGGGAAGAACTTACTTTGAAAAACTTTGCCTTGGAGCAGGCAAAACGTCACGCAGAAGCCGCAAATCGGGCAAAAAGTGAGTTTTTGGCGATGATGAGCCATGAAATTCGGACTCCAATGAATGCTGTTATTGCCATGACAGGTTTACTGCTGGATACTGACCTCACACCTCAACAGCAAGACTTTGTGGAAACAGTCCGCAGTAGCGGAGATGCTTTACTCACCATCATTAACGACATTTTAGATTTCTCGAAAATTGAGTCGGGCAAACTGGAATTAGAAGAACAGCCTTTTGATTTAAGGGCTTGTGTGGAGCAGGCTATTTCACTTGTGGCTCCAAAAGCTGCCCAAAAGGATATCGAATTAGTTTACCTGATCCAGCCCCAAGTTCCTACTCAGATCGTCGGCGATTTAACTCGTCTGCGCCAAGTCTTGATGAATCTCCTCAACAATGCCATTAAGTTTACTGAAAAAGGAGAAGTGCTACTCTCTGTTGAATTGGGAACTGGGGATCGGGGATTGGGGATAAGAGGTAATGAGGAGGATCAAGAAACTTCTCCCCAGTCCCCAGTCCAAATTCAATTTGCTATCAAAGATACGGGTATTGGCATCGCACCAGATAAAATAGAACGATTATTTCAACCCTTCACTCAGGCTGATGTCTCCATGACTAGACGATATGGCGGCACAGGGCTAGGACTGGTAATCAGCAAGCGGCTTACTAAGATGATGGGTGGTACTCTTTGGGTAGAAAGCCAGGGATTTGTCGGTGGCAATCCTAGCCCTAGATGGAAAAATGGAAAATTATTATCTCCTGATTCTTCCCAAGGTTCAACATTTTACTTCACTATTACTGCCAAAGTAGCTGCTCAGTCAGAACAACCGGAATTCAGCACTTCGACAGTGCAGCTGGCGTCGAAGCGCATCTTGATTGTGGATGACAATCTGACCAACCGCAAAATTCTTAGCTTGCAAGCAGAGTCTTGGAAGATGGAAACTTTTGCTGCCAAATCTGCGAAAGAAGCTTTAGCTGAACTTGCTCAGGGAACACAGTTTGATATTGCCATTTTAGATATGCAGATGCCAGAAATGGATGGCATAACTCTAGCTCGTCAAATCCGTAAGCAATCTAGTTGTCAAAATCTGCCTTTAGTAATTATGACTTCTTTGGGTAAAGCAGAAACTTCCTCTGACTTTAATGATGTCCAGTTTGCTGCCTCTTTGAGTAAACCCATCAAACAGTCTCAACTCTACGATGTTATTACCCGTCTTTTGGGAAATCAGCCGATCGCAGCCAGTGTTTCTCATTTTCCCTTGGTTGATCGGCATTTAGCCCATCGACTGCCACTGCGGATTCTTCTGGCAGAGGATACGATTGTCAATCAGAAAGTTGCCCTATTGATGCTACAAAAAATAGGTTATGGGGCAGATGTCGTCACCAATGGGCTAGAAGCGATCGCAGCTTTGCAAAAACAGCCTTATGACGTAGTGTTGATGGATGTCAATATGCCAGAAATGGATGGGTTAGAAACAACTCGGAGAATCTGTCAAGAATGGGGAGTGGGTTTTCGTCCTTATATCATTGCCATAACTGCTAATGCAATGCGGGGCGATCGCCAAATTTGTCTTGCTGCTGGTATGGATGACTACCTTAGCAAACCGATTCAGCTTCCAGAGTTAACTCAGGCTCTCAGCAAATGTCAACCTCAAAGAAGTTCTGAATTTACTTCTATGGGCAAACAAGGGAAAATTATTTGGCCAGAATTGCCACCTTTGCCAAATATTATACAGTCAGGGCAAAATCAGAGATTAAAAAGCGCCGCCAATAATATTGATGCCAAAATCCTCCAATCCTTGCGGAATATGGTCAGAGGAGATCGTCTGGTATTTGCTCAACTAATTGAGTGTTATCTTACAGAAACACCGAGACTAGTAGAAGATATAAGCACAGCTATTATAAATCAGGATACCGAAACCCTATGGAAGACAGCCCACCAACTCAAGTCTAGCAGTGCTTCGGTTGGAGCGATCGCCTTGGCGCAGCTTTGCAAGCTGTTAGAAGCACAGGGACGCAGTAGTAAATTAGAAAACATCCTAGAATTATTTTCACAACTATATCAGGAATATGAACAAGTTAAAACTGCCTTAGAAAAAGAACTCGCGAAGGAAGTACCATGAAAGCCACTGCTCAAGAAAGCCAATCTTTAGTTCTAATTGTTGATGATGAACCTTTTATTCGCCTGATACTGCGGCATTTCTTGGAGCGGGAAGGCTATCAAATAGCGGAAGCTCAAAATGGTATAGAGGCTTTAACTGTCTTTAAACAACTGCACCCTGATATAGTACTCCTTGATGCCATAATGCCGGATCTGGATGGGTTCGACTGTTGCACTCAGTTACAGCTTTTGGATTATAACAAGCACACTCCAGTTTTGATGATTACAGGACTTGAGGATCAAGAGTCAGTTGACCGTGCATTTGCAGTGGGAGCAATGGATTATGTTACCAAACCGATTCATTGGCCAGTTTTGCGACAACGGGTAAAACGCTTGATTGAGCAATCTCAGTTACAGCAAAAACTAGAAGCCGTGAATATGGAATTGCAGAGATTAGTTACTATCGATGGATTAACTCAAGTAGCTAATCGCCGACGGTTTGAAGAGTATTTTAACCAAGAATGGCAGCGCCTAAAACGCGAACAACGTCCACTTTCTCTGATTCTTTGCGATGTTGATTTCTTCAAATTATATAATGATACTTATGGTCATCGGATAGGCGATCGCTGTCTTCAAGAAATCGCTCAAGCCATCAAAGATATTATTAAACGCCCAGGAGATTTAGTTGCCCGTTATGGCGGGGAAGAATTTGCTGTAGTTTTACCTAACACAGACACCGAGGGGGCGACTCATGTTGCGGACAGAATTTGTCATGCTGTCCGAACACTAGCAATTCCTCATCAAAATTCCCAAGTTAGTCCTCATGTAACCATTAGCGTCGGGTTTACGACGGAAATTCCTCAGGCCGATTCTGACTTAGAAGAAATGATTGCCGCAGCGGATCGGGCATTGTATAAAGCAAAGGCAGCAGGACGTGATCGCTTTGTGCAAAATATTTTACTACCGAGAAGTAAAAATTCCTGCTAGTGCGCCAGCAAGATTTTAGATTTTGGATTATGCAAGAGTGACTGGTAATCGCATTTAGCTTTTCACCTGTCTCAATCATTAGTATCAAAAGTCCATAGTTAATGACTAATGACTATTTTAAAAATCTACCCCTCGTTTAAGTTCTACACCATGATTAGCATAGTGTTTGTGGCAATAAACTTCTGAGTGGACGCTAGCCAAGTCGAAGTACGCGGGTGGATTTTGACAGCGGCCAGTGATAATGATTTCGGTGTCGCGGGGTTTACGGAGTAAAGCTTGAACAATGGGTTCAACGGGGAGTAATTCTAAGTCAACGGTGGGATTGAGTTCATCGAGAATAATAGTTTTATACAGTCCAGAGGCGATCGCAACTTTCGCAATTTCCCAACCCCGTTCGGCTTCTACATAATCTAATTCTTGCCGGGAATTTCGCCAGACAATGGAATCTCCACCGCAACGCTGATGATCCACCACTTCTGGATACGACTGCTGCAAAGCGGCGATCGCTGCATCTTCTGTGTAGCCACTACCACCTTTAAGCCACTGCATAATCAACACACGGGTAGACCCTGGATGATTAATTCCCCTACCAATGGCCTGCAAGGCTTTACCCAAAGCACTAGTAGACTTACCTTTACCAGCACCAGTATAAATTTCAATCCCTTCAAGTAAGAGGGCCTTGGCTGTTGGGTGGTGATGAGGTTTCATTTCTGAGTGCAAATCTGCAATATCAAGCAGCTTTTGCGGTGCGGCGCGTCCGGTGGCGATGATTTCTAACTCTTGGGGTTTGGATTTTAATGTCCGTACCACTTCATCTACTGGTAGCAAACCTAAATCTAAAACGGGGTTAATTTCATCCAAGACGACAACTGAATATAAACCGCTAGCGATCGCACCTTTGGCTACATCCCAACCCCGCGTAGCCTCATCTCGATCAAAGATGGTAATTTCATCATGGCCAAAAAATTCGGCTCTCCCAGTGCGAACCTGGTCAATTAAATGGGGAAATCCACGTTGCAAAGCTGCGATCGCGCCATCTTCGTCATAATCACGTTCTGGCCCTTTTAAAAACCGTAACAGTAAAACGCGGTTAGAATTGCTAGGCGTATTTATCCCCAAGCCAATTGAGCGCAAAACCACCCCTAAAGCCGCTTGGGACTTACCTTTACCCACACCATCGTAGACGTGAATTTGACCAACTAGCCGTTCCTGACGCACTTGCGCTGTGCGAATACCAATACCGTTCCTTGTCATTTCTCGAAAAGCTATAAAGTGGCAGTCTTTAATCTTACCTAACGTCTTGTCTTCTCCGGTAGAGAAACTGCCGCTCTCATGAGTCCGTACAATAGCTAAATGAATGTATTAAAAATATCAATAATGGAATACTCGCACACCAACAGAGTAAAGGACAAAAACAATGAGATAATTTCCCCCATTACCCTCACTATCCCAGTTATACTCTCTACAGTTAACCCTTACCCTTGACGATTTATGCCTGAAAATTGGATGCTTCCGAGGATTTTTCCCATTGGTGGAATCTTGTTTGACCTTTTATTTGTAATGATTGCCATCCCCATCGAAGCTTATGTTTTACACTCTCGACTAAAATTTGACAAAAAAACCAGTACTTTTTATGCCATTTCTATTAATCTTTTTTCTAGTGTAATTGGTTGGTTCATATTTTTTGTATCTGAACCACTATTGCCGATACAGGTGAAATCAGAATTAATTAACTATATGTTTTTTAATACTTTTAAATTGCCAAGTACCCAAACTTTAATTATATTAACTGCCTGTATAATTTTCTTCGCTACTTTTTTGATGAAATTTTTTATTTTAAGAGTTTTGCTATTATCATTACATGAACCAGTTGCTAAAAAAGAGGACAAAGAAGAAGAAGAAACTAAAATATCTCAGAGGCAGCAAAGGCTTCGTATGAGCAGCGTTAACTTTCAAAATACCAATTTAGTTACTACTATATTAATAGCCAATTCTCTGAGCTATACTGCTATAACCATTGTCTTATTATTTCGTTCAAAATAGCAATATTTATTTGTTTAATTCAGAGGAAGATGAGCGATCAATTAATCAGGTGTAGGGAGGAATATGAATACGCTATTTAAAGATGTATTTGGGGTTTTTAAATTTGCGGAAGGGCTTTATGCGGGAATTAGAAAAATATTAGTTCCACCGAAAGCTTATTCTTGGCAGACATTTATTTATATGAGTGTTTTTTCTTGGGGACTCTCATATTTTGCCACAGGTTATATTAAAGATATCATTGCCTTTTTTGGTTGGTTATTTTTAATTGCTGGTACAGCTTGGTATACAACCGAAGATCCTTTAAGGGTTCCTGGTACTTTTATGCCAGTCGGTGCAGTCATCACTGGATTCTTAGTGAGTGTTTTTGCTTTTGGAAATCAACAGGATGTAATTACAGCAAGAACCATCGTTTTTTGGCCGACACTTTCAGCACTAATTACGGCAATACCAGAATTTATCGAAGGAAATGACACCGACGCCAAAGCTCGAATTCCTAAACCACAAGACCGCCAAAGAATCATAATTTTAGTTGCTAGTAGTATGCTGCTAAGTTGTTGGATTCAGTTTCATTTTGTGATGGATAATTGGTTACAGCAATATCCTAGTTTGCAGGCAGATACTTTTAGACGTAGTACCTTTGTTGTCAGAACAGAAGAACCAGTAAAAATCCCACGAAACGGCGCTATAATTCTAGAGAAACTTCAACCAATAGTAGAAGAAGAAATAGCTAAAAGACCTTGGTCAGAAGTAGAGAAATGGCTGATTCCTCAGAAAGATCGGGAACATCGCGTAGTCACTCTGGGTAGGGAAGTAATTCAAAAAAACCTGGGTAAATATGAAGAGAGGAAACTATGGCGTGTTGAACCGCGTGTAGATAATAATAAGTCTGGATATATATTAGATTTACTAAGTATTTGGACAGGCCCAAGTTCTAACCCACGAGGCTATTACTTGAAAAAATCTTGTCGGATTAAACAACTTCCAGCAACTAGCGATTCTGGCAATAAGATTACAGTTGCAGACATCGAATGCGATGTCGCCAGTAAATTGATTCCTGGTTCACCACTTCCGCAACTGTGAGAAGTGAGGCAGAGGAGCAGGAAGCAGGGAGCAAGGGGGAGAATAGAATTACCTCTTTACCGTGCGCTACCTACGCCTATACCTCTTCCCAATAACAAATGACAAATGACAAATGACAAATGGCTATTAACAGAATTTTTGTATTGGCAAAGAATGTCTTTCAGGAAGTGGTACGCGATCGCATCCTATATATTATTGGTTTTTATGCGCTAATACTCGCCATTGCCTTCCGCGCCCTTCCTGAATTTGCAGCTACGACTGAAGGCAAAATGTTTTTAGACTTTGGGATGGCAGCGATGAATGCCATCGGGTTAATTATTACGATATTTATTGGTACGGGACTAGTTAATAAAGAAATTGAAAAGCGCACTATCTTGGTGTTGATTGCTAAACCTGTCAGTCGCAGCGAAATTATCGTTGGCAAATACTTGGGTTTATCCGCAGTACTAGCTGTACTGATCGCTATAATGACAGTAATTTATCTGGTATTTCTACAATTTGGTAATATTCCTCATCCAACAGCGAGTATTCTAATTGCTGCAATTTTCTTAGTATTGCAGTTGTCATTAATCACTGCTCTGGCTATTACCTTTGGTGTTTTTACAGCTTCTCTGTTAGCGACTATTTTAACCTTTGCGGTATATTTAATCGGCAATATTACTCAAGATTTAGTACAACTTGGTCGTCTGAGTCGTAACCCTGGTATAGAAATTCTCACTCAAGGTTTATTTCTCATCTTGCCAGATTTATCGCGATTAGATTTGAAAAATGATGCAGTTTATGGTTTGCAAGCATTACCTGATACAACTGCACTGATTCTGAATGCTGGCTATGGCTTACTTTATAGTGCCATGTTGTTAGCGATCGCTATTTTTATCTTTTCACAACGCGAATTTTAGGTATTGGGCGTTGAGGTAGGGTGTCATCATCGGTGAACCAAATTAAATGAGTAAGGAGTAATGAGTAATGAGTAATGAGTAATGAGTAATGAGTAATGAGTGGATTATTTTTTATTTTTCTTTCAATTTGTTGATTGAAGTTGTTAATATCTTAACAATTCTTTCATTCTCTTCTATCAGATTTTGAAATTTTGATTTTGACACTAACTCCGATTTTATCATTATTTTTATCCAATAAAGGGTTTCATTGGCTTCCTTTAAGGCTATAGAATACTTATTGATAAAGTCTTTATTTGATTGTGCATATTTAGCTTCTGAACAGTTTGCTCCTATTGATGTCCCGCTTCTTAAAAATTGTTTAGACAAGATTTTACCAGCGTCGTCAAAAGGTCTTTTATTTAGCTCAGAATAAGCTTTGATAACTCTTATCGCAAAATTTTCTGTTCTTTCTTGAATACTGATATTTACGTTATAATTAATCATGAGTAAAAAAATGTGGTAATTCAATTTAACTTTATAAGTAATGAGTAAATACCCATTACTCATTACTCATTACTCATTACTCATTACTCATTACTCGTATTGCTTACACATCTACAAGGATTGAGTGCCTTGGCTAGATGCTTTTTGTGCAACAGTTTTTAAGCGAGTCGCCCTGCTTTTGCGAATACGTTCACTTTTGCGAACTCCACCAGCCATCTCATATTCGCGGCTATCTTTGCCGTATTTAAAGCCGATTCCCATGAGCATTTTTTCGGAGAAAGTACCCAAGGTTTGTTCTAATTCTTCAATTTCTGCTTTGGAAGAGTCAATCGTGCTGAGAGCAGTATTATGAGCTTCTAACTTGCTGCGTAATTGCTCAATTATTTCTGTCAGGGCTTTTAAATTACAAGTATTTCCAAGATCCAGATTGGCATCAATTGCTTTGAGTCCAGCAAATCTTAACTCAGCATTTTCTAGAACGCGGGATGTACGTTTTCTCAAAGACATAAATTTAGTTACTCGTAACATTTATACAGTTACTATGTCCTACTGAAAATACATTCTGGTTCAGCAAAATCCACAAAAATAATTATACTTTTTATGAGATAAATACTGGTAAATTCTCTTAATTTATCTAAAGCGTTTATCTAATCTTAATTACAGCTTGATACCAATTTTTTATGAAGCTGCATAGAATTCGATCCCCCCTAGCCCCCCTTAAATAAGGGGGGAACCGGAAAAATATCTATCAAAGTCCCCCTTTTTAAGGGGGATTTAGGGGGATCAAGATATGTGCAACCTCACATTAAATTGGTATGAGCATTTATAACTACAGAAGAAGCTGTGCTAACTACAGCTTGAGCATTTATAACCACAGAAGAAGTTGTGTTAACTACAGGTTGAGCATTCATAACTACAGAAGAAGCTGTGTTAACTACAGCTTGAGCATTCATAACTACAGAAGAAGTTGTATTAACTATAGCTTCAAGTTTACTTATCATATAATGAGCGTCTGTAACTACAGCTTCACCATTAATAAGTACTGTTTAAGTTGTATTAACTACGGCTTAAGTATTACTTATAACGTTTCCTGCATAGATAATATCGGTATTACGAATTACCAACACCATCGCACAGGTGCTTGTCACTCTCATTATCAGGGGGATTGGTTTTATAATACTCGCGCATAAAACTGCACCCTTGCTGGAGTAAATAATCAAAATCCAGCCTCCACAGTTTCACCGTGTTGTCAGCACTGGCAGAAGCTAGCATCTTGCCATCGGGACTGAAGCTGATGCCATTAACCCAGTTTGTATGCCCAGTAAGGGTTTTGATTTCTTTGCCTGTGCTGGTATCCCACAGTTTCACCGTGTTGTCACCACCGGCAGAAGCTAGCATCTTGCCATCGGGACTGAAGCTGATGCCCCTAACCTCTTTTGTATGCCCAGTAAGGGTTTTGATTTCTTTGCCTGTGCTGGTATCCCACAGTTTCACCGTCTTGTCAGCACTGGCAGAAGCTAGCATCTTGCCATCGGGACTGAAGCTGATGCCAAAAACCCAGTTTGTATGCCCAATAAGGGTTTTGATTTCTTTGCCTGTGCTGGTATCCCACAGTTTCACCGTCTTGTCAGCACTGACAGAAGCTAGCATCTTGCCATCGGGACTGAAGCTGATGCCCCTAACCCAGTTTGTATGCCCAGTAAGAGTTTTGATTTCTTTGCCTGTGCTGATATCCCACAGTTTCACCGTGTTGTCAGCACTGGCAGAAGCTAGCATCTTGCCATCGGGACTGAAGCTGATGCCCAAAACCTCGTTTGTATGCCCAGTAAAGGTTTTGATTTCTTTGCCTGTGCTGGTATCCCACAGTTTCACCGTGTTGTCAGCACTGGCAGAAGCTAGCATCTTGCCATCGGGACTGAAGCTGATGCCATAAACCGAGTTTGTATGCCCAGTAAGAGTTTTGATTTCTTTGCCTGTGCTGGTATCCCACAGTTTCACCGTGTTGTCAGCACTGGCAGAAGCTAGCATCTTGCTATCGGGATTGAAGCTGATGCCAAAAACCCAGTTTCTATGCCCAGTAAGGGTTTTGATTTCTTTGCCTGTGCTGGTATCCCACAGTTTCACCGTGTTGTCATCACTGGCAGAAGCTAGCATCTTGCCATCAGGACTGAAGCTGATGCCCCTAACCCAGTTTCTATGCCCAGTAAGGGTTTTGATTTCTTTGCCTGTGCTGGTATCCCACAGTTTCACCGTGTTGTCAGCACTGGCAGAAGCTAGCATCTTGCCATCGGGACTGAAACTGATGCCCAAAACCGAGTTTGTATGCCCAGTAAGGGTTTTGATTTCTTTGCCTGTGCTGGTATCCCACAGTTTCACCGTGTTGTCATTACTGACAGAAGCTAGCATCTTGCCATCGGGACTGAAACTGATGCCCCAAACCGAGTCTGTATGCCCAGTAAGGGTTTTGATTTCTTTGCCCGTGCTGGTATCCCACAGTTTCACCGTGTTGTCACCACTGGCAGAAGCTAGCATCTTGCCATCGGGACTGAAACTGATGCCCCAAACCCAGTTTGTATGCCCAGTAAGGGTTTTGATTTCTTTGCCTGTGCTGGTATCCCACAGTTTCACCGTGTTGTCATTACTGACAGAAGCTAGCATCTTGCCATCGGGACTGAAGCTGATGCCATAAACCGAGTTTGTATGCCCAGTAAGAGTTTTGATTTCTTTGCCTGTGCTGGTATCCCACAGTTTCACCGTGTTGTCAGCACTGGCAGAAGCTAGCATCTTGCCATCGGGACTGAAGCTGATGCCATTAACCGAGTTTGTATGCCCAGTAAGGGTTTTGATTTCTTTGCCTGTGCTGATATCCCATAGTTTCACCGTCTTGTCAGCACTGGCAGAAGCTAGCATCTTGCCATCGGGACTGAAGCTGATGCCATAAACCACGTTTGTATGTCCTCCCAAAGTGTTAGGTGCGGCAACATTGTGAACTGTATTTAATAATGCCAGTTCTACCTGGGTGCGGGTATCTGCATCAACCCAAAATTTACCTCGCATTTTGACAGCAGCTTTGACGCTTGATTCGACAGCTTTTCGCCCATTTAAAGCCACAAACCCATCGGAACTTTGGGCAAAGGCATTAATTTGACTGATTTCGGCATTCCCCCAGCCTATACCCGCTAGTCCAGATAAACCCAAAGCTAACACCAAACCCCCTGCCAGTCCAGAAAAAGTCAGTCGTCTTCTGCGTTCTTGTTGCTTTTGTTCCTTATCCCTCAATTCCACACTAGCTTGAATAAACTTTTGCTCGGCTGCGCTAATATCCTCTCGCCGTTGTTTTAGCTTTTCTTCCCCCTCCACCAACGCTGCACCCCGCAACAATGCCCCTTCATCTCGTTGCGTTGCTTCCCATTGTCCTTTTGCTGAACGCAGTCGCTCTTGCCAAGCCCTAAAAACGCGGTCTTTATTCATCCATTCCCGCAATTCTCCCCAATTGCGAATCAAAGCTTCATGGACTACTTCTACCGTTTCTTGACTGGTAGCATTGCGACTTGTCACCACCAACCGAGCATCCGCTAATTGTTTGACCAAATCCCAGCTTTGCTCCTCCAATTCCGCCTTCATCGCCACCCGTCGAGTATCTTCTGTTCCCTCACCCGGACGCACCAATTGAATAAAAATCCGCCGGACTTTTTCTTTTTCCTCGTCTGTCAAGTTGCCATATTTCTCATCAGCATGACGAGCTAACGCACCTTCTACTTGACCAATTTCTTCATAGATTTTGTGAGTTAATTGTTTACCCGTGCGCTTATTCCACAACTCTGTTAAAGCAAACTCTAGCAAAGGTAAATTTCCCGGTTGGTTTTCTACATCCTCTAAAATGCGTTCTACCAATCCGCTTGCAAATGTCACCCCTAATTTTTCGGCAGGTTTTTCAATAACTTGTGTTAATTCCTCCCGATTCATCGGCCCTAATTTCACATCAGCATTTTGCAAGATATCCGCAAAGGGACGATAGGAGAGAGCATTTCCCAAAAAATCTGCCCGCATTGTCATTACCCACACCGTAGCGGATGCAGATAGAGAAGTAGAAGTTTCTAAACTAGCTAATAAGCAATCAAGAAATTTATGGCGAATTTCCTGACGGTGACAGAGAGTATAAATTTCTTCAAATTGGTCAGCAATTAATAGCACCCGTTCATTAGGGTGATTTTGCCAAATTTTAGCAAAAACGTCCGAGATCAGCATAGAGCCATCTTGCAAGTAATCAGCTAACTCGCGGGCTTCCTTAATTTGGTCAGTTGCAGTTGCAGTTGCATTTAAAGTAGCCGTATACAGTGGCAGTAAAGCTACAGCCAACGCATAAAAAGGATCAGCACCAGGACGAAAGTGAGTAAACTGCCAATTTCCGGCTGTTTGCAACTTCGGGATTAACCCCGCTAATACCACCGAAGATTTACCGCTTCCCGATGCACCCAATACGGGTATAAAATTCCGGGTTTTAGTTGCACTATAAAGTTCTTCGATAAAAATTTCCCGCCCAAAGAATATATCCGCATCATTGGGGCCAAAATGAAACAAACCGCGATAAGGACAAGGGAGAGATTCATCAGCAACATCAACAGATGTAGGTTTTACCTCTTCTCTGTAGTAAAAATAGTTGTAGATAATGTTGTGATCGCCTATCTGAGCGCCCTTAACTTCAGCTTGAAACTCTGCATGGTTCATTTTAGATACTTTAGTAGCTTTTAGCTAAAGGTATTTGTTTGTGTGTTGCGATCGCCTACTTGAGCGCCTTTCACTTCTCCTTGAAATACTGTGTTATACTTACCAGCCGCAGATTCCTCCGGCTTTTCCTGTTTCAATAACTCCTGAGCTAACTTGATAATTTCCGCATCTTTATCAACGCCTAAATTGGTTAACTCTTCTTGGAGTAATGCCTTAAATGCTTCTGAATCCAGCTTTTTTTCATGCTTGTCTACGATATTGCTATCATCTTCTTTACCCTGATCAGCAAACCTCTGTTTAATCAAAGCCTTCAAACCCTGATAGGCATCTTTCACGGCTGTTCCTGCGGTTTCTTTAGTAGCAGCGATCGCACCAGCACCTAAAGCAGCAATAATCAGAGAAATAGGTTCCATAGTTAATTCTCAATAAGTTTACAAGAGCAATTCGATGTATCTAAGAAACATACAGCGAAAATAGGGTGCATTACGCAAATAAAGTCCCGTATCCCAAGTTTTGACCAAGTTTTAACTGAATTAACGTGAGATGAACCTCTCCCCAACCCCTCTCCGACGCGGAGAGGGGCTGAAATATCCTGAATTACTAGTTATGGATGCTCACAAGAACTAACGCAGCTCAAGTCATGGATTTTACAAGATGGCTGTCGCTTGCTTACAATCTTCCGTATAGGCGGCGTTGGGAAAACGACTTTAGCCACTAAACTAGCAACATCAATTCAAGATCAATTTGAGTATGTGATTTGGCGATCGCTACAGTACACTCCGCCGGGAAACAGCCTTTTAACTAAATTAGGATTTTAGATAACTTTGAAACAGTCTTAGATGCGGCTTCGATGGCAAAGTATCGCCCTAATTATCTGAAAATTGAGTTAACAAAAGTAGAACAAGGGGTACTGCAATCTTAAACTTTTATTCACTCACCCAAGCGATCGCCACAACTCCCACTTTAATTTTTAGTGCGATCGCAGTTGGTTAATAGAAAGCGCGATCCCCGGATTTCTCACGACACCTCTTAAAGCCTATGCAAGTGCCGGGGAGAAGTAATAAGTAATGAGTAAGAAGTAAGCAGTTTTTACTCATTACTCATTACTCATTACTCATTACTTCTCTTCTACTCCATCAAACGCCTTGAGCTTGTGAGAAATGCAGGGATCGCCCCAAGGGTAATAGCCTACTCCTAACTAATAAATAACTATCTGAGGTTGCTCAATCGTGCCATCAGGCATAATAGTATCCCGCAACTTTGCATAAATCAGATTTGTCTTCCAAAGGTTTGCCTTACTCAAGTTTGCCTTGGTTAAATTAGCCCATGTCAAATCTGCACCAGTTAAATTAGCCTCAGTCAAATTAGCTTCTAGTAATTTTGCTCCTGCAAGATTTGCTCCTGCGAGATTTGCAAAACTTAAGTTAGCTTCAATCAGCGATGCTTCAATTAATTTGGCTTCACTTAAGTCTGCTTCTCTCAAATCTACATCACACAAAGAAGCACCCCAAAGATTGCTACCTGTAAATTTCACGCGCCATAAAAAAGTTCCACACAAATTTGCTCCTTTTAAATCAGCATTAGTCAAATTGGCTTCACACAAAGATGCTTCATACAAATTAGCTTCACGTAAGCTAGCTTCCATCAAATTTGCGCCACTTAAATTAGCACGAGTCAGAACACAGCCGCACAAATTTGCACCACGCAAATCCGCTCCGATAAAGTTAATACCACTTAAATCAATTCCTTTCAGGTCGATTCCACTCAAGTCACATCCACTAAAATCTCGACGCTGAAAATATTTATTTGTGATCTGACCTAATATAAATTCCTGTTGTTTAGCATAATTGTTCATGGTATTCACCTCTGGGTGTAATTTATCTCAAAGGTCGAGTGTGATAGTTACCGTATATTGAGAGTACACCCCAAATGGAGATCGGTTCAGTAAATAATCAAAAATAAATAGGTACAAAATCGCCAATCACCTGAAAATGCGTTTTTTCAGTGTTTTTTAAAACAAAAAATGCTGACATAAGTCAGGAAATATTCATACAACAAAAGTCATTAGTACTAACGACTTAAATTTCCCTACGGCTTTTGATGAAAAGACATGATATGAGTTAAAATTCTTACAAGTAATCAGTATTGAGTATTTTTTCTTGCTCATCACTCATCACTGATGGCATCAGCGTATTCTTTTGTTGCTTTCACTACTGTGCTTTTTGATTTACTTGTAGCCAAATTTCTAAACTAGCAAGCAACCACAGCTTTACTCCATAACGACTCCAAGTATCTCCTTGATAGTTTAACCAATTACGAATTGGCAACTGGTTCAAGTAAGGAGTGATAGCTGCATTCCGATTGAGTAATAAATCTTTGGCTTCTTGCTGCCAATATTTGCGAAATCCTAGCTGTACTGGTACCATCATGCCACTTTTGGGACGATGAATAATTGCGTCTGGTAAAATATCTGCGCTTGTCGATCGCGCAGCATCTCCTAGAGAAGATGTACCATAGGTAATCGCTTGCTTTAAAACTGCTTTTTCTTCCACTCCAGAAAGCTTATACTGTGGAGGTATCTCCATACTTAAATCTACTATTCGCTGGTCAAACAAGGGAGAACGACCTTGCAAACGAGCGGCTTGAGTCAAGTTACTGACTTTCGTCAGAATTTGGTCAGCGCCTTTAAATTTGATGTTCATTGCCATCAAACGATTAAGATAGTTAGCTTGAGAATATAAGTCTTCTTCAAAAACCCAAGGTGCTGTTTGTATTGCTTGCCAAACTTCTGGTTTTAAAAGTTGTGGTAAGTCAGGAGCGCACTTTTGAAATGAAATTAAATAAGCTTGTAATGCATCCTGGTTGGTGACAGAACCATATAAACTATTAATTAGCATTGGCTGATTTTTTGGCCCACCAAAACAAGGGTCGCCACCTTCACCATTTAAAATAACTTCTACACTTTCTCTCGCCAGTCGTCCCAGCAAAAGGTTGGGAACAGTCAGGGGGTCGCCAATGGGGTCATCTAAATAGGCCATTGTTTCCGGCAGGTGTGACCACATATCCTTAAAAGTAATTTCTAAAATGTGGTGCTGCGTCTGACAATGGGATGCAACGAGATTGGAAAATTCTAACTCATTGGGAGATTCAGCACCAAAATGAATCGAGAAGGTGTGAACTGGTGCTTTGTGAAATTTTGCCACTAAAGCAGTGATACTGCTAGAATCCAAACCGCCAGAAAGGAAAACACCAACGGGTTCATTTGCTGGTGGTAAATATTCTTGAACAACTTGGTCTAGGAGTTCTCGCAAGCGATCGCCATGCCATGCTAAAGGCTTATCTATTGCTATAATTTTTTCTTGAAGCTGCCAATAAGCTTCAACTTTCTGGTCGGGAAATTCTAAAACGGTTCCAGGTCGCAGTTCTCGCACCTGTTCCCAAAGGGTTCGTTCTCCGGGAACAAAGGCACAACAAAGATAATCTCGCAACGCCACTAAATCTAAATCAGATGAACGATAAGGTGATAAAGTTCTCAACTGAGGTGCAATCCAACGAACCGAACCAGTGGTAGTGTAATAGAGGGTACGAACACCGATGCGATCGCGAACCAACTTTAACACCTGTTTGTCTCTATCCCAAACTACCAGCGCAAACATCCCCACAAGTTGCCTAAGACATTCAAAGCCCTGTCGTTCCCAAAGATTGGCAACTAGTTGCAGATAATTTCCTTGAAAGCTATCCGATTCAATTCCCAAATTTTGCAGCAATTGCACTCGGTTCGTTAACCAAATATCACCAACAACAACAAATCGTCCTCCAGAACTGATTGCTAATTTCTCCGTCAAAAATTCAGAATTGGTACGTGGTAAAATTACAGAAATTTTCTCATCTCGCCAAGCTATATCCTCATAATTTGCATTAACTGTTCCCCATGCTACGCGCCATCTTGGGTTAGTATTGATGAATTTGATTTTAGGAGATTTATATTTTTTAAACGCATCAAATAGCATGAGAAATCTCTAACGCATAATCAGTAATTTTAAAGCATTACTTAAGAGAGCTTTCAAATCAATATAGCGGTTTTGACTTGAGTTCAAATGTACTATACAAATAAAACGCTTACAGCAGTTTTCATGTATTTGAACCACATCTGTCGTCAAGGCACAGCATTGCTCATTGGTTTCAACTTAAGCTGAAACTCATTTAAAACCTCGTTTCCAGCCAGAGTCGGGAAATGCTGCTCCTGGCGGATATGCCGCCAGTAAACAACCATATCAAAGTTACGGTTGCCAGTATCACTACCTGTTGGTGGCATAATTAATAATTACCCTGATGCTGTACGCTCAAATCGATAATCGCGGTTTTTCTGACACATCTATAAAAATTGCTCATCAGTCAAGTCAATTTTCAATTTGAGTGTAGAAGGTAAAGTGGTTGTTGTGGCGTTCATAGGCTATTTTGAGCATGTTACTTTCTATTTTAGATGATGGAGAGCGCACTGTTAAATTCATCAACTCCTATTTATTGAGGATAGCGTTAGTTATCAAAATAAATGTGATCTAATATGTAGATAATCTTTCTGTCGATCAGCAAAGCACCTGATTTATCAAGATGTTCGTGGCAATCCTTATTCATTACTTAGGCAGATAAAAAAGGTTTTTACCTTCCAATTCTCAGAAATTTTTTCCTATGCTCCAAAGACTATATATACACAATTTCAGATGTCTAGAAAACTTTGAATTGCCCATAAAGGGGATATCATCAGCTCTCTTGATTGGAAAAAACGGTTCAGGTAAATCAACTACTGCTTCTGCATTAGAGGTACTTCAGTCTATCGGTCGAGGCATTAATAGAATGCGCGAACTTGAACACCTTAAACTTATTAGCCCAAAAGATTTTGCTCGTGGAAGGTCTGATGTTCCGATCCGCTTTGAAATAGAAGTATTACTTGACAATAAATTATACAAATATGTCCTTGCTTTAGAGTTGCCAGCAAAATTTAAAGAACTTCGAGTTTTTGAAGAGCAACTGCTAGTTTCAGGAGAGCCAATCTACTCTCGAAAAGAAGCCAAAGTCACTCTTCACAACAGTTCGCAAAATCGTGAGGCTCAGTTTTTAGTGGATTGGCATCTTGTCGCCCTTCCAGTAATTCAGGAGCAATCAGAAACGGATCCACTTCGTATTTTCAAGATTTGGCTTTCTCGCATGATCATTTTAGCTCCGATCCCAAGCTTAATGACAGGAGACTCCAACGGCGACACTTTGGAGCCAAAGCGGGATGGTTCAAACTTCGGGGAGTGGTTTTCTGGGCTACTCAGTCGCTATCCTGCTGCGTACACAGAGGTTGTCCAATATCTCCGTGAAGTTATGCCTGATATTAAGGATTTTCTGAATGAACTAATCGGCAAAGACTCCAAAAGCATGATTGTTCGGTTTCAAGAAAATAATGCGAATCTGAGTGTTGACTTTGAAGCCTTATCTGATGGTGAAAAGTGCTTTTTTCTTTGCTCGGTTGTCTTAGCTGCCAACGAATCATACGGCCCTCTTTTCTGCTTCTGGGATGAGCCTGACAACTATCTCGCTATATCAGAGGTTGGACATTTTCTAACATCGCTACGACGCTCATTTAGGAATGTTGGGCAAATTTTGGTTACATCTCATAATCCTGAAGCAATCAGAAAGTTTTCAAATGAAAATACCTTTGTACTGGATAGAAAAAGCCACTTAGAGCCAACTTTAATCAGATTGCTCAGTGATTTGTCTATTCAAAGCGATCTTGTAGATGCCTTGATTCGTGGCGATATAGAACTATGAGCATAAATAAGCATAGACCGCACATTCTTGTGTTGCCTGAAGACGATGCTAATCGTCAGATTGCAAACGGATTTATTCTTGATCTAAACCTCAATAGCCGCGCTATTCAAGTCCTACCAGAGGCAGGTGGTTGGAAAAATGTTGTGGAGAAATTCACGAATAATTATGCCTCTACAATGCGACAATATCCAGACAGAATGATTGCTTTACTGATTGATTTTGATGAAGATAAAGATAGATTGATTTATGTAAAGCATCAGATTCCAGATGATTTAGAAAATAGAGTATTTGTTATTGGAGTTTTCTCGGAACCAGAGAGGTTAAGGAGAGATATTAAGAAGAGTTTTGAAAATATCGGAGAAGCTCTTGCAAAAGATTGCTCTGATAACACGAATGAATTGTGGGGACACGATCTTCTCAAACACAATAAAACTGAATTAGATCGGATGATTTCATCTGTGAAACCATTTCTGTTTAATTAAAGAAGATATCTTAAATATTTACAAGATACAATCAGACAAAAACAGGATTTTTAGGCAAGAGCGATCGCCATGAATCCAAAATCTCATCTGTGCGATCGCATCAAAGTAAATCTGCTTGACATAGAGTCAAAGTCTTCAGTATAAAACTGTACTAGTATAAGACTTTTGGCAGCGATCGCTAAACTTTATCTTCAGGATTCAGGATGAACGGAGATATCCTTACAAATTATCTCATCTATATTTGTATTAATTAAGTTCTCGATAGTCACAAAGTCATTTTTAATAAAGTGTCGCCAACAATCCTGCACTTTATTCATTAATTCCTCAATATCAGCATCTTCATAATCTCTAGGTTTAAGAACAGATTTCATATAAATAGTTGTCCGTTGTGGTGATAGGGTTCTCCTCTTAAAAGGAGGTCTATTTTTCTGGGATATATCATGTATTTTTTCGCAGATGGATTTATCCTCACTATGATCAATTAGGATTCTTATCATTAACGCTTCAGGATAATTTTCAAATTGTAAACTCAAGGGTAAATTATTCTCTTCCCATTTTTTAGGGATGATGCCTATGTATCCCTTACTCCAAAAATATACAGATATTTCTTTAGAGTCAGTCTCTCGAATTAGTAATTCGTGAATTCTTGTAGCAATTTCTGATTGTAAGTCTGGACGATGCTCAAAAATTAAATCTAGAGCTTGTTTATGCTTAGTGTATATTTTACGGCAGAGTTCAGCGACTTCTGAATCACTCACAATATGTCTCCTAATTAATGTAGAATAATGACCCATCAAGGTGTAAACATCTATACCAATTGTAGATTTATCACTTATGCAAATGCTATCGATTATCTCAGCTATTTTAGAATAGTTATATATTCTCCAATTCTTTTGAGAAGGTGGATCGCCTACTGGTGTTAAATAAATTAAAATTGCTCGGCAATCTTTAAATTCTTGATCAACCGTCCTTTGATATTTTATTAATTTATCTATACCTTCTCCAGCGTCAATTTTATTTTCTATCGCACATACTAGTTTATTGCGGGGAGAGTATATGAGAATATCAATATTTTGCCACTCGCGTCTAACATCAGCATCGGTGAAATCAGCTATGTCTATATCAACGGGACTAACTTTTGTATATTTTTCGTCTTTAGGCTCATACTCTTCTAACAGCACTCGCTTAAGAAATCGCTTGAGGAAAATATCATCAAGTCTATGGTTTTCAGATGGATTTAACAGAAATGCTAAAAAATTTGAATGACGTAATTCTTGACGGACTACACCAATCGCTTCAAAAATATTAAATTGAGCGAGTTTTAATTCCAGTTTTTCTAAATCTTCATTATCAACAATCAAACTTTCCAGCAATGCTCGTTCTGTGGGGGGCATTGTCATTACTACTGAATTTTTTACTGGTACGACAGCTGTATTATTCCCAGAAATGCAGCAAAAGTTACTCTTGTAGATTAAGAAATAGACACTCCAATTGGAAAAGTAAAATAAAACTTGCTACGCAGTCGCTCATGAGGGAAATCCCCAGGCGCTCAGAGACTCGCTAACGCCAATGGATATCAGCAAAATCTAAAATTCAAATAGGAATTAAGAATTAAATAACATACAATTTATGTCTCTAACTTACCTCACCCTCAATCCCTCTCCGATATATTGGCTACGGTGTACACACAAGTCCTAAAAACCTTGTTTGATAAGACTTTTCTCGTTTCTCGTTCCCAGTCTCAGACTGGGAATGCATTCATTGAGTCTCTGACTCAATGTCTGACTGGAGGCAGAGCCTCTAAATCAGGCATTCCCATGCAGAGCTTGTGTTCGAGAGCAACAAGAAAACAATGGAAAATCAAGCTTTTTTTGACTTGTGTGTACACTGTAGCTCAAGGCATCGGGGAGAGGTTGGGGTTGGGTGAAACACTTGTGTAGTAGGCATTTGAGCTTAAAGTTTACACCCACCAATGAGAATTGCTATGCTCCTACACATGGTCTGTATTCTATGCAGTTGAGAACTGCTATCAGCGATCGCTTTAACATTAAGTCTTAATGTTGTAACCTTAAGACTTAATGTTAAAGCTCTAAGGCTTAATGTTGTAACCTTAAGGCTTTATGTTCTAGCTTTAAGGGTTAACGTTATAACTTTAAGGCTTTATGTTATAACCTTAAGGCTTTACGTTGTAATATTGATGACCACAGTTTGTTAGTGGGTGCAATCATCACTACATTGTGATTGTGTATATTGTTGATTTACAGCAACAAAGCTAACTGACAATACTCATAGTCTTATTAGCTCATTAACGCCTCTAGATTTAGGATAAGCTAAACCGAAGCTTTCAACAGATATTATTCATTAGACATCTCCGAAAAAGAACGTAGAGACGTAGCAATGCTACGTCTCTACAAGGGTTCTGGGTAATGCATATTTAATTTCTGGAGATGTCTATTGCGGCTAAAGAAGCCGTTATCAGTTTCTTTTGCTTAAGCGTGATGCCTCACTCATCCACGCTTAAGCAGCGACTAATCTAGCTTTCTATTTACGTACTAGGTTCAACAGTTCTTTCGGAGAAGCCAGCAAGTCAATCGCAACAAAGAAGATTTTGCCTTGGGGATCTAGCAAAAACCGCCATGCAATATTCATCCCCACACTGGCACCGAACCAAGGGGTTTGGACTTTGCCTGTAACTTTAATTTGAGTATAGCCATCTTCCACAGGCTCAGATACACCGCGCTCTGGGATCATCTTCAATCCCTGGCATTCTTCACGCATATAGGCGCGGATTGCGTCTTGACCAACAATCGGTCTTTCAAAGGGAGGTTGCAACGCACCTTCAGAACGAAACAGAGAAACCGCAGCATCAAAGTCATTGGCATTCATGTTGTTGATATAGCCCAACACCGTGCTATTGTCGATGCCCTCGATAGTGACTTTAGTCCGAAATGCTGGTGCAGTCGGAGGAGACACTGGCTCTGAAACTTTTTTGTAACTACCAGGAGCGTTCGGGTCAAATCCCATGCTAATTACGGTATTGCGTAGGATTGTGATTTGTTGACCGGAATCTGCACTGCGAATGGCTTGCAACACATCAGCAGCTTTGGCAGAAAGCTTGTAACCTTCTGGGATTGGAGCAACGATTCCCTGAGCCATCCATTCACCTAACTGATACCAGAAGCCCAATTTAATGTTTACGGTGAAGGATGCATAGGAACGACAGAGAGGAGTGTCAGCACGGTTAGCTAAATCGTACATGACTTGTGTTTGAGCCTCAAAAGGCATCTGCTTAATTTGCTCGAGTAAGCCTTGTGCGAGGATCATGTTAGCTGCTCCAGGAGCAGCAACCGTAATACTTCTACCCATCTCGGTATAGGCAAACCAGAGTAGTGCTAGTTGATCTTCAGCATTAAGCTTAGAGAATGATTCAACAACGGTTGGAACAACGTCAGCAACTAGGGTGCCAGGAAAAATACTTTGAGCCGATTGGATGGTAAAAGACATAGCAGAAATTCCCAAAAGAAAATTACAGTTCTACCGAATGTGAAAAATCAAATGTGCAAAGATAAGGCGTTTAGCTGTTAATCAAGGCACTCAGCAGTTTTTGCATCACTGAACAGCCCATCGTAGACATAGCTCTACTAAAGGCATAGCGATGTTGTTGCCGTTGAGTTTAGATACTCGGCAAAGCATATTGCAGGCTCAACTGCATAGTTAGAAAACCTTGATTAACGATGGTTTAACGCATTGATATTGCTTTTCTATCTTTATGTAAAGAAACATAACAAGTCCGTTACAAATAAGCAATACTTTCTCAGCTATATATTAATAACTTCTATTTATAGATTTGATAAGTTTTACTGAAGTTAAATTAAACGTAATTGGTGCTTTTGTGTGTATTCACTTGTAAAAGCGATCGCTTCTCGTACAAATCCGAAATACCGTACTTACTTTGTACGGCTGTCACTACTTTTACTACCAAGTCAAGTGGTTGCAAAAAATATTTACAATCGTTAATATTAGTTTATACAACGACACAAACAAAGAATAAAAGATGACAAGTAAAGGTTTTACCATTAACGAACGAGGTCAACTTAACAGATTTGCGGTTGAACCTAAGGTTTATGTTGATGAAACCCCACGGATAGGCTTCACCAAATATGCCGAAAAACTCAATGGTCGTTTGGCAATGATTGGCTTTGTCTCACTCATCGCTTTAGAAGTTCTCACCGGACACGGTTTGATTGGATGGCTAACCAGCCTTTAGAGAAGACATTTTGAGATTTATGAATTTTCTTCACTTGACAAATAAAACAATTTAGAGGCAAACTTATGAAAACTGATTTTGATTATCCCAATAAAGATTTGATTGGGGCCGTCGTTTTTAGACCTGATTTCAACAACTTTGAGACTATCAATGCAAATCAAGCCTGGTCATTGTTTTTTACAGCAGGTCAAGACGACAAGGGACTAGGACAAGAAATTGAGTTCGGTAGATTTTTCACTAACCTTTTAATAGCCATTGGAGTAACTGGAATTATTTGGGCGACATACTTCAGCCAATTGGGATGAACCAGTTTGTTCATTACTAGCGTGTTGTAAATTTAACGGAGGTCTTGGATTTGAATACCAGGACTTCTTTGCACTTTTTAATATCTCTAAAAAACTCTGTTTAGCCTTGGAAAAAGTTCGATGTTAATTGGATTTATAAAGCTTCCCAATTTGTCACGGTATTGTGGATACGTGGGCTTAGAAGTAGCACAAATTGTTTCCAAACATCTTGCAGTTCAAAGTAAAACCTATGTAATTCAAAATAGAAGATTATTGATATATCAACTTTTAAAATCTGGATTGGATTCTCATACAGCAGATCGAACTGTCACTGTACTTATATCAAGTCCAGTTTTGCAATTAAACAACAAAAACCAGTGTGCAATTAATTGTATGCGAAATTGACTATATCAATCCTGAATCATTGCTGAGAAACAAGATCCCCGACTTCTCAAAGAAGTCGGGGATCTGCTTGTATATACTAGTACAACACGGCGGAAATAAACCACCCATTCCAAATCAATGAAATGCTTAGGTTGTATTCATTTTTAATTTTTAATTTTTAATTTTTAATTCCGCCTTGCGGTACTAGTCCCCAGTTCAACGCAAAGAACGAATCGCCTCTAGTAGACCTCTAGCTTTATTTAGCGTCTCTTCGTATTCTTTCTCTGGCTCAGAATCAGCTACCAAACCTGCACCGGCTTGCACGCTAACCGTATTATCATGCACTACCATTGTGCGAATGGCGATCGCAGTATTTAATTGTCCTTCAAAATCGTAGTATCCATACACACCTGAATAAACACCCCGGCGACTAGACTCTAATTCGTGAATAATTTCCATCGCCCTAATCTTAGGTGCGCCGCTGACCGTACCTGCTGGGAAGGAAGCTTTTAGTAAATCCCATGCTGTTTTACCAACTGCTAATTTACCCACAACATTGCTGACAATGTGCATCACATGGGAGTAGCGTTCAACTACCATTAATTCATCGACTTTGACGCTACCACTTTGACAAACACGCCCCAAATCATTCCGCCCTAAATCCACAAGCATGACGTGTTCAGCAACTTCCTTGGGGTCTTGGAGTAAATCTTCAGCGAAGGCTGCATCTTCCTTCGTGGTTTTACCCCGTGGACGTGTACCGGCAATTGGCCGTACCGTTGCTATAACTCCACCATCTGAATCTATTTCGGCTTTCACCATCACTTCGGGACTGGAACCGATGATTTGCCAATCTTGGAAGTTAAAGTAAGCCATGTAAGGCGAAGGATTTATCTGACGTAGCGAACGGTAAAGGGCAAAGGGTTCGCCTGTGTATGTTGTTGATAGTCGTTGAGAAATTACTACTTGGAAAATATCGCCTGCTGTAATGTAATCTTTGGCCTTTTGGACGCTAGCACAAAAATCAGGGCGGGTAAAATTGCTCTTATACTCCTCTGTTTCCCTGCTCCCCTGCTCCTCTGCTCCTCTGCTCCCTGGCGGTTTCCATTCAAATTTAGTTTTTTCCGGCGATAAGGGTAGAGATAGCTTTTCGAGCATTTGGGTGATGCGATCGCTCGCTTGTTGATATGCTGCTTGTAAATCTACATTCTCTTCACGTAAATCAGCATAAGCGATCGCCCAAATTTTCCGTTTCACCTGGTCAAAAATCAGTAGGTGGTCTACCTGCATCCACAACCCATCAGGGATATTTCGCTCATCTGGTGGATGAATGGGCACACGCGGTTCAATCCAGTTAATCAATTCATAGCCCCAAAACCCAAACAAACCGCCAATTCCTGGCGGTAGCTGTGGTAATTTCACTGGGTGATAAGGTGCTAAACATTCGGCTAAAGCGGTAAAAGGGTCGCCTGCAAAAACCACCTGTGAACCGTCGCGGTTTTTCTGAGTCGTGCGATCGCCCCTGGCTTCCAAAACCCACACCGGATCGCAACCCACCAAGCTATAGCGTCCCAGTTTTTCTCCGCCTTCTATGGATTCCAACAAAAAGCTATAGGGCTGACCTGCACAGACTTTATACCAAGCGGATACGGGCGTATCTAAATCCGCTACCCATTCTTGATATACCGGGACGAAGTTGCCTTGTAGAGCTAACTGAGAAAATTCGGAGAAATCGGGGAATACCATAAATTGCTAGGGGATTGGGGATTGGGGATTGGGGATTGGGGATTGAAAAGAGGCAGAGGGGCGGAATGCAGGGGGCAGATGGGAAGACTTTTCTCCCTTACTCCCTGCTCCCTGCTCCCTTACTTCTTCCCCAGTCCCCAATGCCTAGTCCCTATGCGTCGTGGGTAGCTTTACCACTGAACTTGAGTTGTGCTGGATTGGGGTTTTGCCCAATGCTGCGTGGTACATAACGCACTTTTTCACGACCTGCATTCACCTTTTCAGGGAAGACACCATCGGCTGGGTGAATTAAAGTAGTTTCTCCGCTGGGCAAAATCCGGTAAATTTTGTAGTCTGTGATTTTGAGTTTGCGGAGTTGACCACCTAAAGCGATGCCTTGTTCTTTGCGGGCTAAATACAACAGGTTTTCGCCTTTCCGAGCAGTAGCAGCACCACCTGTAGGTAATTCAAATACTTGCTCTTTCGGGCTAGTCCAAGTGATAGCGTACTTTTCTTCCACTTCCGCTTTTCTGAGCAAGCCACCAGTGCTGCCAGCAAATAGCGGGATTTGTCCAGAGAGTTTTTCTGTCATAGAGTCTGATTCTCTCAACGTTTTTAGGGAATCCTAACACCGCAACCACGATCATATTGCGATCGCGTTATAGACTGTAACAGTTTTTAGTCTTTTAGTCATTGGTCATTGGTCATTAGTCATTAGTCTTTTGTTAAAAACCAATCCCCAGTCCCCAGGAAGAGGCAGAGGGGCAGGGTGCGGGGGGCAAAGGAGAAAACTCAAACTCTTCTCCCTTGCTCCCTGCTCCCTTGCTTCTTCCCAACCCCCAATCCCCAATCCCTATCTACTCTTAACTTTTGTCCGCTTTTCCTCTTGGCTATTCTGAACAATCGGGATGGTGAAGTGAAACTGACTACCCTGGTCTTTGCCAGTTGACTCTGCCCAAATTTCCCCACCCCAGCCATTAACAATTTGACGGCAAATTGCTAAACCAAGTCCAGTGCCGCCAGTGGTGCGACGCAGTGCTCCCTCTTCTTGATAAAAGCGGTCAAAAACTATTTCTAAACGATTCGGTTCAATGCCGCGCCCAGTGTCAGCTACAGTTACCTCGACCATTTGACGGTTGTTGTAAATCGCTTTAATGGTGATTTCTCCTTGGGGTGGTGTAAATTTACAAGCATTGTCCATCAGTTTTGCCAGTACTTCTACTAGCCAATCACCATCAGCTCTAACCAGAGGTAGGTTTTCGGCAATTTGAGTTTTGATTTGGGGCGGCTTTTCCGTTGAGGAACGCGTGCGATTTCGGCTGAGTGATAAATCTATACACTCTTGTAAGCTGAGTGATTCTGGATGCCATTGCACTCGACCGCTTTCCAGGTTAGAAAGTGTGAGGAAATCTTGTACCAGTTTTCGCATCCGCTCGGAGTCGGAAAGAGCAGTGTTGAGCATGATCTGCTGCAACTCCAAGGGCATATCCGGCTCACTGGCGAGACTTTCTAGGCAAACTTGAATTGTAGATAGGGGGGTACGCAGTTCATGCCCAGTGATAGCTATAAGGTTGCTGCGGGTGCGGTCTAGGGCTTCTAGCTGCTGGTTAAGTTCTTCTAGGTTAGCGTAAGCTTCCGCTTGAATGAGAGCGGCTCCTACTTGGGTGGCGATCGCTTCTACCAAATCCAATTCCCCTGGTTGGCACTCGTGCGGTGGCATTCGGCAATAGTGTAACTCCACAATGCCCAATAATCGCCCTTGATAAAATACTGGTTCCATCAACCAAGAACGAATGGCAAACTTTTTGGCAATCATGGAAAGTCCTGGCGAATTGATAACGCGAGGATCGCTCAACGTATCGCTCACACAAACGCCTTCACCAAGTTCTACTATGTCTCGAAATAGGGAATTTTTCTCTAACTCCCAGGTTTGCCCACAAACAGATAAAGTACCAGGCGTCAAAAACTCGTGTTCAATTATGGCTTGACTATCTGCGGCTTGAGCGCGATAAATTAAACAGCGACAAGCTTCTAGGTGTTGCCCTAATTCTTGTGCCGCCACCTGGAGAACTTCGTGAGGATCGAGCGATCGCCGAATGGCAGTACTAATTGAGTTGACTAATCGCTCTTTTCGTGCTTGGGCAGCAATGGAACGATAGGCTTTGTGCAGTTTGTACTGACTCGCTTGCAAATAAGTTACTAAGCGCTGCACAAACGGGTCTGTATCAATGTCACAGGCATATTCATTGACCTGTTCTGCTCCAGAGTAGTTTCGTGGCTGCCCGATGCCAAACCTCTGACGTGCCTCCTCAATTTTACTTACTAGTTCTGGTCTGTAAACCAAAATCCTGTCTAAAAGCAATTCGGCGGCTTTCAGGCTAGCTCCCCTTTCCGATGTCCAAATTCCCTCAAATCTTCGCGCTGTGTCGATATCCAGATTAGGGCTTAGTTCTGGGAGTTGCTTCTTTTTAGCAGTAGAACCAAGGTTTTCCCGACAAACCAGACAAGTAGCGTAATTGTCAGCAATCACTACCAAATGCCACTCGTGACTTAAGCCATCCGTTGGCTCAAAAGCCACTTTTTCGTAGTGTTCCGAACTGTTGGTGAAATCCGTTTCTGGAGCAGATAATACGTATATTTGATTACTCCGCAAGGCAAGTCGCTGGTAGCGATGAGCTTCTTGGCGGTAGAATCGCTCTCGCTGAAAACTAGCAATTACAAGGGGTTGGGCTAAAGTCCCAGCCAAAACTTGATCTTCCATCGCGTGGGAGAGCGCCGTTAATGAAGCCTTAAAATATAGCTGGGGCCGCAAGTAGGGTAGGGACTTTAGCAGATCACTCAGCACAGAAGTCGAAATGCTCATGAATTATTGTTAAACGCTCAACCTCGATCAGATCCACGTCACAGCTGCATTGTACAAATTCCAAGGGACTCTCAAGTTAAATAGACAGTTGCAATATGTAAAGAACGCTAAAAAAGCGCTTTTCGCCAAAACAGTCGCAACACTTCGTTACCAACTAGGAGGAGTACACACAACTTAATTGGTTGATTGAGAATCTACTAGTCTGTCAAGGAGTCAGGAGGCAGAAGGGGGAGCCACCCACAAGGGGTGGGGCTTGAACCTTCCCCCAAAAATGTTAATCGCCCACAAGGGGTGGGGCTTGAAACCCTCTTGGCTTCGTCAAATTCATTTTGACGGTTAGAGAGACGCGATAAATCGCCGTCTCTACCGGGGATTTATCCATCAATTATTTATTGAAAGACTACTACTACGCCCAATATACATTCTTGACCAACTTTGCTATGTGCCTGCATAGGCAAAATCTTTCAGGAGCTATGATACTAAAATACTAATTATTGTATGGTTTTAAGGATAATTAATTGCATAGCCCACGACTAAGACGGGAAATTAGGGAGTGAGGAGTAGTATATGGCAATTATCGCTTGAGTAGAGGTACAAGAACCCCCATCCCCACAAACGAGGCTACGGTGTACACACAAATCAAATTACCCCCTCAATCCCCCCGATGCATTGGGGGGAAGCCGGAAATCCAGTTCCCTCCCCAATACATACGGGGAGGGTTAGAGTGGGGTAAAAACCAGATTCGTAAACTACTCCAGACTTGTGTGTACACCGTAGCGCAAACGAGGAGAGGGCTATGATGTACTTTATATGATTAGAAAACGCTATAGTTCAATTACTTGAAAAAGGCTGTAAAAGCAGGGTGAGAATAACTGACCGGACTTTCGTACCTTGTGTCTCTCCAGGATACGCTGTTATTTGTTTGCACTGTGTATCTCGACACAAATCTTTCTTTTTTCGATCTAAATAAATTTAGTCGCTCTGTCTCAAAGCAAGAGGGTATTTCGTATTTCTTCTTTCCCCTCTGACTTGAAAGAGTCATTTACTATTTGTCTCTCTTATCCCTCTTATCCCTCTTGTCCCTCTTTCATGCAAGGCTTTAGAAACTTGTTTCATTGGGACTGCCCCTCTGCCTTTTGCTTAAGAGACTTCTACTCAAAAATAGACCCATACACGGAACTTTGACTAATGACACCGGATACACTCATAACCCCGGAAAAAATTTTCCTGGATGGAAAAACTTTTATTCCTGCTGAACAATTACCTATCCCGGAGTGGCCTTGTGTTGTGGCTGAAAGATCGCAACCGACACTGACGGTTAAAGATGATGATTTATTTTTTGTCACAGATACTATCGGGAATATTTCTGGCTGTTCCCTCAACGATGGCAATCCTAGTATGGGACTGTTTTGTTGTGATACGAGATTTCTCAATCGCTTGGAGTTGCAAATTGAAGGGCGATCGCCTGTACTTCTAAGTAGTACTGCTGAGAAAGGTTTTTTACTCTCAGTTTTGTGTACTACACCCAGAATCGACGATCGCCTAAAAGCCGAGACTATCGGAATTCGCCGAGAAATCGTTCTGAATGGCGCACTATTTGAAGAAATAGAAGTATCTAACTACAGCACAACCACTGTCAGTTTTGAACTAAGCATCAGCTTTGATGCAGATTTTGTTGATTTATTTGAAGTCCGGGGCTATGACAGAGAAAAACGAGGCCGGCTTTTACGCCTAGTAGAACCAACGACTGAGGAAGGAACATTTTCTCAGGTCGATGGCGTTTTACCAATACCCAAAGAGCCATCCGCCTCTAGGGAAGAATCCTTAACACTCGCCTATCAAGGTCTGGATGGCTCGGTGATGGAATCCCGGATTCTATTCCAGCATCGGCAACCAGACTATTTCAAGGGTTATACTGCGGTTTGGCAGCTAGAGTTGGCTTCTCACGAAACTCAAAAGCTGGGCTACCGCGTGAATATGTTGAAAAATAATCAGTCCAGTTCAACCGTCAGCGCCGCCACTACTTTAGGACAGGCGAAAGCTGCTGAGTTGATGGAGGAGCAAAACTGGGTACAACAAATTACGCGCATTAGCTCAGATAAAAGCACCTTCAATCGAGTAATTGAGCGGGCTGAACAAGATATGTATTTGTTGCGCCAATCTTTTGGGAAGCATAAGACTGTTTCCGCCGGAGTGCCGTGGTTTTCGACACTATTTGGTCGAGATTCGCTGGTTACAGCTTCTCAAACTCTGATGTTAAACTCGGAAATTGCCAAGGAAACCCTGATATTGCTGGCGACATACCAAGGTAAAATCGATGACGAATGGCGCGAAGAAGAACCGGGTAAGATTTTGCACGAGTTACGTTTGGGAGAAATGGCTCGTTGTCAAGAAATTCCCCATACGCCCTACTACGGTACAGTTGATGCGACTCCCCTGTGGCTGATGCTCTACGCCGAACATTACGCTTGGACTCACGATCAAGAACTTCTAGAGCAACTTTGGCCTAATGCTCTCGCCGCAATGGAGTGGATCGATCGCAATAGCAAAGAAACCAGCTACCTCAGTTACTTCCGTAAATCCAAACGCGGTCTTGTTAACCAAGGTTGGAAAGATTCTGGCGACTGTATTGTAGACCACAAGGGAGAATTAGCCAATGGGCCAATTTCCCTTTCTGAGGTGCAAGCTTACGTCTATGCGGCAAAAATGCGCCTAGCAGAAATAGCTAGGATGAAGAAGCGGCTTGATTTAGCAGATCGTTGGCAAGAAGAGGCCAGAAATCTTAAGGTTCGTTTTAATCGAGATTTTTGGGTGGAAAACCAGGATTTCTGCGCTCTGGCTTTGGATGGAGATGGCAAGCCAGTAGATAGTATTACCTCAAACCCTGGTCATTGTCTACATTTGGGACTCTTCACGCACGAGAAAGCTCATAGTGTAGCAGAACGGTTGCGGGCACCAGATATGTTTAATGGTTGGGGAATTCGGACTCTGAGTAGTTTGTCACCCGCTTACAATCCAATGGGTTATCACACTGGTTCGGTTTGGCCCCATGATAACGCTCTGATTGCAATGGGATTGCGATCGCTCGGTCTAATCGATCAAGCCTTAGAAATATTCCAAGGTTTATTCGATATGACTGAGCAACAACCCTACCAACGTCCTCCAGAACTCTTCTGCGGCTACGAACGGAACGGTGATAATACCCCTGTGCAGTATCCAGTTGCCTGCACTCCCCAAGCTTGGGCTACTGGTAGTATTTTCCAACTACTGCAAATGATGGTTAACTTGGTACCTGATGCTCAAAATAACTGCTTGCGAATCATCGACCCCGCTTTGCCAGAATCGATTAATCGCCTGTCATTTCATAATTTACGAGTCGGCCCCACCATCCTCGATTTGGAATTCGAGCGTTCTGGGACTACGACTGCTTGTCGCGTTGCGAAAAAACGGGGCAATTTACGGGTAGTTATTGAAGCTTAGTACAGCTTTGCGTAAAATCGTGGCGAATTGAGGGTTGAAATTTAAACGCAGAGACACGCAGAGAATTCGCTATGAATTAATGAGAATTGTACTTAGAAAGGGAGTCGGGAGTAGGGAATTAATTTCCTACTCCCTATTTTATGATTGGTGAGTAGGTGTAGCCTCTCGTAGACATCGCTCGGTGGCATAATGTGAAAATTGAGCCGCCGCAGATAACTTTTGCATCAACTCCAGGGGTTTGCTTCAATCCGTTTCAACCGAATTGTTAGCCTGCAACATTACTCTGGCATTTCCCACATGAAATCAACTCCGTAAAAACAACCGAGGTAGAGCAGCATACCTCTGGTTTCTTCAGCAGCTATTCTGTAGTACTCTGAAATACACTGAAATATATGCCAATAATCATCTACTTCCTCATCCCATAATGTTCTGTAAACATCTGGATTCAGCACACAAGCTTCTTCGTATCTCTTAGTAAACTCTTTTTCTGAAATTTGAAGGAGCGCTTCAGAGATTTGCTGAGTTTCTGAGGGAACAAGATATTTTACAGGGCCGAAATCTTTAAAACTATCTTTTGTTCCTTCAATTGAGGTTGTGCCCATCACCGCATTGATTAGCAATCGGTTGTTTTCCTTTTTTCGGGCAACAATAAAAGGTATCTGACATTCTTCCCACGAAGATATATCCTCAGTTAGCAAGTAGTGGATTGCGTGCCAATATGAATCAATCTCTAGTCTTCCAATTCTCCATTGCTCCTCAGCAATAAGAGCATCCTGGTTATGATTAATTCCTTTTTTTTTAAGTAGTTTTTTTGAGTAGGCAGGCAGATGTTGAACTGCTCCGGTTTCTAAAGCTTCTTTTGCATGAAGATACAAGTCTAATACATACAAATCTTGTTTCGCTATCTCTAAGAGAGGTGCGGGTATTTGTTTGAAGTTTCCCTCTATTCCCATACCTTATCTGCTCCAGGATATTTCGTATCTCTGTTCAAATGAAATGTTATACAGTTATAATTCAGGACTACATCATGGTGTGTACCAGAAACTAACTTTTCAGCCTAGCGATGCGATCGCCTCAAATTTTATGATGCTAATAAATTTATCGTAAAAAAAATAAGGATGTAAACACAATAATGATTTACACCCAAATTACTAACAGACGTGATTAATCACGTCTCTACTTTTATACTTCTTCTGAATTGTCTCTTTTATGTCCTGGGGATGCTTCATAAAGCGCATCGAGATGTTGACGCGCATCTTCAACGTTAATTGAACGCATTACCAAAAGTGGCTCTTTTATTAAGTTTCCGGCGCTATCTAATAACTCTGGGTGGGGTACAAACTGTTTCTTTGATGAATAATAACCATAGTTACCTTGATTATTCATTGGTGAGGAATTCGTCGGGTAAGTTCGCTCCCGATCAAAACTGAACATAATCAAGTTACGAATTAAGTTGCCAACAGCTATAAATGCAAGGATTGTAAAAGCAAGAATGTAAAGGAGATGTAACATTAGATTTTCCTCCAGGACAGGAATTTTTTAAACTTTATTTTGTAACACTTCGTTTCGCCGATACTGTGAATCACAGTTAAGACGAGTATTTTACGCACTTTTTGCGCGCTTACATCTATATGAAGCTATTTGTCAACCGTTATTCTACTTACGGTAGCATAGTATACATTATCTTGTTAATCCAAATAATGTTAAGAAATTGTTAAGATTTTTTTACTATCTCTTTGACGACTGATTTACCGTCTTATGTAGACGCTTTCTCGGTTCGTCATTAGATATTGGTAAGTAATCTGCCAAAATCTAGCAGATGCTCATAGGTGCTGCTTAGACTTCACGTCCTTGACGAAAGCGCATTGCAACATTCCAGCATTCTGTTACTAATTGATGCCAAGGCATTAATGTTGCCATCTCAATCCCGACTTGTTTATCAGTTGCATTAAACAGCATCTTCGCCGTATTTAGTTCATCCTGCGCTTGCTTAACCCGCAAGAGCAAGTCAGATTGCTCTTGGTGACTCATAAATGATAGTTGCTCAGTTTCGAGTAAATGGCGCGATCGCGTAAACCAATGCTGAAAATCTTCTAGCAGGGGTTCTAAAACCGTTTTCAGCAACTCTGTCCCTGGTACATTTGAGTCTGACATAAATGAGAGGAATATTTCAAACTTGCTTACTAATATTAACGTTATTTACGTTTCTTAACACTTTTCGGCTTTTTCTCATAATTTTAAGATGTAAAAATATGTAACAAAGAACACAGATTTTATTATATAGTCTTGATATCTGGTTTGTACAGTGCCTTTGGAGAGGCATCTATAAGTATATATGCCATCAAGTTGCAATTCATTAAGATAAATTAGCGATGTCTACGACGGGCTACGCCTACGCGTGCAATCCTGAATTGTGACACTCAGGTAACAAATCAAAAATTTATCTTTATCCCCGATCACAAATTAAGTCAGTAGTTAGAAGATAAAGCTGAACTGCCAAAAACCAAAGTCGCTATAGTTGAATAAGCCTACAGATTCAGATAAATCACCTTTTGTAATCACTTCGCCAATGGTTCAGCAGCCAATGTCGCCAAATTCATCAAATCAGTCACAACAGTCAGAACAAGTTGAAAAAATCTATTTACCGCGCACTAGCGAATCGGAGAACTTAAAAAAGATTCGCCACACTGCTTCCCATGTAATGGCAATGGCAGTACAAAAGCTGTTTCCCAAGGCACAAGTTACGATCGGCCCTTGGATTGAAAATGGTTTTTACTATGACTTCGACAATCCAGAACCATTTAGCGAAAACGATCTCAAAGCCATCAAGAAAGAAATGGCGAAGATTATTAATCGTAAATTGCCAGTAATTCGGGAAGAAGTCAGCCGAGAAGAAGCCCAACGCCGGATTCAGGAAATTAAGGAACCTTACAAGCTAGAAATTCTGGCAGATATCAAAAACGAACCAATCACAATTTACCACCTGGGGAATGAATGGTGGGATTTGTGCGCGGGGCCTCATCTGGAAAATATCAGTGAATTAAACCCGAAAGCAATTGAACTAGAAAGCGTTGCTGGCGCTTATTGGCGTGGGGATGAAACTAAAGCCCAACTACAACGCATCTATGCCACCGCTTGGGAAAACCCAGAACAACTCGCTGAATATAAGCGACGCAAAGAAGAAGCGCTGCGACGAGATCACCGAAAACTGGGTAAGGAACTGGGATTATTTATATTTTCCGATCTAGTAGGGCCGGGTTTACCTTTGTGGACACCCAAAGGCACTCTATTGCGGAGTACTTTAGAAGACTTCCTCAAGCAAGAACAGATAAAACGGGGTTATTTACCTGTAGTAACGCCTCACATTGCCAGAGTAGATTTATTTAAAACCTCTGGGCATTGGCAGAAATATAAAGAAGATATGTTCCCTTTAATGGCAGATAATCAAGAAGATGCTGCACAGGAACAGGGCTTCGTCATGAAGCCGATGAACTGCCCTTTTCACATCCAAATATATAAGAGTGAGTTACGCTCTTATCGGGAATTACCGATGCGCTTGGCGGAATTTGGTACTGTTTACCGCTACGAACAATCAGGGGAATTGGGCGGTTTAACAAGGGTGCGCGGTTTTACAGTGGATGATTCTCACCTGTTCGTCACCCCAGAACAGCTAGATAGTGAATTCCTCAGTGTGGTGGATTTGATTTTGTCGGTGTTCAATAGTCTGCAACTGAAGAAGTTTAAAGCTAGACTCAGTTTCCGCGATCCTGCTAGTGATAAGTACATCGGTTCTGATGAAGTTTGGGACAAAGCTGAAGGGGCAATTCGCCGTGCAGTTGAAACCTTGGGGATGGAACACTTTGAAGGTATTGGAGAAGCGGCTTTTTATGGGCCGAAACTTGACTTTATCTTTAGTGATGCCCTAGATCGGGAGTGGCAATTAGGAACTGTACAAGTAGATTACAATTTGCCAGAACGCTTTGAGTTGGAGTATGTTGCCGAAGATGGTGTTCGCAAACGCCCTGTGATGATTCACCGTGCGCCTTTTGGTTCGCTGGAAAGGTTGATTGGCATCTTAATTGAAGAATATGCAGGTGATTTTCCTTTGTGGTTAGCGCCAGTGCAAGCTAGATTACTGCCGGTGGGTGATACACAGCTAGACTTTGCGAAAGATGTGGTAGCGAAGATGAGAGCGTTGGGCATCCGTGCAGAAGTCGATACCAGTGGCGATCGCTTGGGTAAACAAATTCGCAATGCAGAGAAAGAAAAAATACCCGTGATGGCTGTGGTGGGAGCTAAGGAAGTGGAAACCAACACCTTGAGTATTCGTACCCGCGCCTCTGGGGAATTAGGAGTTATAGCTGTAGATGAGGTTGTAGAAAAGATGAAGGATGCGATCGCTAAGTTCGAGAATTTCTAAAATCTAACCGCAGACGCACACTAATTATATTGGTGTGCGTTTTGTCTAGTAGATTAGATTATTGGCTAGCTGGTAGGTTTTGGCAAAGGTGCGATTGCAAGGCATTTAATATCAAAGGCTCATTAATGGAGTTCAAATACTCATTTTAATTTTAACTTTTCATGGGATTTGGAAGGTAAGAAAGTATCACAGACAACAAAAGTTTTCTCAATCACCGCACCCAAGAAAACTTTCTGATTTATTCAAGACTGATAGGATAGATTTAAAGACTTGTGGAATCTGCTCTTCCTAAACAGACTGGACTTGCATAAATTACCGTCAATAATTTTTGACTCACATCATGAACCGCTTTACCTCTATTTTGCTCGCCGGCTTGATAGCATCTGCTTCAGCCTTGGCTATTTCTCCAAAAGCTGATGCTAAGACACCAGTATCTTATCTTGCTGAGTTAGATAACTACGGCTATCAACGCAACGATGATAGTAACTACGAACGTCATAGTCGTCACTACAGAAATGGTGACTATGACCGCCAGAACGACCTTCGCAACATTCGTGACGACAATAACCGCCGTTATGACCGCGATAATAATAGCCGTTATGACCGCGATAATCATCGCCGTTATGACCGTGATGATAATCGCCGCTATGACCGTGATAATAATAGCCGCTATGACCGTGATAATCATCGCCGATATGACCGCGATAATCATCGCCGATATGACCGCAATAACGATCGCCGTTATGACCGCGATAATAACCTTCGCAACATTGATGACAACAACCGTCGCTATGAACGCGATCGCGACTGGGGTCGTGGTTAATCCCTATTCCTTATCTATTTAGCCTTAGCTTTTCTATATGACCTGGGCTTAGGCAAAAAGACACTGAAAATATGATATTTCGTAGGGGCAATGCATGAATTGCCCCTACATTTCTTTAGAATAATTATTGATTTTTGAGTAATACAGTAAATATACTACCATCAGGATGATTATCTTCGATAGTAATTCTACCGGAATGTGCCTCGATCGCCATTTTACAGAAGGCCAATCCTAAACCAATTTGCGAAACTTCTGGCATCAGAGTTCCAATTTCATACTTTTCAAAAATGATTTGTCGTAAGTCTTGACTTACTCCCGAACCAGAATCAGCGACTTGCACTTTAGCGCCTCCTGCTGCCAAATACTCTGCCCGTAGGGTGACTTGAGACTTAGATGGGGAGAATTTAATGGCATTGGAGAGCAAATTATCCAGTACTCGACGAAAGATAACCGCATCTACTGCAACAATGCCACCAAGTTCGGGTAAGTCACTAATAAGGGTCAAGTTCTTTTGAGCAGCGATCGCCTCAATATCTGCTATAGCTGACATACACAGGGCACAAAGGTCTACTTCTGTGTAGTTGAGAAGCATTTTTCCAGATTCTAGCTTTGCCATGATCAGCAAGCTATCAATTAACGATTGTAGCTGTTGTCCGGCAAGTAAAATTTGATCGATTTTTCCTTCCTGCTGTTTAGGTGACAAACCTGGAAACCGCAGAATCTCTGCGCCTAAGACAATACTGGTAAGTGGATTTCGCAAATCGTGTACAATCATGTTTACCATGTCTTCTCGCAGTTTGAGCAATACCTGCATACTTTCGTATTGCTGTTTAATCCGCAACATAGAATGAACTCTAGCTCGTAATTCCACGCCATTGACGGGTTTACTAATAAAGTCATCTGCACCGGTTGCCAGACATCGAGCCAAATCTTCTTTATCGGTTAATGCCGTCACCATGATGATCGGTACTGCTTGCCATTTTGGATCGGCTTTAATGCGCCGGCAGACTTCCATCCCATCGAGATCGGGCATCATCACATCTAATAAAATCAGATCGGGCTGAAAACTATCGAGACGATTTAGAGCTTGTTGACCACTAGGAGCGTAGTATAGCTGGTAGTTTTCACCATCCAGCAAGGTTTCAACAACATCAAAGTTATCGGGTTCATCATCGATTACTAAAATAGAGGGTTGACTATCCATTAAGAATTTCCATTACCTTCCTAAAAGTTGTTGAATTGTGGCTACAAGTTGTTTAAGTTTTACGGGTTTAGTCAAATATTCGTTTGCTCCAGCCGCTAAACAAGTTTCGCGATCGCCAGGCATAGCTAATGCCGTCAGTGCAATAATTGGAATATGCAGAAATTGCTGATCGTTACGGATGCAGCGCATTGCTTCCAACCCATCCATTCCCGGCATTTGAATGTCCATCACAATTAAGTCGGGGCGTTGAACTCTCACAAGATCAATAGCTTGTTGTCCATTGTTTGCCAAAATGAGACGATACCCTCGACTTTCAAGATAGCCAGACATAGTATCAATATTTGCTTGATTATCTTCTGTCAGCAAAATCAGAGGAGTGTCCAGGATCACATCGGGCACTACAATTAGATTTGGCGAGTCAAAACGGGCAGAAGCATGGAGTTTCTCTATAGTTACCTGAAGTTGAGCGCGAGTAATGGGTTTGACCAAGTATTCAAACGCTCCCTGAGCCAGTCCTTTGCTACGCTCATCCACAACTGAAATGATGATTGCTGGAATATCTTTGGTTTTTGGGTTGGCTTTGAGTTGATTTAGTACATCCCAACCTGATAGATTAGGCAATTGTAGATCCATAACGATCAAAGCAGGCTGAACGCGAAGTACTTCTTCTATAGCTCCTTCACCTTGGGGATAGATGATGGGCTGCATTCCCATTTCGCGGAAGTAACGAGTAATTTGTTCAGCCGCCGCAACAGAATCTTCGATAATCAAAACTTGAGCATTCTCAGCAGGTAAGCTATAGTTGGGCAAAAAAGTAGTTACCTGCGTGGTTAGAACCTTATCGCTAATACAGTAGGGAATGCGAACAGTAAAACAACTTCCCTTGCCAACTTCACTGCTAACTGAAACTGTTCCTCCATGTAGGGTAACAATCTGTTGTACCAGTGCTAAACCTAGACCAGTGCCACTGTACTGGCGGTTGAGGCTGCTGTCAAGCTGGATGAAGGGCTGAAACAGCTTGCCGATTTCTTCTGCGGCAATACCGATGCCGGTGTCAGTGATATGAAAGCACAGGTTTGGGGAAGATGAGGAACACAAGGAAGAATTTACTTCCCCTGCTCCCCCTGCCCCTCTGCCCCTCTGCCCCTCTGCTCCCTCCACCCTGACTTCTAGCTTTACAGAACCCCCTTCTGGCGTGAACTTGACAGCATTGCTCAACAGGTTGATTAGTACCTGACGCAGGCGGCGATCGTCTACTTGGATGGTGTCAATATTCTCAGAAATATGAGTATTAAGACGAATATGCTTTTTCAAAGCCATCTGCTTGATAAAGGCAAGGCTGGTATCACAAACGCTTCTGACAGAAACATCACTCAATTGCAGTTCCAGTTTGCCAGATTCGATTTTAGATAAGTCTAGAATGTCGTTGATTAGTTCTAGTAAATGTCTACCACTGCGCTCAATAGTAGCGATCGCTTTTGCTTGTTTTTCATTGATGGAACCAAATACACTTTCTAGTAAGCCCTCTGACATCCCCAAAATAGCATTGAGGGGTGTTCGCAGTTCATGGCTCATGTTGGCGAGAAATTCGTCTTTGAGGCGAGTGGCGCGGGCAAGTTCCACATTGGTGTGAGCAAGTTGCTCATTGGTTTGCCGCAGTTGTGCTTCGGCTTGTTTGCGTTCTGTGATATCTTCGTGAGATACCAGTATGCCAATCACCTCACCTGTACTATTGGTGAGAGGAACTTTATTTGTTCGCAGCCAGAGTTGTTCGCCGTTAGACCCTTCAAATGGCTCCTCATAGCCTAGTTTCGGTGTTCTGGTGTTCATCACCATTGCATCATCTGCACAGTAGAGATATGCCCATTTTGACCAAGGTAATTCAAAGTCAGTCTTGCCGATAATCTCATTGACTGTCAGTTGAGAATGGCGGATAAATGCTGGATTGCAGCCGATAAACCGCGATTGCCTGTCTTTCCAGAAAACACGTTGGGGAAATGTATCCAGTACTGTTTGCAGCATTTTGCGTGATTCTTCCAGTGCTTGCGCGATTTGTTTGCGATCGCGGATATCAAATAGAGTGGTGCGGCTGTATAAATAGTTCCCATTTACATCCATAACGGCAGTGGCGCTGATCAGCACTGGCAAAACCGTGCCATCTTTGCAGAGGATGTCAAACTCCAAATCTTTTACCCAGCCTTGTTCTTTGAAGCGAGGATAGTTTTGTGCGAAGGACAAGCGACTGGCTGGGGTGAGAAAATTCGTCAGGGGTTGGCCAATCATTTCCTCACGGGTATAACCCAACCATTGCAGTTCAGTCTCGTTGATCTTGAGCAATCGGCCTTCGCTATCGAGGGAATGGTAGCCACAAGGGGCATTATTGTACAAATCTTCGACGACATGGGCATATTTCGCCAGTCTCTCTTGTGCCTGTTTGCGTTCGCTGATATCTGTAACCCGTACTAGGTTCATGGTACGTCCGGCAACAGTAATCAGTTTAGCTGCAATGTTTCCCCAGAAAATTTTCCCCTGAAGAGTAACATATTCAATCTCTCGGCTCCAGACACCTTTTGACTGCATATCTATGACGATCGCATCCGTTTCGCTAGGAGTGAATGGATATCGCTGAAGTGTTTGCCCATTAATATTAATCAATTCAGTTTTATCAACCGCCTCAAACTGTTCCACCGCCCGCCGATTGCAATCTAAGGTAAGTAGCGTTTGCGGATCGACCAGAAAAATGGCATCAGCAGATTCGTTAAAAATTGCTTCTCGCAAATCCTGATTGTGGATGAGTTCTTGTTCGGCTTGTTTGCGATCGCTGATATCATAGTTAATCCCAATCATCCGTACAGGTTCACCCTGTTGGGTACGTTTGAAAATACCGTAACCTTTGAGGAAACGAATTTCTCCACTTGGCTGGACAATGCGGAACTCAACATTATATTCTTTTTTGCCTTGGACAACTTGCTCCATAATTTCCAGTAGATAAGGGCGATCGTCCGGGTGCAGGCAGTTGAACCAAGCATCAAAAGAACCGTTAAAATTAGTGTTTCTCACTCCATACAGTTCGTACATGCGATCGTCCCAAATTTGCTTGTCTTGGACGAAATCATATTCCCAAATACCGAATCCTCCAGAGCTAATGGCTAGGGTGAGCCGTTCGGAGAGGTGATGCAGTTTTTCTTCAGCAAGTTTACGAGCGCTAATGTCTGTCAATGTACCGATGTAGCCGATAATCGTGTCGTTGGTGTTGATTTCGGGTAGCACTTGCACATAGAACCAGTTGATGCTGCCATCTGGACGTATATGCCTGCCTTCACTCTGATAAAATTCCCTTGGGTTAACATGTTCTTGCTCAAATTTTAGAGACCATTCCCTCCCCAAACGCTCGCTGTCTTCTGGGTGCAAAGCCTGTATCCAACCCATCCCCAATGCTGCCTGTGTTGGTCTACCAGTCATCTCACTCCAGCGATCGTTGGCGTAGATGCAGCTACCAAAGACATCCAGCCGGAAAATAGCTACAGGAGCCGCTTCTGCTAGATGTGCATAACGAAGTTCGCTGTCTTGAAGGGCTTTCTCTATTTGTTTTTGCTGGGTAATATCTTTGGCAATACCCAAGAAGCCAATATTGTTTCCTTCCAAATCTTGGAGGATTTTCACCGACAGAAATACAGGGAAGCAAGAGCCGTCTTTACGAATGTAAGTCCATTCATTTTCATAGGTGCTTCCATTTTGAGTGACGATAGTAAAAAATTCCCTACCGGGTGCAATTTCCCTACCCAATTCCAACGAGAGTTCTGCTGCTCGTTGGTTGAGTTCTTCCAAGTCGTGAAATCTAACTGGGTTTATTTTTTGAATGACCTCATCGGCTTTGTAGCCCAACATTTTTTGAGCAGCTGCGTTGAAGGTTTGGATGCCATTTGAGTTATTGTAAATAATGGCATAGTCAGTACCATCTAAAATAGCTTGTTGCAAATTAGTAATAGCTAATAATTCAGCTTCTACTTGTTTGAGTTTTGTAATGTCAATATGGCAACCAATCATGCGGAGAGGATTGCCATCTTGATCCCATGCAATGACATGACCGGAACAAATTACCCAAACGGTAGAACCATCTTTGTGTCGATATCTCACCTCATTGTAAAAGGGAATTTGTCCACGACTTTGGACGTGTTGCTCAAAAAGTTCCATAACACCTGGTAAATCCTCTGGAAAAATCAGGCTTTGCCAGCTATCTGGTGTATTTGGCAATTCACGATCTTCATAGCCAAACATCTGTTTGAAGGTTAAGCTCCAATACTGCTGATTGCTGGGAATATCCCAGTCCCAGTAACCTGCTAGGACTACTTCGAGAATCTGCTCTAGAAGATGTAATTCAATTTGCAATATTTGAGCGCGTCGCCGTTCTTCTTCTAAGAGTTTGCGTTCTGTGATGTCTATTAGCACGCCCAACATCCGTAGCAGTTGTCCAGTTGCGTCGTAAACTCCCCGTCCTTTTGCTGATACCCAGTGAATGCTGCTATCTTGCCAGACAACTCGGTATTCCACAGCGTAATCGGTTTGTGTGGCGATCGCCTGCCTTAGATCCTGTTCAACCCATTGTCGATCCTCTGGATGTAACTGATTGAGCCATTTTTCATAAGTCCAGTTCTCATCACTCAGATCGGAACTAAAACAGCGAATTGCATTTTCACTAGCAAATATTTGATTGGTGATTGGGTTCCACTCCCAATAGCCAATACCAGCAAAATTCAGGGTTAACTTGAGCTTTTCTTCACTGACTTTTAAAGCTGCTTCTGTCCGTTGGCGTTCTGCCAGTTCTGCCTGTAATTGCTGATATGCACTTCCCTGCTGAATGGCGATCGCTATTTGCACTGCCAGTTGATCCAACAAATCTAGTTCTACTGATTGCCAATGGCGAGATGCAGTACATTGGTGAGCAATTAATAATCCCCATAATTGCTCTTTAACTAAAATGGGTACTACCAGATTGGCTTTGACTTCAAATTGTTCTAGAAGCTGCAAATGACAACTAGTTAAACCAGCCTGATAAATATCGTCGATTGCTCGTTTTTTCCCTTGGCGATAGTCGCTTCCGGCTCCCTGTTGAAAGCAGGTGTCCAGAATTTGTCTTCCCATAGCCACCGTCCAACCAGAAAGCACTGACTCCGCGACAATTGTACCGCTCATATCTGGCTGAAATTGATAGACCACTACTCGGTCTGTTTGCAAAAACTGCCGTATCTCTGTGGCAATGGTACACAGAATCTCTTCTAATTTAAGAGACTGACGAATCCGTAAGGCGATCGCGGCAATCAGTTGTTGTTGTTCCTGACTTTGTTCTAATTGTCGAATTAGATGCATCCGTTCAACGGCATGATGAATTGCGCCTTGAAGAACTTCAGCCGTGAGTTTATCTTTAACTAGATAATCTTGAACAGTGCTTTTCATCGCTCGGATAGCGATAATTTCCTCCCCTTGTCCTGTCAGTATAATTGCAGTTTGGGTATGACTATAGCATTCCCGAAATTGCTGAATAAACTTCAGCCCATCCCCATCAGGTAACGCAAAATCCAGCACAATCACATCTGGTATCTCCTGCTGACACCATTTCAGTGCTGGCGTTGCTGTCTCAAACTCCAAAATGCGATAAGTATACAGATTATCTTGCTGCAAGAATTGATAATATACTTCCCGATCTTGAACGCAATCATCAATCAGCAGGATCGTGAGGCAACAAGGATGACTCATAAGCTAAAAATACAAACGCGATCGCGCTTCCAAAAAATTATACCTCGATTAATATCATGCTAATAGCATGATATTAATCGAATAATTGATCAGCTAAAAAACATCTAATTTGCATAATCGAATTAAACATAACTCTTGTGGGGTGGGCAACATGAGTGCCCAGCTTATGCAATTTAAATATGGAACAGCTTACCAATAACTACTGAAATCAGCGGGTAGCTATCTCTCTTACCTTTCAAGGGATGGAATCATCGCCTATTTTGAGATCCAGAATAGACAAAATGCTGAGATATCTCTATATTGCCCTTTCGCATGATGCGATCGCCAAATCCCAGAAAAATTTTTGCCTCCGTGTTCAGTATAAATAAAATTCGTAATCATACCTAAGAATTCTCTGAAAGCTTTCAGTAAATTTGCTGCTAGTAAAATTCATTTTTCAATAATCAGACTAGCAGCGTCAAAACCTTTGTTTTAGCGCAATGTTTAGGTTGGACTGCACCTACAGATTGCCATTAAAGTTTTAGATCGTCGATTTCATTGGCTTGTTCTCCAGCATTCTTCTATAAAACCTCCTCAGTTCTACGGATGATCTAGAGTAGTGTCTCAGTATTTCTTCTCAAAATTCAAAATATCCCTTCTAGTAAATACTCTCAATTTAATCTAAAAAAAATTCCTGTTTTTCCTCGATTACTTTTTTGTTTAAATCCTGAATACTAAATGTAGTGCAAACAAAAAAAGCTCCAAAACATCTTATATAGTTGCCAGAAAAATTTTGCTTTTAGCTAGTTAAATGTCTTGGAATTTCAACATTAATTCTAATTTCAAAGGAGTTTTAATCTCATGTCACTAGCAGGTATAGAGCGTCGCTTACAGCATAAATCAGTCTCAAAAAAAGCTGTAAGATCCAAATGGAATCCTATTAACTCTTTTTTGTTACTAGTATCTTTAATTATTTTAGGAACCTCTAGCTTTATGATTACCTCTTACATCCTGTCTTTAGTTAGCTCTATAGTTTCATCTTCCGTTACCAGTCCGACATCAATTCCCTGGATTGAGAATAAGTCTGACTGTGAAAATACTAATAGAACCTGGGGTGATAATAAGTGTTGGGATTATGAACATAGTTCAATGTTTTAAATCTTAGTAGTTTACTCAAATCATAGTTATTACTTAGTTCCAACATCTGGCATTACAGTTAAGCTGCATCTACCTGAAAAACATAGTTTTTTAAATAAAAATTTGCTCAATCAAGCAATATTCAACAACATAATTGTTATAAAACCCATCTTTTCAACATAAATTAACTTGATTTAAATAATATAAACTTTACATAAAATCAGAATAGAATTAATCCTAGAAAACACTGATGCTTTTCAAAAAAATATAAGTAACAATGTTCTTTACATCTTTTATAAAGAAACATAATTTCTTTTCAGGCATCTATACATAATGTTTATTAACTCTCTCAGTTCTGATAATTTACAACAGACTATCATTCGTCACCCACTCATTGTTAACTCTGAGATTCTGCTTCCCGATGTGATTGCGCTGATTAATGAAGCACAAGGTAATTGTCATGGCTTGCCAAACAAAAATAGCAATTCTTTGACAAATTCCAGTAAAGATGTAGACAGCACTGCATCTCAAGCTGCCAGTTGTGTTTTAGTTATAGAAAACTCGCAATTGGTAGGGATACTTACACAACGAGATTTAATTAAATTGACAGCACAAGGAAAGAATCTAGAGGGAATCAGTGTTGCCCAAGTGATGACAAGGGAGTTAATAACACTGAAATTAAAAGATTTTAAAGATGTTTTTACTGCGTTACATTTGCTCAGGCAACATCGGATTTGCCATCTGCCCATTGTTGGCGAGCAAGGAGAAGTAATTGGATTGGTTACTCCTACGAGTTTGCTGACAGTTTCTATTCTACAAGCAGAACTCTACAATTATACACGAGTTAAACTTGTAGAACGCCAGAGAATTGAGGCAGAACTGCGATTGGAGCGTAATTTTGTTTCTACCGTTTTGAATCTAGCAGATGCTTTAGTTATTGTACTAGATTCTCAGGGAAGAATTATTCGCTTCAATCATACTTGCGAACAAGCTACAGGTTACGCATTTGATGAAATTAAAGGAAGATTTGTTTGGGATGTGTTGCTGTTACCTGAAACAACAGCATGTATCAAAGATATTTTTCAAAATTTAACAACCAAAGAATTTCCTCAACGTTACGAAACTTCTTTAGTTACTAAGAATAGCGATCGCCGCTTAATTTCTTGGTCAAATAAAGTCTTACTTAATCGGGATAATCAAGTTGAGTATATCGTCTGTACTGGCATTGATATCACTGAAAGCCGAAAAGCACAAGAGGAACTCCAGCAAACTCGCAACTTTTTACAGTCAATGATTAATAATTTGCCTGTGGCCGTTTTTGTTAAAGATGCCAAACCAGAAAATTTTGGTAAATTCAAGCTCTGGAATCATACATGCGAAAATATTTTTGGTATTACCGCAGAGCAAGCTATTGGCAAAACAGGTTACGAATTCTTCCCAAAAGAACAAGCAGACTTTTTCTACCAAAAAGACCTAGAAACTTTTGCTAGCGGTTTACCTCAAGATATTTCTGAAGAACCTATTGATAGTCATAATTTTGGCAGAAGAATTTTACACACGACTAAAATTCCTTTGTATGACAAAGACCAGCAACCCGAATACCTGTTATGTATTTCCGAAGACATTACAGAATACAAACGAGCAGAAAAAAATCTACAACAAGCAAAAGAGCAATTACAAACGGTTTTAGATGCAGTACCAGGGTTTGTTTCTTGGGTAAATGATGATGGGTATTATTTAGGAGTTAATCGCCATTTAGCTGAAAGTTTTAACCTGACTACCGATGCTTTTGTTGGTCAAGAATTGGGCTTTATGGAAAACAGCCCGCAATTTACAGAATTTATGCGGGAATTTTTAGATGGGCAAGACATAGCAGATTCTCAGGTTATTGATGTCCAAATAAATGACAAAACACGCAATTACTTACTCGTCGCTCAAAAATATCAACAAAACACAGCTGCGGTTGCAGTCGGGATTGATATTACAAAACGAAAACAAGCTGAAATAGCCTTACAAAGTTTGATAGAAAGTACCGCTTCTACAACTGGGTGTGACTTTTTTCCAGCATTAGTTGAGCATATTTCTTCTACTTTAGATGTTCGTAACACTTTGGTAACTGAATTAATTGATGGGCAAGTTCACACTTTAGGATTGTGGTCTGATGGGCAGTTACAACTAAATATTTCCTACGATCAAAAATCAACTCCTTGTGAAATTTTGCTCAAGCAAGGATTTTATTACTGTGGTTCAGGAATTCAGCAAGTCTTTCCTAATGCTGAAATATTGACTGCAATGAAAGCCGAAAGTTTTATGGGAGTTATTTTAAGTGATGATTTTGGTCAACCGATTGGCTCATTGTGCATCATAGATGAAAAATCTATACCTGATCAACAAAAATTTGAAGGAATTCTCAAAGTATTTGCAGCCAGGGCATCTGCTGAACTGCAAAGACAACGAGCGCAAGAAGCTCTACAAAAACTTAATCAAGATTTAGAAGTCAGGGTTCAGCAACGCACTTTAGACTTACAAAAAAGTGAGGCAGAACTTAGTGCTATTTTTAATCAAGCAGCGGTGGGAATTAAACTAGAAGCTTTAGATGGTCGTTTTCTGAAAGTTAATCAAAAGTTGTGTGAAATTATTGGCTATAGCCAAGCAGAAATTCTGAATAAAAACTTTAGAGATATAACACATCCAGAAGATATACAAGCCCATCTAAATAAGTTGCAACAATTAATAGCAGGAAAGGTAGAAACATTTTCCATAGAGAAGCGCTATTTACATAAAAATGGCGCTCCAATTTGGATAAATCTAACGGTTTCTCTAATTCGAGATCCTATTGGTAAACCTATTTATGTGATTGGGGTGGTTAAAGATATACGCGAACGCAAACAAGCTGAAGAAAATATTTGTAAGGCTTTAGCAAAAGAAAAAGAACTCAGTGAGTTAAAATCTCGTTTCATTTCTATGACTTCCCATGAGTTCCGAACCCCTTTAGCCGTAATTACTTCATCTGCCGGCATCTTAAAAAGTTTTAGCCATAAACTAGATGAACAACAAAAGCAGAAACATCTCCAGTGTATTCAGACTTATGTTCAACACACTACTCAACTTTTAGATGATATTTTGCTAATTAATAAAGCTGAAGCTGGAAAATTAGCATTTGAACCAACTTGTATTAATTTAGTTGATTTCTGTCGCTCTTTAGTAGAAGAAATTCAACTCAGTTCTCCCAGGCATACTCTAGCCTTATATCCTCAGCACTTGGGTAATTCATCAACAGATGATTACTTTATGGCTTGTATAGACAAGAAACTTTTGCGACAAATACTGAGCAATTTGCTTTCAAATGCTGTCAAATACTCACCAGACAGCAGTAATGTTCAAATTGATCTATTAGTTCAAGATCAAAGCGTAGTTTTTCTAATTAAAGATGAAGGTATTGGTATTTTACTGGAGGAGCAGCAGAATTTATTTGAACCATTTTACCGAGCTAGTAATGTTGGTAATACGCCAGGAACGGGATTAGGCTTGGCAATAGTCAAGAATTGTATAGATATTCATAGAGGAAGAATTAGCTTTGCTAGTCAAGTCGGAGTCGGTACGACATTCCGGGTAGAACTGCCACTAACTATAACCAATGTCATCCAGGAAAAACATCTCGATATGTTATTAGTAAATAATTTTAGGGAACAATAAACTAAGGTATATTATTGGCATCTCACATAGTTTACCAAATCGTTAAGATGGAAAATCTATTTTAGCTGCTACATTTACTGTGTCTATACAGATAATAAAATCACCTAGTTAAAATCACTATTTAAATAAACAATGAACGAGAAAATATTAGTAATTGAAGATGAAATTCAAATTTCTGAAAATGTCCAACAGATTCTAAGTTTGTCAGATTTTAATGCTATCACTGCAAATAATGGTTTAGAAGGATTACGACTTGCTAAAACAGAAAAACCAGACCTGATATGTTGTGATATTATGATGCCTGAACTTGATGGTTATGGTGTACTGACAGCCTTACGCCAAGATCCATTAACTGAATCTATCCCAGTAATTTTTCTAACTGCAAAAGCAGATCGTGATGGCTTACGCCAAGGTATGGAGTTAGGAGCCGATGATTACCTGACAAAACCTTTTTCTCCAGAAGAACTTTTGAAAGCAATTAAGATTAGATTGGCTCGGATAGAAAAACCAATTTTAATCAAACAACAATATGAACAAGCACATCAACAAAATGCCAATCTGAAGCAGCAGATAGAAGTAAAATCACAAAAATTACAAGAAAGTCAATACTTAGCAGAAATATGCAATGAGGTTTTACAAAAACTTTTACAAGACTTAAGTAATCCGCTTTCAAATATCAATATGGCAATCTATATGCTGAAGAAAGCTCGATCAGATATTGAGCGCGATCGCTACTTGAATATCCTACAACAAGAGTATGCGAGAGAAATGCTACTTTTGAATGAAATGAAGAATTTACAAACATTATTAACCCCAGAAAATGCCAAAATTATGCAAAAGTTTCATTTGTTAAACCATAGTAAACAGTAGATTATTTCATAATAAATTCCAGTGTTTTTGCTTAGGTATTAGATGTGATTATCCTGTATGATTGAGAGTTAATTTTTCTGGTTCAAAAAGATAAGCTTTATATAGATTCCAGATAATTCTAGACCAATCAAAATAATATTATTTTTAATAATCATAGATGAATACAATTTTAATCATAGAAGATGAACCCCAGGTCAGAGTAAACATTCAGGAAATTTTACAACTTTCTGATTTTGAAACTTTGATAGCTGCAAACGGTAAGATTGGCTTAGAAATTGCTCAAGCAAAATTACCAGATTTAATTATCTGTGACATTATGATGCCTGAGTTAGACGGTTATAGCGTGCTTTCTGCTCTGCGTCAGAATGAAGCAACTACCAATATTCCTTTAATATTTGTTACTGCTAAAGCAGAGCGTTCAGATTTTCGCCAAGGGATGGATTTTGGCGCTGATGATTATTTAACTAAACCATTTACTCCTGAAGAACTACTCAGTGCCATCGCTTCTCGTCTTGATAAGCACGCTTTGACTGAACGTCAAGCTCAAGCCAAACTAGACGAACTCAGAATGAATATTGCTCATTCATTACCTCATGAACTAAATACTCCTTTAAATGGTATTCTTGGTATGTCACAGTTATTAATGGAAAATTGTGGCATCATGCCTGGCTCGGAAGAAGTCGAAATTGCAGAATTGATTTACACCTCTGCCAATCGTTTGAATGAATTAGTTAAAAGATTTTTACTATATAGTAATCTAGAATTAATCGCTAAAAATCCTGAAAAAATACGTCAAATCCAAGAACAAAGAGATAAATGTTTCGCGGAGAAAATTATTAGTGAAATTGCTCTCAAAAAGGCTAGAGACAACTGTAGGCAAAAAGATTTAACTCTAGATATCCAAGAATCTACAGTACAACTGCCAGAAGAAAATTTAAGTATTCTTATTGAAGAATTACTTGAGAATTCTTTTAAATTTTCTTTGCCAAGTAGCGAAGTTCAAGTTAAGAGTACAGTCGAAGATAATAAATTTAATTTATATGTTATTGATAATGGTAAAGGGATGACAATTGAAGAAATTGATAAAATTGGAGCCTTTGTACAATTTAATCGAAAGTCATGGGAACAACAAGGCTCTGGCTTAGGGTTAGCTATTGTCCAGCATATTGTGAAATTATATGGTGGGGAATTTACAATTGATAGCATTCCTGAAAAAAGAACTATTGTAAGTATTTGTTTGCCCTGCTAGGATACGCTGGCAATCCGATTTGATAAGAAGAAAGGCAGGGGGCAGTCCCGATGAAACAAGTTTCTAAAGCCTTGCATGAAAGAGGGACAAGGGAGACAAGGGGGACAACGGAGACAAATAATGAAGAGTGCTGAGTATGGTAAATGACTCTTTCAAGTCAGCTACTCATGGGAAAAACCCACAACCAAATATGAAAGTATGATAATTCTAACTAGTTCCCAGCCTCTAGGCTGGGAATCCATTCTGGGAGGCTTCGCCTCCTCTTTTTTGACTAGAGGCAGAGCTTCTGAGAATACATTCCCTGCCTTGAGGCTGGAAATGAGGCTACACGAGCTTTCGAGCTTTTCTTAGTGCCATTCCCCCAGTCCCCAGTCTTGGTAAAGGGCACGACTTGTTGAATTTACGACAAAAGTATTAATAATCAAATCACCACATTAGAGTTCAATTAACTTGAAGCCCCAAGGTTTGAGGGCTGCTAGAGCTAGTTCTGGATCTACGCCTTCATAAGCTTCCCATTCCAAGGGGTGTTCTTTAGGATGTCCATCGCCAACATTGCCTGCAACTTTGATTATCGGACAGTTGGCGATGCGATCGCGCTCCAACCCTCTTGGAATTGCTAGTTCGATTTTGTGCCCGATAAACTTCGCTGTACTATCATTAGCTACAGATTCACGGATTAAACAAATATCACCCGCAGTTCCCCAAGTAGTTTGGTAAATGTGGAGAAACGATATATAGGTTGCTGGTTTGATGGATCTTTTTAGAACGTGCATTATCTGTAATCCTTATACTATGAGTCAAAAATCATAAATGATATAAGTATTTTCTATCACGTTCGTAGGGAAGAATGTTCTTAAATCACATTTTGCACCTAGTCCAGGCGATTAGAAACCGCCTGGTAGAGGATGTGAAGCTTAAAATACGATAATTGCCCACATACTAGCTCCCAAAGCGATCGCTGCTAGGTGTTGCCAAAGGAGCGCTTTTACTGGTTGCTTTGCAATTTTTTGCGTTAATAATATAGTCATTAACACGGAGAAAATGATCGTTGTACCTTGCAAAAAGGCAATCACTGCTGGATGAGCAACCAATATTGGCAATTGTTCACCACCCATACCAAGGGTAGCAAAAGTTACGGGTAAAATCCGTCCGCCTTCGCCTAAGCCCAAGCGCAGATAGTGAGCCAAGTTTCCCCCCAATACTAATGGTAAGTAGCCATAAGCAAGTTCTACAAATTTTCGAGGCTTACGGTTAAAATTTAACACTTGGAGCAAGCCATAAGCGGCAAAGGTAAAAATCGCTGGGATAATTAACACTAGCAACGATAATCCCAAGTGCTGCCAAAACTGAGTTAAATCCACTTGTAACCCCAACCAAGATAGCAATTCTGGCAAGCGATGCAGATATATTCCACCCAACAGCAAAAATAGTAATGCTACTTCATAGGTGCGCGGTACATGAGTTGTCCACAGTTCAATACCAGGGGGACGCAAGTTGAATTCAACAGAACGATGGGGACAAGCTTTGAGACAAGTCATGCACAGTACGCAATCTCGGTTATCTTCTAGCTGCGCTGGGTGAGAGTATAAGGGACATCCATTCGTTTCCAGCCCTTCGCCCTTTTGCGGACCACCTTTATAGCACTGATAGGTGGTGCAACTGGCAGAACAAATACCTTGCTGTGCCCGGAGTTCTGTCATGGAAAGTTTGGCAAATAAACCATTCATCCCGCCGATGGGGCAGAGATAACGACACCAAAACCGCCGCTCAAAAAGAGCCGAGAAAATCATCGCTCCGGCGGTAATCAACAGCAGCAAACAAGCGCTAAGGTAGGCAGTATTTTCTAAATGCCAGAGTTCTTCCCATAAGAAAATTAGGGAGAATAACCCAAACATGAACCATCCGCCCCATTTCTCAGCTTGCTCTCTCGGCCAGCGCTTGAGTTTTCGAGGCCACAACCAGAGGGAGAGCTTTTGGGTAATTTCTCCGTAAATCATGAAAGGACAAACAGAACACCAGATACGACCTAAAAAGGGAAAGAGAAATAAGAAGAAAGGCCACCACCAAGCCCAAAATAGATTTAATACGAAATTGCGATCGCGGGTTTGTGGCCCAATAAATAACACTGCAACAATAATTGCAAAAACCGTTGCAGTAAAACCATAGTTAATGCGATCGGGCCACCAAGGACTACGTAAAAACCGCCGTAAAGGCGGATAGGCATTTAACAGATTCAATCGAAATCGTTTTTTCTTCGTTTCGGCTGGCCAGAAAATTTCTTCTGTTAATTCACTCGCACCCTCAGCTTGCACGATCGCTCTTTCTACGAGATTTTTTAATTCCTTGAGATTGCCAGGAAAATCATAAGATTGTAGGCGACGCAAGGCTTCGGGGGTGATATGCGGTTTAGAAACGCCTCTAGATCGAGTGTAGAGACTAGTATAATATTCTACCTGTACCTGAATATCAGCTTTCCGCACCCGTAGCGGTGGGACTTTAATAATGTGACCAACAGAACGTTCAATCGTTGGCTGAGTTTTTTCTGAAACAATCAGAATTCTGGCTTTACTGGGGCGAGGTTGGGGGGCTGGCTCACCAGAACGACTCGCAGGTGTATATGTCCCAGTTTTGAGCAAATGCGTCACCGGAGCTAATAATTCTTCGGGCAATTCTTGGATGTTGTTGAGAACGAGAGTACCTTCTCCCAACCATTCCAACAATCCTGCTTTACCGCCAGCGCGACCGAATAAATCTGCACCACTAGTTTGGAGAATACCACAATTGACTTTAATAATTGGTTCTCGCCGTTTTGGCGAACCAAAGTGGATGAGAGCTGCTATATTGTCTTTTTCTAAACCTGGTTCTCCGAAAATATCCACAGATTTGCGGTCAGCAGCCGCTTCGCGAATTTGCTCCCGCAGCCGCATAGCATAACGACTTGTACCGACAATTCCCCGTTGCGCTTTGGTAACTAAATAGGGTCGCAAAGCTACAGAACGTTCTTGCTCATAGCTCAGTGCAGATGTTACTTGAGCTAATTCTTGAACCAATTGGCGAGAAAAAGCCTGAGTAATTTCGGGGTATTGGGTGACTAAAGCACGAAATTTAGCAGCAGGTATAACCCACAAGTGACATTCTGTCACCGTCGTAATTGTGAATGGAGTTAATTCTTCTAGCAGCAATTGTTTGAGTTCAATCACTGATCCGGGAAGGAATCCACAAGCTAAGGCTGGATTAGTGCTATTGCTTTCGAGTTGACCTTCCACGAGAATATAAAGGGCTTCTGGAGGAGTGCCTTCGCTAACTAAGTCAGTTTCGGCACTCACAACTTGTTCTTCAATTACTTGGGCGATCGCATTTAATACTTCAGGTGAGAGAATCCCTAAACTGGTGCGTTCTTGTAGCCATAAGACCGTTTCTGGAGATGTCATCTTAAGTTCTCCGTGTAGGCTGCTGTATAATAAGGATTATCCCTGAAAGGGTATGTCAAAATATTGTTCTTTCTCTGATGAGCGATCGCTCTTAAACCCTTTGACTTTGTTGGCTTTGATGTCTGGCTTGCCTTCTTCTCCCTTGAGACGGTTGTTTTCAGAGCGCAACTTCTGGTTTTCTGGTTCTAAATCTTTAACTTTTGAGTTTAGTTGCTCTATCAGGTTTAGTAATATCTCAAGTCTAATGATTTTGATAGTGTTCGCAAATAATTGATCATGGGATAAGCCTGGTCAAGCCGTTATCCAAAGCAGTGTACAAACCGCTCACTTCCCATTCCACTAATGAACAACCTTTCCTTTTGGTTATTCAGTAATTGCTGTGTCCAATCGGTAAACCCACCATCAACAAGGAAATACTCGGTTCCTGATGAGTCACAACCGTAGATGTGGAATCCAGCACTATGATAGTAACCACGGCCAGTTTCGCGCTCCTGATCAAAGGCAAAGGTAATCCCCGCATATTTTGCAGCGAGTTTTTCCAGCACTGAGGTTTGGAGTGTATTATAACGAGCTTGATCAAATGCAGTCAACGAAACACGCACGTCTGCGATCGCAAACCCGGCGTGATTAGCTGCATCAAAGAGCTGGAAATAGAATTCCAGATGTTCTGTGAGAGAGTCAATCTCAAAGTGATACGAGCCGATGTCACGTCCAGCCGTACACAAACCCAGCAGACGGAAATGTGGGAAAGTTGCCGCGCCACGACGCATACCTTGGGTGCGTAGCACGCGATGGCTGGCACACAATTTTGTTACCTCATGTACAGGTACACCTTTGGTAGAAATTGCTCGCCGCCGCCTTGCACACTCCAGCGCCAAAACATTCGTCGCATCCGCAGTCACTTCGGTATTGCGAATGGTGGTTAGTACCTTGTTTTGGTTAACCGTCGCCACGACCGAGTTTGTGCCAAGCGGACAAACGGGCGAAAGTTCCAGCACCTCAAACCCTGACGGCAGCAGGGAATAGGCGAGGCGATCAAATTCCATTAGTTGCTGGGGACTCACCTGAGACGGCGTGGCAAAGCGGTTGTGTTCATACTGCTGTAAGAGGTCGCTGGGCTTGAGGCTGGCGGTACGTCGGCGATAGACCTCAAGCAGGAGAGATTGTAAGTCTGACAAACTCAGCCGATTTGTCAGGATATCAAGGAGGTCTGGGGTGTCAGCTGTGGTGAGAATGCGCTCAAGGATTTTGTCTTCCATAATCATGCTCTCTTTTGTGTGAATAGCCTACCATCAATGGACTTATTGCAAAAGTTGGGGTAAAAGGGAAGGTGGTATCCCCTATGGGGATAAAGGGCGGGGGAAAAGGGTAAAGAAACTCAAAATCCTTTCCCTTTAACTTTTACCCTTTTCCCTAAGAGTGCAAAAACATATTTTTGCAACAGGTCTAATGGTTGTAAGTCCCACTACTCGTAAATTGGAAATCAGCAATTATGGCACTATATCTAGACTCAGCGATCGCATCGGAAGCTGAAGTTGTTAAACTTTGGGGATGGGTGAAAGGCATTACCACAAATCCCACGCTGTTGTCTCAAAGCGATACCCCACCAGAAACCACGCTCAAAAAATTGGTTGCCTTGACAAATGGCCCATTGTACTATCAACTTATGGCATCAGATAAAGCTGGGATGCTAGCTGAAGGTAGAAAAGCTTTCGAGATTATTGGTTCACAAACAATTTTGAAAATTCCCGCAACACCATTAGGGTTTGAAGTGGTGGCGAGTCTATCACCAGAAATTACCTGTTCGGTGACAGCGATTTATAGTGCAGCACAAGCAGCAGTAGCGCGGGAAGCAGGTGCTAAAATTGCGATCGCTTATGTAAATCGCGCCACTAGGTTGTTAGGTGACGGTATTGCTTTAGTGCGGGATATGGCTAGCGTCCTCAAAGGTAGTGATACGGAAATCTTGGCAGCGAGTATCAAATCTCCTGAAGAAGCAGCCGCATCGTTGCAAGCCGGGGCAGATCATTTGACTTTACCATTGGCAATGTTGCAGGCGATCGCAACTCATGAATTCTCACAGAAAACTGTTGAAGAATTCGCTAAAGGAGGCATTGGCTTAACTAATTCGTAATTATTGGGTTTGAGTTTCACATCAAATTGTCAAACGTCATGAATAAGTGAATTTAGCTAAACTATTAAAGTCAAATAGCGAGAAGATGAAGAGTAAAAATATTTTAATTAGAGATGCAAAATCAAGTCAAATATTACAGTAGGATGGGGAAAAACGAGGCAAATCAAGATTTTGAAACCCAGGATCGGTAGCTTTTGTTTGTGTAGACGCGGTTTCTAACCGCCCGTTTCACGTTAAGTTGACACCAACGCATTTTCTGTCAACCCTACAAACTATAAATTCTCAGTTTAAAAATCAATTTTCATCTTGAGAGAGATTCCGCCAACTCGATTGATTATCTCACTTCCATCAACTACTTTAAAGCCGAATCGTTTATATAAAGTAAATGCCGGATTTGTTGCTCTGGAACTAAGTGATATTGATGGATAAGATGTTTTGGCTACTGCTAGCAAATTTGTGAGTAACTGCGTTCCTATGCCTTGATTTCTATATTCAGAAAGAATTGCTATTGCTAACTCAGGAGTGCAATCATCAACATAGCCATATCCTTTATTTTTACCTGTCAATAAACGCAGCCATGCGGCTCCTACTGGCTGATTACTGCTTTCCAAAATAGCGACGAAGCCACTATCATCCTTACATCCCCAATTTTTCACATATTTTGCCAAATCAGGATTATTCTTCGCATCTTGCACTGTCAAATTACCTTCTTCTACCAGATGGGCTGCTTCGTAAAGCATTTGCCAGAGAAAAGGCTCATCTTCTTGTGTGAGTGGACGAATAAAATAATCCATCAGGCAAAGTTAGGGCAATCTACTCAGTGGTGTTGCTAAACCGTCAATGCTGACAAGATTTTTCTGCTGTTGATATTCTCGAACTCCCTCTTCGCCTTTTTTACTAGCCCAGTTTACTAAAGTCTGACGCTGACCTTGATATTCATAGAGTGGTATACCAAAACCACAGGAGGTCTGGATTTTTTCAATGTCAGCGACGATAATTTGACGAGTTCCAGGTATCGGCAAAAACAGAGAATACAGCGAGTCCCAGTCTGGAGAACTCGGTAAAATCGTGGTTCCTTGACCGTAAAGACGCAGGATACACGGAGGTTCTTGAAAGGCACAAAACATAAATGTTATTCGCCCATTTTCTTGCAAATGGGCTGATGTTTCGTTACCACTGCCTGTAAGGTCTAAGTAACCTACTCGGTTGGGAGAGAGAATGCGAAAGCAGTCCAAACCTTTAGGAGAGAGGTTAACATGGCCAGTAGGACTCAAAGGTGCAGAGCCCACAAAGAAAATGTGTTGGGCAGCAATAAAGTCTTGCTGTTCGTCAGTAATACAGTCAAACAATTTAGACATAGACTGTCTGAATTTATATTTGCAAATTTCTCATATTCCCAGCCTATGTCTTAGCTAAGAATCTAGCAAGGACTAATTGTCGATGTGTGGAGAATGGGGAGTGGGGAAAAGTGTTATTGTCTGATGTATCGACTAGCCATTTGGATAGCATCAGCGATATCGACATCACCATCGCCATCAGCATCCAAGAAGGAATTCAATACAGGATTTCCGCCAGCTTGGGGATTCTGGGTATTAGCACCTGATTGGAGAAAATTTAGTACCAAAGGTACGGCTAAAGGCAGCAATTGTTGAACTATACCAGCATCTAATCCAGTCCGTTGGGCAGCAACTTCAGCTACCTGCTGTTGGATTTCAGGAGAAAATAGCGAATCGACGGCTTCGGGGTTGGGAGAAGTACCAGCATATTGACTGACTAGATTTTGTGCGGCTTCATTACCATCCGTGGCTTGTTTGTCTTGTAGTGTAGAACGCACTTGACCACCGACGATTGACAAAACTGATTGGATGGTAGAAGGGTCTGCACCTGTGCTTTGGCTCAACTGCTGTACAGTATTGATAATACTTCCCAGTTGACCTAAACTGCCCTGTTGATTGGGATTAGTGACAGCACCAAGAATTTGATCGAAAAGTCCCATAAATTTGTTTCTCTCTTTGTTCTCAAAAACCTTGTCAAAACTGGTTTGGAGTTTTTTATGTACACTGACTTTTATGAGTCTACTAAAAGATTAGAACACTTAAAATTTCAAAAGCTACTAGCTCAAGGATGAGAAATCGGTAAAGCGATACTTGCGGTGGGCAAAGCGATCGCAAACTCTGTTCCTTGATTTAACTCAGATTGGCAGGTAATTTTACCCTGATGTTTTTCTACCACAATCTGATATGCGATCGCTAGCCCCAAACCGGTACCAATGCCTCGCGGTTTGGTTGTAAAAAATGTTTCAAATATCTTTTTCTGATTTTCTCGTGAAATACCAGAGCCGTTGTCTGCTATTCGCACGATCGCTAAATCATTCTGACAGCCTTCTGTAATAATAGTAATTTCAGCTAAAAATTCGGGATTCTCAGCCAATTTTTCCTCTAAGGCATCAATGGCATTGCTGAGAAGATTCATAAATACCTGATAAAGCAAACCTGTATAGCCTGGAATCGCTGGAACCTCTCCATAGTTGCGAATTAGGCTAATGCCATTCTTCAGGCGATTATTGAGAATCAACAGTGTACTATCTAAACAAGCATGTAGGTCTACTAACTGTGCTTCACCATCATCTAAGCGAGAGAAATCTTTCAAACTCCGCACAATTTCTCGCGTGCGGTCAGCGCCAACTTTCATTGAGTTGAAGAGTTTTGGTAAATCTCCTTCCAAAAACTCTAAATCAATTTCTTCTGCTATTGTTTGCACTGCTGCGGAAGGGTGAGGAACTTCAGCTTTATATGTTTGCAATAAGGTTAATAGGTCGTCAGTATAGGTTTTTGCATGTACGAGATTGCCAGAAATGAAATTTATCGGATTATTAATTTCGTGGGCTACACCAGCAAGCATCCGTCCTAAACTAGACATTTTTTCACTTTGAATCAGTCTAATTTGGGACTCGGCTTGTTGTTCTTCTAAAAGGTGCTTCACCTGTTGGATAAGTTGATTAAGGGAGCTAGTTAAAGCCCCTACTTCATCTTGTGTAATTACAGGTGCTTGCAAATCAAAATTAGCTTCTTGAGTAACTCTTTGGGCAATATTTGTCACCGCATTGATGGGATAGGCGATGATTTTACTTGTGTAAAAAGCTAAGATAGCTGCGATCGCCACTGACATCAGCATACTACCAATAATAATCTGAGCTTGGATTAACGCAGCCTTTTTTTGAGCTAGATCAGCCTGTTCTTGGCGTTCTTGAAGTGTTTTAGCAAAGTCGGCTAACTCATGGGCAAACTGATAAAACTTGAGAGCATCCTGACTTTGGCTGAATGTCGAGATTAATTGCTGTGCTTTTATCGCTCCCTCTGGCTCTAAACTTAATGGTAAAATTTTCCGAATCAGCCCCCTGAGTTGTTCAAAATATTCAGCTATTGGGCTGTTATGTTTTGTGAGGAGAGCTTGTAAATCTCTTTGTGAATTAGTTTGACTAAATTCCTGCACTTGAGAAAGCAACGTTTCGGTTTCAGCTAGATCGCTTTTAAAATTAGAAACTCCCCTTTGCAAAGCTTGCGACTGCTGCAAAAAAGGCACTATTTCTTGTTTGTGGATCTGGATTTCCAACAGTTTGCCTTGCAGACTACTTAACAAGCTTCCTTCTTCATCTATCAAGATCATCTGTTGTCTAGCTTGTTGAAAATAGCGATCGCCTATTACCAACCCAGCCGTTGTTCCTAAAACTGCAATTCCCAAAGCTAGTCCATACCCACAAAAAATTTTTTGCCGAATACTAAGTCGGTGGAATTTTTGTTTAAGCCAGTTAAAGTATCTTAATTCAGGTGTCGCAATCATGATAAAACTCGCTGTTGAATTTTTTTAGTCGGTGTTTTTTCATCAAAAACAAGAAATCCAGCCGCAAGTCTGTGAGAACACATCTGATACAAAATGCGCTCTTAGTCTATCAAAAGTTGCTTTTTTCTACCCTAGCGAAAAATACTGAATTTATGAAGATTACCAGTATCTACTTACTGAATTGACTTGCTGCATCTCTCTTTAAAAGCCCCGTCCCAAGGTAATACCACGTTGGACGAGGTTTCAATCCTCGTCCAACACACCAGAGCCAATACACTCTTATACCCTTAATAAGTAATTAGGCGGACGCGGACATGATATGAGAGATAGTAATCGCAGGTGGTGAGTCAACTTGACTAATGGGGGCGGGTTTCATGTCGCGGTAGTCCAGGAGTTGGACTACGATGAGGTAAGCGATCGCTAAAATCACCGAAATCGCACCTGTAAGAATAGCAATTAATTTTGAACGTTCCATCATTCATTATTTCCTGTAATACAAGTAGAATAACTGTATTGAGTCATCGATAAGAATTGCGATGGCTACGCCCACGCTTCGCAAAGCGTCTCGTAGAGAAGGCATCGCTATGACTGCAACCACAAAAAAATTTACTTTTGCAGAGTATCTTCAGTATAACGATGGCACGGATACCCAATATGAATTGATAGATGGAGAATTAATTCCCATCAGCCTTGGCACTGGCAAGCACGGTGGCATCTCCAAGTTTTTAGAACGAAGCTTTGATAATGAAAGTGCCAAAGTTGGCCAGAATTGGACAGCACAAAAGTTTTCTGTCGGAGTGCGATCGCCACAAGAGGGACGCTGGGACACCTCACGAATTCCTGATGTAGTAGTATTACCAACACAGCAGTGGGAAGCACTTTCTAATCGAGAAGCTGTAATCGAACTCAACGAAACTCCCCCCATATTAGTGGTAGAAGTCGTCAGCGAATCTACACAAACCACAGACTATCGCAGCAAACGTTCTGAGTATGCTGTTCGGGAAATTCCCGAATACTGGATTGTTGACCCGATTCAAGAGATAGTAACAATATGCACCCTAGTAGAAGGGTTCTATGATGCTGTTGCATTCCGAGGACAAGAACGCATCATCTCTTTTACTTTCCCACAGTTGGATTTGAGTGCCGAACAAGTCTTGGCAGGACGGAAGTGAACTCTCAATTACTACCGATGTGCGATCGCTAAAAGACATCTGCGCCTATATAGCGGTTCCCATTAGACATCTCCAGAAATTAAAGATGCGTTACCCATAACCCTTGTAGAGACGTAGCACTGCTACGTCTCTACGTTCTTTTTCGGAGATGTCTAATGGTAATCTGTGGCTGTAGTTCGACAATGACCCTTTGAACCCCATCTTTGAACTTCTGAGGCTCAACGATGACCTTCTGAACCTCGAAGTTGCGCCTTTTATCCTCGAAGTTGCGCCTTTTATCCTCGAAGTTGCGCCTTTTATCCTCAAAGTTGCGCTTTTTATCCTCATCGTTGACCTTCTGAGGCTCAACGATGACCTTCTGAGCCTCGAAGTTGCGCCTTTTATCCTCAAAGTTGCACCTTTTATCCTCGAAATTGCACCTTTTAGCCTCAACTAACAAATATATCTAACCATTCCTGAATTTACAGGGGTGAGCGTGTAGTAAAATTTGCTCACCTCTGTAAAGTGGAACATGGCTTTAGACTTCTCCGGTCAAAATCTCCGAGGACGCAACTTCAAAAGTAGACAAGACCTTGCGGGTGCAAACTTTAGCTATGCCGACATCCGAGGGGCAAACTTCATCAATGCTAATCTAAGAGGGACAAATTTTAGTCATACCAAAGCAGGACTGCAACGCCGATGGGCAATTTTCTTAGTCTTTGTTTCATTATTATTGTCGGGACTGTCAGGATTTATCTGGGCTGTCAATGGTTGCTTAGTGTTACTGATATTTAGCTCAGACAGCAATAAATGGATTGCGGGCTGGGTTGCTTTAATCATATTGATTACCTTTTTCTTCATCACAATTTGCCAAGGAATAATAGCTGGTTTAGGAGCCGGAGCCGGAGCCATAGCCTTAGCTGGAGCCGTATCTGGAGCCGGAGCCATAGCCGTATCTGGAGCCGGAGCCGGAGCCGGAGCCGTAGCTGGAGCTATAGCCGGAACCGTAGCTGTAGCCATAACCGTAGCCGGAGCCATAACCGTAGCCGGAGCCATAACTGTAGCCATAGCCGTAGCTATAGCTGTAACCTTCGCCGTATACTTCGCCGTACACTTTGCCGTAGCTGGAACTGGAGCCGTAGTCTTCGCGATAACCGGAGCCGGAGCCGGAGCCGGAACATTATTTAGTATCTACATCAGCTGGCGAGCTATGAAAGGAGATCAAAAGCACTTCTTAATTCGCAATTTTGCGATCGCTTTTGCTGCAATAGGAGGTACAAGTTTTCGTGGTGCTGATTTAACCAATGCTGATTTCACCCAAGCTACGCTCAAAAGTACAGATTTCCGAAACTCTATCCTCACTCGTACCTATTGGCATGAAGCCAAAATGCTTGACTGTGTTCGTCCTGGTTCAACTTATCTCCAATATTCACAAATACGTCAACTGCTAGTTACAAGACACGGACAAGACAACAACTTTGACCGTCAAAACCTGCGGGGTATCAACTTAAAAAAAGCTAACCTAGCAGATTCCAGCTTTATTGGTACCGATCTCAGTGAAGCCAACTTGCAAGATGCTGATTTGTCAAGAGCAAAGCTCAAGCAAACGCAACTAGACGGCACAAATTTAACAGATGCAACACTCACCGGCGCGTACATTGAAGATTGGGGCATTACAAATACAACTAAATTGCATGGGGTGAGGTGTGAATATATCTTTATGCGCTTACCCACTAAAGAAGACCCCGATCCGCTCCGCAAACCTGATAATAAACAAGAGGTATTTGCAGACGGGGATTTTACCGATTTTATTCAGCCAATTTTTGATACCCTCGACCTTTACCATAATCAAGGTATTGACCCCCGTGCTGTTGCGATCGCTTTCAAAAAACTCGCCGAAAATCATCCCGAAGCCGAGTTAGAAATCGTGGCAATGGAGAAACGCGGCGATGATAAAATCTTGCTCAGAGCCAAAACTGCCGCAGGTAGTGATAAATCTCAACTAAGTGCCGAGTATTTTGATGATTATAATCAACTCAAAGCTTTATCGCAGAGTCAGCAATTATTGCTGGTAGAAAAAAGCGATCGCATTCGTAATTTAGAAAATATGATTACAACTGCACTCCAGCAGCCGAAATTTTATACCGAAGGAGATACCATCATGTCTGATATCAGCGGCATCAATATACAAGGTAGCAGCAATGTCAGCGGTATCGCTGGTAATAGTTCCGTTGCTAATCTGGGAACCATCAGCGGTAATGTGAGTATTGCCCTCAATCAGTTACCTGATGCAACCGATGCCGAAAAACCCGGCATTAAAGAATTGTTGACGCAGTTGCACGAAGTAATTGCACAGTCCTCAGATTTGCCAGAAACAGACAAAGCTGATGCATTGTTACAGATAGAAGCTTTAGCAGAAGCAGGTAAAAATCCTCAAGAACCCACCAAGCAAAAGACTGCAAAAAATGCAATCATCATGTTGAAAGGGCTATTTTCCGGTTTACCTGCGATCGCATCCCTAGTTGAAGCGACTAATAAATTATTGCCTGCGATCGCAAAACTATTCGGTTTGGGATAAAAAATCCCTAAGCCTTTAATACCTGTTGCGCTGTCAGTTTTAACTCAGGGAAAGTCCAGCAATTCTCAATTTAAGAATTGACAAGGGATTGAACGGTAGGCAATACTGCTCGCTTTGTGGATTTGTAACTCGGAATTGGGTAAAGGGTAAAGGGTAAAGGGTAAAGGTTTTTTCTTTCCCCTTCCCCTTTTCTCCCTTATTCCCCTCTCATACAAGGCTGTAAAACTTGTTTACATCGGGACTGCCTTTTGAACCATTAGCACCTGCGCTAGAGAGCAATCATAAGCAGTGTTGTATAGGCATTATCTAAAAAATTGATATTGTTAAGTTTAGTGTGTGGGATAATATTACTTCACAAAGGAAATTATACCTAAGTATAGTTTGTATGGATGTTAAATCTCAGGATACACAAACGAATACCACTGAACAATTAAACTCAACTAAACTGCTATTTCATAGCAAGCCATCTGTAACTTTTTCGGTAGCAGAGGCAGTGGTAAAAATCCTGGGAGATATGGGCGTGAAGTATGCCTTTGGTGTATCGGGAGGTGCGATCGCTCCAGTATGGGCTGCCTTACACCAAAGTCCCATGCAGGTGCTACACTTTCGCCACGAAGCTGGAGCAGCTTTTGCAGCGATTGAGGCGTATTTTGCTAGCGATCGCCCAGTTGTGGTATTCACGACTACAGGGCCGGGGATCACCAACACTTTGACGGGCTTATTGGCTGCCCGTTGGGAGGGTGCTAAGGTGATTCTCGTGTCAGCTTCAACCCCAGCATCACAGCGGGGACGTTGGGCGATCCAAGAAACTAGTACATATACTATGCCCAGTGCAGGTATTTTTACTTCAGGGCAAATATTCCATTACGCGACGACTCTCGAATGTAGCCATGAACTTCCAGAGATTTCTCGAAGGCTTGCCCTGGGATTGGCACAACCAGGAGGATTCGTCGCCCATCTCAGTATCCCGACAAATATCCAGACAAGTTCCTTAAAAACTTCGTTACCACGAGTAAATCTCTCTCGTGCGATCGCCACAGTCAGTGAAGAAACAATCGCAGAATGTGTCCGTTTACTCTCAGAAGGCCCCTTTGCCATCTGGGTCGGTTTCGGAGCCAGGGGTGCAGCCAAAGAGATTCGCCAACTTGCCGAGAAAACGGGGGCTGCTGTCATCTGTTCACCACGAGGTAAGGGTATCTTTCCCGAAGACCATCCTCAGTTTGTTGGTGTCACTGGCTTTGGTGGACATCAGTCAGTTTTAAAGTATATGCAGGAGCAACGTCCAAGACGCGTGCTGGTTTTAGGAACACGCCTTGGTGAATTTACCTCCTTTTGGAATCCGGCAATGATTCCCTGGCAAGGCTTTCTGCATGTTGACATCGACCCAGAAATACCGGGAACTGCATATCCATCTGCCGAGACTTTCGCTATCCAGTCCGACGTGAAAATATTCTTGAAGAACCTGTTGAAGAACTTCAGAGAAAATAGCGATCGCTCAAGGACAATAATGCTGCCTCGATTGCAACGCGATGTCATCAAACCACGCATGACCGGTTTAGTGCGACCAGAACTGCTGATGAATATGATTCAACAAGTGATTGTTGATGGCAGCGATGCAGTAGTAATGGCAGAGTCAGGTAACTCATTTGCTTGGGTAATTCATCTACTGCGATTTACCACACCAAATCGTTATCGAATTAGCAACGGATTTGGTTCTATGGGGCATTTTGTCACAGGCGTAGTGGGTGCTGCTTTAGCGCGGAATGGTAAGGCTGTTGCTATTGTCGGAGATGGTGCCATGCTGATGAACAGTGAAGTAAACACAGCTGTAAAATATCAAGTTCCTGCTGTCTGGATTGTACTCAATGATGGGCGCTACAACATCTGCCAACAGGGAATGGTGTATCTAGGGTTTGAAGCGGATGCAACGATTCCACAGGCAGATTTCGTCAAAATTGCTCAGGGAATGGGAGCAGAAGGTATTCGGGTGGAAAGGGAGTCTGATGTTCAGGTAGCACTAGAAAAAGCGATCGCAGCAAAGGGGCCATTTGTGATTGACGTAATCATTGACCCTACCCAGATCCCACCATCCGAAAGTCGCAATCAGAGTTTAATGTCACAAGTCGCGACAAATTATTAAAAGCTAATCATATATGGTTTATTCTTCAGTAGGTATTCGCTCACTTGCTTTGAGTCTTCCCAGTATCAGACGCACAAATGACTATTACATAGAAAAATACCCTGAGCTAGTTACTTTAGCTGAACAAAAAGGCTTTGCAAGATTGTTTTCGCTCACTGAGTCTACCCCCAGTAACGAGTTTGATCGGGAGATGTTACCTTACCTGTCAGATCCCTTTCGCGGTACTACTGAGCGATGGGTACTTGGATCTGGTGAATCTTCCCTGACACTAGAATATCGTGCTGCGATCGATGCCCTCAATGCGGCAAAGCTTTCTCTTGAAGACGTTGAACTTATAATTGTTGCCTCAGTCTGGCCGGAACAAATTGGATTTGGCAATGCCGCCTTCCTTGCCCGCCAACTAGGTTTTCAGGGTGCTGCCTGGAATCTTGATGCAACTTGCGGAAGTACTCCGGTTGCTCTTCAAACTGCCTGTGCCTTGGTCAAAGCAGGAGAATATCGCAATGTGCTAGTAGTCATTTCATGTACGTACTCCCGCTTTTTTGACGATGATGATACCTTCCGGTGGTTTACTAGTGATGGTGCTGGGGCTTTTGTTGTTGGTTCACTAGAACCTAATCAGGGTATCCTTGGCACAAAGACCGTTCATACTGGTGCATTGTGTGAAGTTCTCTTTGCTGAACTCACACAAGACGAGCAAAAAAATCCGCGAATCCGTATGCAAACGGGTAAGGGCGCAAAAGCTTTAGGTCAAACAGCAGCAGAGTTTCTTCGTCAATGTTGTGAGGGTGCTGTTGCTGCTGCTGGTGTAACCCTCGAACAAATAGACTTTTTTCTTTTTAATACACCTACGGCTTGGATAGCAAGCTTTTGCACGCACATACTGGGTATTGACCCAAAGCGTACAATCAACCTTTACCCTCAATACGCAAATATTGGCCCAGTACTCACTGTGGCAAATTTGTATCATGCTGCACAGTTGGGCAAGATTCGTGAAAACGATCTGGTTCTCATTTATGGTTCTGGGGCAGTGGGTGTTGCCTCTGCAAGTGTGATGCGCTGGGGAAATGTAGCACTGGGTTCTGATCCCCTGAATAAAAATGACTCGACAGTAGAAGCTGCTGAAAATAGGAGCTTTCTTTCTTGTTAAAATTCTCTATTAAAGCTCAATACGCTTGGGTTAAGGGCTACTGGCAACAATTTTGGTTTTTATAGACGCGATGAATCGCCGTCTCTACAAGTGTTTTAGGGTTATCTGAACTGTATTGTATTAAAGCCTAGAAGGCATCTTTAAAAGATAAAAATGCAAAAACAAATTTTAGCAATAGGAATTTTTTTATCTATCTTGTTTCCGTTTAAAGTCTCGGCACAAAATTATAGCGATATTTATGTCTTCGGGGACAGCTTCTCTGATACAGGTAATGTCTTCAATGCCACGAATGGAGCTATTCCCCCAAGTCCCACCTACTTTAATGGACGTTTTTCTAACGGCCCAGTCTGGGTAGAATATCTCGCATCTGATTTAGGGTTAAGTTACAATCCCAAAACTAACTTTGCTTTTGGTGGCGCGACTACGGGAGATCAAAACATTGGACTAGCTACTTTACCTGGATTACAACAACAGATCAACAGCTTTACGTCGGCAAATCAATTTGCCAACCCAAATGCCCTCTATATTATTTGGGCTGGTACTAATGATTATATTAATTACTTTTTCGGTACAGTTCCTAACCCTACCCAGGCAGTTACAAATATATCAAAGGCAGTAAAATCGCTAGCTGATGTGGGCGCTAGAGATATTATGGTGGTTAATTTACCCAGCTTAGAGAAGTTTCCAGTTACAGGCGGCAATACTCAAATTTCCAGCTTATTTAGCACTTTTACATCTGCCCATAACTCCAGCTTGGCCAACAATCTTAACTTTTTGAACCAGCAACTCAGCCCCGATATAAATATTATTCCTCTTGATGTTAATTCTCTATTCAATAGAATCATTGCACATCCAGCAGAATTCGGATTCACGAATGTGATTGACTCTTGTGTTGGAAATTTGTCAGTGATACCTATAAATATTTCCACGAAGCCAGTTACCTGTACTCCAAATCAATTTTTATTCTGGGATCAAATTCATCCAACAACAACTACTCATAAGCTAATTGGAGACTTAGCATTTTCAGTACTAAATAAATCGTCTGTACCTGAACCTTCTGTTCTATTAGGGTTATTGGCATTAGGTACTTTAAGTGCAATTTCGTCAATAAAATATAGATTATAGATATAGGAATCAAACCGGATTCCTGAAAAAATCTAAGTATATGTAGTGGCATGGCAAGCAAAAAAATAGTGCATGAGACGTATGTTGGGTTACGCAAAGCCTCCAACGCCACTTGCTACAACGCGGGGAACCCGCGCAACGCAGTGGCTCCCCAACCTACAATTCTTTTGTTTGATTCTGACCGGAGGCGGAGCGTCTCCGGCTCCGCTCCTGAATTCTGACTTCTGAATTCTTCTTCAATCATAATTCAACAGCTCCTAAAATTTTTAGCGTAGATTTCTGAGCTTCAGTCAAACCGAATACACCAGTGATATTCATGCCCTCATAGGGACTTTCGCTTTTGAGAGTTTGCAAGCATTTAGCTGTTTTGATATCCCAAAGCTTAATAGTCTCATCTTCACTACAACTGGCTACAATTTGACCATTGTAACTAGAAACAACTGACCAGACCCACCTAGTATGTCCTAACAAAGTTCTAAGGCATTTACCTGTGCTGACATCCCACAGCTTTACTGTTTGATCGCCACTGCTACTAGCAAGCATTTCCCCATCTGGACTAAAGGCAACTGAGTATATGCAGTTGGTATGTCCCTGTAAAGTTTTAAGACATTCACCTGTGCTAACATCCCACAGCTTGATCGTTTGGTCTCCACTACCACTAGCAACTATGCGACCATTTAGACCGAAAGCAACTGCCCAAACCCAGTCAGTATGACCCTCAAAAGTTTTGAAGCATTGACCAGTGTTAACATCCCACAGCTTTACTGTTTGGTCATGACAACCACTAGCTAAAACACCACTATTAGGACTAAAGGAAATAGACCATATTCTACCACTATGACCCTGTAGAGTTTTGAGGCATTGACCAGTGCCGACATCCCACAACTTCACCGTTTGGTCATCACTGCCACTTGCAAGAATATGGCCATCGGGACTAAAGGCAACTGATGTAATTCTGTTACTATGTTCGTGCAAAATTTTGAAACATTTACCAGCGATCGCATCCCATAATCTTACAGTTTGATCTTCACTGCCACTTGCAATAATATGATTATCAGGATTAAATGCAACTGACGTAACCCGATTACTATGTCCTCGCAGAGTTTTGATACACTGACCAGTAGTAGTATCCCAGAGCTTCACTGTTTGATCATTACTGCCACTAACAAGAATCTTACCGTCCCGATTGAAAGCGACTGACCACACGCCATTGTTATAACCCTGTAAAGTTTTAATGCAACGACCACTGTTAATATCCCATAGCTTAACTGTGTGGTCATCACTGCTACTAGCAAGAATATTACCATCTGGACTAAAGCTTACTGACCATATCCGATTACTATGTCCCCGTAGAGTCTTAAGGCTTTTGCCACTGCTAATATCCCACAGCTTTATTGTATGATCGTCACTGCCACTAGCAAAAATTTGACCATCTGAACTAAAGGCAACTGAGTTTATTAAATTCGTGTGTTCTTGCAAGGTTTGAAGACATTTGCCAGTGCTAACATCCCACACTTTTATTGTTTGGTCATGACAACCACTGATTATGATCTGACTATTAGGACTGAAAGCAATTGAATATACCCGACGCGTGTGTTCTTGCAATGTTTGCAGGCATTGGCCACTGCTAACATCCCACACCTTTATGGTTTGGTCTTCACTGCTAGAAGCAAGCAACTGACTATCTACGCTAAAGGCGACTGACTGAATTCCACCAGTATGACCTTGCAGTGTCCGCAGGCAGCTTTGAATGTTGAGATCCCATAGCTTTACTGTTTGGTCTTCACTGCCACTGACTAATATTCTACTATCCGCACTAAAGGCGACCGATCTAACTCCAGCGTTATGACCTTGCAAAGTTTTAAGACACTGACCAGTGCTGGTATCCCACACTTTTATTGTTTGGTCGTTGCTACCACTGGCAAGAATCTGACCATCGTGACTAAAAGCAACCGACCAAACCCAACCAGTATGACCTTCACAAGTGAGAAGTTGTTGACCATCGACAACATCATACAAGCGAATTTCTCCATTGGTATCACCTGTAGCTAAAAGCTTTCCACTAGGACTAAAGGTTACTGAAAAAATACCACCAAAGGTTTCCACAAAAACAGACTTAGCTAAATTTGCCTGTGCAAAATTTACGTTGTGCAAATTTACATTCCGCATGTCTGCTTGTAAAACAGTTAAATTAGAAAAATTATAGTTACTTAGATCGGTCTGCATCTGACAGAGCAGATTGAAAATATTGCCCCCTGTATACCCTGGTTCTAGTGGCGATGTTTCTCTTAAATTTCTTAAAATTTGAGTTAAGTGATTTTCGATGTTTCTTTTGCTTCTTAAAGCAGTAATCAGCCCATTTATAACTGGTTTGATGATGAGACGAACTTGAGTATCTTTCACATAGTCTTTACCTGTTGCCTTCATCAGAGCATGACGCCTGAATAAATCAATATTCTGAGTGACAATCTCTTTGCATAGTTCTTCTATCAAGCGATTAGTAACATACTCCATGACCACAGGCTGGAGTGTAAAAAGCGATCCAGTTTTTTCTGTGAGCGTAGGCGTAGTCTTCTCGATTAGCGATCGCCTTCCTAAAGATTCTACAGCCTCTAGTAATTTAGCTTGCGGTATTGGTGATGTAATATCCTCTCGCAATTCTGACAGTGTAATTGACTCCCGATTTATCGCTAGCCAGTACATTATGTCCTTTTCTAAATCTGACAAACGCTCAAATTGCTGCTCTAAAATATCGCGAATTTCGCCAAAAACAGCCGTCTCTTGCTGCAAAAAGTCCGTCATGTTACCATCAAAGATATCTTTAATGGTTGTAGCAACTATCTTTAGGGCTAATGGATTGCCTGCATAACGTTCAATTATGACTTTCCATTCATCCTCTGCTGCCGATAGCCCTTTGAGTTTTAAGATTTCTTGCCCTTCTGCTACCTTTAAGCCACTCAGTAGTAGGGAGCGAACAGGTAGTGCTTGTCCTTCTAGCAATGCTACTTCTTTAGGTTTTTCACGACTAGTGAGCATTAAGCAGCTTTGATGAGTTGCTTCTCCGACGCGTCTTAAAAGCTCACCATATTCCTCATATCCTTCAGGGTAAAGTCCGGCGCGGCTACCACTGCGGAGAATTGACTCTGCATTATCAAGGATCACTAAACAACGATGATTTTGTAGATAATAGAGTATTCGTGATACGCGATCGCTAAAGCTTTCTGGTAAATTACCTTCTGTTTCCTGCTCGTCAGATAGAAATTGGATTAGATTACCTAGAATAATTTTAACAGGTGGAGCTTCTCGTAGCGATCGCCAGATGACATACTCAAAGTTGTCCTGAATCTGTTGAGCAAGCTTTACAGACAATGCCGTTTTCCCAATGCCTCCTATTCCCAAGAGTGCCACCAATTGACATTGTTCATTGAGAATCCATTCTTCTAGCGTAGTCAGTTCTTCTGTACGTCCATAAAAAACTGAGTTAAATATGGCTTCTCCCCAATCTAGACGAGTATTTGAGCTTAAATAGTCACTTTTATCTATTTTTAAGTGAAAAGCTGAAAACAGCTTTTCAATAGTCTGTTTATCAACTCCTCCTTCCCGATTCAATACTTTCGAGATGGTAGCGGAATATAACCCAGAGCGTACACTGATCTCTTCTAGAGTATACCTGTTTCCAAAATTTTCTTTTGCTTCTGACTGATGCTTTGCGTCCTTAATTTTTTGTAACCCCTTAGTAGTAAGTGCAACGCCACGCTTACGTCTCCAATTTTTTAAAGTCATGTATTAACTCACTGTTCGCGTAATCACTTTTAATTAAAAGGAATTATCTAATCTAATAGGGTGCTGTAGATATGAGTTCAGGAATGCTGAGTGCTGATTAACTCCATAGATAAATCTAGGGGATTGAAGTAAGGACGCATTAAATATACTCTACGCACCTCGAAATAAATGTGCATTTGTTTTTCCATACCGAATGCAGTTGCTCTCAGACATGAGTGTGCTGTTTCGGTGATAGCTTTCTCAGTAGGAGGTAAATCCTATATAGTGATTTACTCCTTCTGCGTCCTGCCTCCTTTAATACGTGTAGCGGTAGCTATTTAATACCTTTGATTTTAAGTAAGATATTTGAGGCGTAAAGCTTAAGTTCAATGTCAAAATCCCGATTTTCACTGGTAAAGACAGTTTGTAATTGGCAATCTTGGTAAGGAAAGTTTGTATATATCTAGCCTAATCAATCAATGAATAAAGCTACTGCACTTAAATTTCCCCATTTGCCAACCTCTAATAAAAAAAGGGCGCTGAAGCGAATTACCTTGAACTTGCCATCAGATGAAGCCCAAAATCTTGAAAAGTATTGTGAACAAACAGGTAAATCAGCAATAGATGTGATTCGGGAACTAATTCAAGCCTTGCCTTGACCTGAATTTTCACAGCCTTGTCTGAAAAGTTATTCACTCCTCACTGTGCAACTCAATCATTGTTATCATACCATCTTGTTTTCGGCGTGCTGCGATCGTTGACGGCGAGCGTAGCACACCTTCGCTAAATTTTTACGTGCCTCTGAATTATCACAAAAAATTACCACTTCTTAATTTAACATCTCCGATTCAATCAAATTCTCATGCTTATATCTTAAGAATGAACCAAAGTGATATGGCTCACAAATATGCTTTGATTTCGTCAGTGGCAAAGCTCGAATGAGTTCTCGAATCACATCCGTTGCAATACTTTTCGGGTTTTGGGAGAAAGGGGAAGGGGTAAAGGTCAATTCAAACCCTTACCCCTTCCCCTTTAACCTTTCCCCAGATCAAAATAGAGATTGTTGGGTTTATCCGAAAAGTATTGACATCCGTTGCTGGTTTACCTGTTTGTTGGCAATCACAAAGTCGCCGATGTTCAAAACAAGGGTAAGGGAATTCAAATGCACTTCGCAAAAGAGATAATTTCTAAAATTCTCCGTATTTATAACGTCATCTATCATTAAAAGTAGAGATTTAAACATTATTAAATTAATGCCATTTGTTTATAAAATTTAAATTAAGTGCTTCAAATATTACCATCTATAAATTTAATTTTAAACTCGTTTTAGTCACCTTAATAACTCAGATTATGGTGACATTATAGCTATTTATATCATTCTAATTAGATTCATCCTTAAAGCTTAATTGCAATCAATCTAGAATTAACAATTTTGAAGAAAGCCTTAACCTAAATTTGTACTAACTTTAACTAAACCTTTGCTTATGCTGTATGCCTTAGGTAAGAAGATTGTGTAGTAACTATAGCAAAACACTGTATTCCTATCGGGTATTAGATGTATTGCTGCCATTAACCCAAAGCTAGCAATCAAATTGGAGGTTTTTACAAGTTGCTGTTTACTGCATTAAAGATTGGAGATTCATGAAACTGCAACTGCTCCAATTACATATACTCTGAGCCAAATTAACTGGAGCGTAGACATACAAGACGCACAGATGATGCTTGCATAGCAGAAAACTAGGTGTCTACGCCCACAGCATGACATTTGCATATTTTCTGTGGAGTTTTCTTAACTATTCTTGAGGAGTACAAATGCTTGAGGCTATTGCTGTTGCTTGGTTATTACTGTTTTTTGGGGATTTTCTATCTACATTCGTTTACCACGTACCCGAGCATGTTTTTGGTAGCCTTCATTTAAAAACGCACCACTCCTGGAAGAAGGACTTCCGCCACTACGCTATTTTAACTTTTAATCCCCAGGTTCTTTTAGATGGTATCTTGGGAGCTTTGCCTTATGTACTCATAGCAGTAGTCTTGTGGTCTTTCTCTCCCATTGGCGTGATTTCTGGATTACTGCTTGGTCAGTTTCATGTATGGTGGAGACACATAAGTGTACTGGGTTGGCAAACTTCAAAGCCGATAAATATTTTATGCCAAATTCTATTTATTACTACTCCTGAGAGGCACTGGTTACATCATCACAAAACTAACTTAGGTTTTGGTGATATTTTTACGTTCTTTGAACAACCAGCACAAATGTGGCTACGCTGGCTACGATTGCTCAGACTTCGTTTTCGCGACTCTCGGATCTAACTGAAACTATTGCTTATCTAAATACTTTTTAAAAGTACAAAAAGAAGCTGCGATCGCAGCTTCTTTTTATACGCTAGATGAGATTATTCAACTCTCACAAATCCGCTCACCTACATACTCAAAAAAGCTAATCCCCAATTTCCAAGTAGTAGCAATAAGAGATATTAATTAACTATAGATTTAACTCTATGCTTTTCTCTAATTATAGAGTATTTACTTATAGGTTTTCGATATTTTATCAAACAGTAAGCGAGTTACAAGGGCTTCAGAATGCTTCTGACAGTGAGTTTAAAGGTATTTGCTACCTGCAATTAATGCTTTAAGAACTGAATCTTTGTTCAGAATGCTTCTGAACAGTGAGTTTAAAGGTATTTGCTACCGCTCAACTTCACTGTTATATCGCTAATGTTTTTGGGAAAACTAGCCTTAATTAGTAAATTATTATATCCCTAGATTTTTATGACGATTTCTCTCTTTTGTGGAGATGCTAGGCGTAGTTTGGTTATCGGAAGGGGTCCAGTCAATACTTTTCGGTTAAGGGAGAAAGGGGAAGGGGTAAAGGTAAATTCAAACCCTTACCCCTTCCCCTTTAACCTTTCCCCAGATCAAAAGAGAGATTGTTGGGTTTATCCGAAAAGTATTGGGGGTCCAGTTCCCTTGATTACCGAAAATTTGCAACCTGCTCTTGATGAGGTGTTTCATGCCCGCAGTTAGCCTCAGAAAGATTCTCAACAAAAAAGAGTTGCCATCTCTCCTTCATAACTTGGTTTACCAGTTCAACATCGCCGTTGATATTGAACTGGTAGACGGCACGAAACTAATTAGCATTGGGGAGCAAACTGCCGAAAACCGATATCCAATCGAGGTGTCAGGAGAAATCATCGGTTGGGTTGTTGGGGGAGAACAGGCAACTCTACTTGCGACTTTGCTCTCGTTTTTAGCAAAGCAGGAAGCTGAGAAGAAAGTACTTGCCAAAGAATTGCTGGAGCGATACCAAGAAATTGATTTATTTGATGATATCTCGACTCAACTCACAACAAGTTTAGATACGCGACAAATTGGCCAACTCGTGCTTCAGGAATTAAGTCAATTAATTGAATCTTCGGCGGGGATGATTCTGCTACTGAGTCCAGATGCAACTGCCTTTGAAATCATTGCTGAATTTGGAGTGTTTTTTGACCACAGCCAGCCGGAACCAGGGAAGGGAATTATTGGCAATATTGTGCAATCTAACCGAGCAGAACTGGTCAATGATGTGCAAGCCGATCCGCGATTAGATGGGCAAAAAAACGTTAGTGCGATGATTTGTGTCCCGTTGCGAGCCAAAGAGCGGGTACTGGGAGCGATCGCCATTGGCACCCAAAAAACCGACTCCTACAAGGCAGAACACCTGAAACTTGTGAGTATCTTTGCCTCTCAAACAGCGATCGCTATTGACAAAGCTGTGCTTTACGAGCAAAGCACTCAAGCAGCCCTCCAGGCAAAAGCCCAAACACAGAAACTTCAGCAAGCTCTCCATGAGTTGCAATTAGCCCAAACTCAGTTAATCCAAAGCGAAAAAATGTCCAGTTTAGGGCAACTTATTGCTGGAGTTGCCCACGAAATCAACAACCCGGTTAACTTTATTTACGGCAATTTAAAGTATGTTGCCGAATATGCCCAAGACTTGTTACACCTGTTGGCAAAGTATCAAAAAGTCCTACCTGTTGCTCCTCCAGAACTGGAATCAGAGTTAGACAATATAGACCTGGAATTTATCATGCAGGATCTCCCCAAACTCCTAGATTCAATGAAACTGGGCACAAGTCGCATCGTCGAAATTGTCCAATCCCTGAAAAACTTCTCCCGCCATGACGAAGCTGAAATGAAAGCCGTCAACATCCACGATGGCATCGACGGCACACTAATGATTCTCCACCATCGCCTGAAAGCAGATGTTCGTCGTCCGGCAATTGAAATTATTAAAGACTATGCAAAACTTCCCTTCATTGAATGCTATCCCGGACAGTTGAATCAAGTGTTTATGAACATCTTGGCAAATGCCATTGATGCTTTGGAAGAAAGTATGGAAAATTGGGAAGTCAAAAGTAGTCCCCAGTCCCCAATTCCCATTACCCCTTATCCCCAGAGGGGGCCCCACCTTCCCCAGTCCCCAGTCCCCAATCCCCAAATCACTATTCGTACCAAAGCCATTGACCACCAGTGGATTGTGGTTCGCATTGCCGACAATGGCCCAGGTATGAAAGAGGAAGTAATTCGCCGTATTTACGATCCCTTCTTCACCACAAAAGATATTGGTAAGGGAACTGGGTTAGGCATGGCAATCAGTTATCAAATTGTTGTAGACAGACATGGGGGAATGCTCAAGTGTCGTTCTAAACCGGGTGAAGGGACAGAATTTTGGATTCAGATTCCGATAAATTGTCTGTTGTCAGACGCTACTGAAGAACAGAATAGCACCTCTACCTCGCCAACTTCCACAACGGAATTATCCCCCACTGCTGATAACGATGGCTTCATTCCATCAACAACTCCAATACTGAAACCGACAGATTTGTTGATCCGCCATACTCAACTGATCCAGCGACTCTCACAGCACAATCCAGATGTGGAAGGTGCATCGCCCGATGAAATTTACCAGATGTTTCAACGCCACCCAATTTCGTTAAAGCTTTACGCCACTTTGCTGTCTTGGTTCTGTTGTTCTAACCCTACCGAAATACGTCACTAAAGAAACCTTAACTATGTTTAAGCAATTTGATGAATATAACAGTCAGCTATTTGAACAATGTCCGATTGGGCTAGTACTATGCCGAACAGATGGGACGCTAATTAACATTAATCCTGCCTATGCTGCTATTTTGGGGCGCACTGTTCCAGAAACTCTGAATCTATGCAATGATCGCCAGATTAACCCTGAAAGCTATACTGTTGTTGACCGACTTAGCCCAGAGAACCTAGAAAAAACTGGTCGCTACGGCCCCTATGGAAAGGAGTTAATCCACAAAGACGGGCATCTGGTTCCGGTTAGAATCTCTGGACTGACGATTGAGAAGAATGGAGAGCAACTAATTTGGTGTAGTGTGGAGGACATCAGCGACCTTCGACACGCCCAGCAAGAACGCCAACATACTGAACAAATTCTGAAACAGAGTGAAGCGCGATACCGCTCTCTGGTGACAGCTACCGCACAAATTGTTTGGGTAAGCACACCAGAAGGAATTTGTTTTGAACTTGCAAGCTGGATAGCTTATACAGGTCAAAGTCTAGCTGAAGCGGAAAATGGGGGCTGGATTGATGCCGTTCATCCTGACGATCGCACCTACACCGGAGAAGTCTGGAATGCTGCTGTGGCAAACCAGAGGATGTATCAAGTTGAATACCGAATTCGTGGCAAGGATGGCAACTATCGCTACTTTTGGGTCTGGGGTGCCCCCGTTCTCGAAGAAGACGGCAGCGTTCGGGAGTGGATTGGTACCTGCACTGACATTCATGATCGCAAACTAGCAGAAGCCGAAAAGCAGTATCTCGAACAACGGTATCGCTCTTTAGTAACTGCCACTTCCCAAATGGTCTGGACGGCATCAGCGGAAGGAATGGTCAATGCTGAAATAGTCGGCTGGGAGGCATATACAGGTCAAAGTGCAGCCGAAATGATGGGCTGGGGATGGTTAGATGTCATGCATCCCGATGACCGTCCCCGCAGTGCCGAAGTTTGGAGTGCTGCTGTAGCGAACCGGAGTCTTTATCAAATTGAATACCGAATTCGTGCCAAAGACGGTACTTATCGCTACTTTTTTGGTAATGGAGTTCCGGTTTTAGAAGCAGACGGCAGCATCCGCGAGTGGATTGGCACTTGCACCGATATTCACGATCGCAAGCTAGCAGAACAAACTCTGCAACGGAGCGAAGAACGGTTTCGCTCTTTAGTGACTGCCAGTTCACAAATTGTCTGGGTGACTACCCCTGAAGGACTGGCGGTGAGCAATGAAATGTCTACCTGGTTAGTGTACACAGGTCAGAGTACAGATGAAATCCAGGGTTTGGGCTGGCTCGATCCGATTTACCCCGATGACCGTACCAACACAGCCCTTGCCTGGAGTAATGCTGTGGCGAATCGGACTCTGTTTCAAACTGAATATCGGTTACGTGGCAAAGACGGCAGCTACCGCCACTTTTCTATCTGTGGTACCCCCATTTTAGAAGCAGACGGCAGCGTTCGAGAGTGGATTGGCACTTGCACCGATATTCACGATCGCAAGCTAGCAGAAGCGGAAAATCAACGGTTGATGAATATGTTAAATCATTCCAGCGATGCGGTAATTGTGCGCGACTTCGCCGACAAAATCACTCATTGGAGTCAGGGTGCAGAACGGCTCTACGGCTGGAACTACGAAGAAGTGAAAAACCAAGCCGTCACTCACGACTTGCTACACACAATTTTTCCAAAACCGCTAGAGGAAATCCAGATAGAGTGTTTACAGCAGGGCACTTGGGAAGGCGAACTACAACACCTCACCCGTGATGGTAGATATATTATTGTCCAGAGCCGCTGGACAATGCAACTAGATGCATCCGGTCAACCCTGTGCGACGCTGGAAATTAATACCGATATTACTGCTCGTAAACAGGCAGAAATCGCTCTGCGCCAACTGAATCAAGAACTGGAAGCCAGAGTTTTAGAGCGGACGGCTGCCCTGCAAAATACCTTAGCAGAAACACAGGGATTAAATGCCATTTTAGATAACTTAGCGGATGGTTTGTTAGTGGTAGACACCGCAGGACAAATTACCCACTTCAATCCTGCCTTTTTAGCCATGTATGAATTGACAGCTAGTGACCTCAACTGTCACTATCGAGAACTGCCGATATCTGGTTTAGCACAACTAGTTGCACAAACTCAGTCTCATCCCAAAGAGGTGTTTTCTGCCGAAGTCGAACTGACCAAGGAACGCATTGGTCAGGCAGTGGCGACCGCCATTTTCAAAAAGACGACAGAGCGAGAACCCGCTGCCTGCTTCGGTTCGGCGCTACTGATTCGGGATGTGACCGCAGAAAAGGAGATTGACAAGATGAAGACTGATTTCATCTCCACGGTTTCCCACGAGCTGCGAACGCCACTGACTTCCGTTCTGGGTTTTGCGTCGATCATTAAAGAAAAGCTAGAAACTGATGTGTTCCCAATACTTCCAACTGAAGACCGCAAGCTTCAGAAAACCATCAAGCGGGTGGGTGATAATCTCAATATTATTGTGTCGGAAGCAGAACGACTCACGTCTTTAATTAACGATGTTCTAGACATCGCTAAGATGGAAGCAGGTAAGGTGGAATGGCAGATGCAGCCCATTGATCCCAGCGAATTACTCGAGTGGGCCACCAATTCCACAGCCTCGTTGTTTCAAACCAATGGCTTGCAGTTGGTCAGCGAGATTGAACCTGGATTGCCTCAGATATTAGGCGATCGCAACCGGCTGCTGCAAGTTTTAATCAACCTGATTTCCAATGCCGTTAAGTTTACCGAGTCTGGTTGTGTCACCTGCCGCGTCAAACAAGGAAACGATGGTGTTTGTATCAGCGTCATCGATACAGGTATTGGTATTGCACCTGAAGATCAGCCGAAAGTGTTCGAGAAATTCCGCCAAGTTGGCGATACCCTTACCGATAAACCCAAAGGCACTGGTTTAGGATTGCCCATCTGTAAACAAATCGTCGATCATCACGGCGGTAGAATCTGGGTTGAGAGTGAAGCAGGTCACGGCAGTACATTCTCGTTCATCATTCCTACCTACGCCAGCGATCAAAAAACCACTACTAATCTGAATCTGGATACGCTAGTCAAACAACTCAAAGAACACGTCATTACCACAAAAACTGTGCTGAACGAAAACCGTAAAACCATTTTAGTTGTGGATGATGACGCTAACATTCGAGAACTGCTTCGTCAACAACTGGAAAACGAAGGCTACAACGTCCGGGAAGGAAAGGACGGTGTGGATGCAATTCATCAAATCAAAACAGCCCGTCCCGATCTGATTCTTTTAGATGTAATGATGCCCCAAATCAACGGCTTTGATGTGGCGGCCGTTCTCAAAAATGATCCCCAGACCGCAGATATTCCAATCATTATTCTGTCAATTATTGAAAACAAAGAACGGGGCTATCACATTGGCATAGATCGCTATCTCACCAAGCCCATTGACACAGCGAAACTCCTCAACGAAATTGGCTCATTGCTTTACCAGGGCACTTCTAGTAAAAAGGTATTAGTTGTAGATAAAAGTGCATCAGCCTTAAAAACCCTATCAGATGTATTACAAGCTCAGGGATACAGCGTAATTGAAGCCTCCAATCCCCAAGAATGCATCAATAAAGCCCTGTCAGCCAAACCCGACATGATTATCATCGATTCTATCTTCTCTCAAGAAGCCGATTTGGTGAAAACTCTACGCTTTGAGAAGGATCTGGAAAATGTATTTTTTATTATGCTGTCTGAACAGTAATTTGGGGAATCGGGAATAGGAAGGGAGATGAGGAGAATAACCCATGCCCAATGCCCAATACCCAATACCCAATCCCTAGTCACCAATCCCCAATCCCAATCCCCAATCCTTATGACCCAGAAAATTCTAATTGTTGATGATGAACCCAATATCTTGATTTTGATGGAACAAGCCCTAGAAGCATTAGAAGACGAGGGTGTTGAACTTCTCACTGCTAGAAATGGAGAAGAAGCTCTCGAAACTATTAAAACTGAAAAACCAAATCTAGTTTTTCTTGATGTGATGATGCCTAAAATGAACGGTCTGCAAGTCTGTCACATTGTTAAACACGACCTACAAATGACTGATGTCTACATTGTGATATTGACAGCTAAAGGACAGGAATTTGATAAACAAAAAGGAATTGAAGTTGGTGCAGACTTATATCTAACTAAACCATTTCGACCCAAAGAAGTACTTGAAAAATCAATGCAGGTATTGGGCTTTTGAGGAAAGTACTCATCGACCATTTATAAAGTGAAAAGAAAATTACTGTGGTAGCGTGTCAAGGCTAAAATGTTGCAATAGATTTTTGAGAAAATTGAGATAAATCAATGTTTTCTGCTTTTTTCTTAATGCACACATTTAGTCTTGACACGCTAGTAGTGGTATGGCAAGCTAATAGCCCATTAGACGTAGATTGGGTGGAGCGGAGCGCAACTCAACATATATCAGGATGTTGGCTTTGGCAAAGCCTCTAACGCCACTTGATATCATGTCCGCCTAATTAGTTGTAATTCCCGCATCTGTGCAAAAACCAGGAAACCCTCTTTCCCCCTGCTCCCTGCTCCCCTGCCGTCTTAATGATAAGTCTTTAACCGGACACGATATGATTACTTTTTAAGTTGGGCGAGTAATTTCATACAAATCCTGGGTGCGGGTGTACCAATTACCCGAAAGACGACCGATCGCGTGCAATTTTGCCGCATCGATTGTATTTTGTGGTGTCAGTAAATCATCCCGAATATGCCACAGCACAGCCTCAGCAATAATTAATCCCGATTGGCTACCTTCATTCCCTACATAAACTACTTGCTTCAGCACACATTCAATATTAATGGGTGATTCCGCAACTCGTGGCGGACGCACCAGTTTTGAGGGAGCAGGAGTTAGTCCCGCTACTTGAAATTCGTCTACATCTGGCGGAAAGTCGCCACTGGTGGCGTTCATCTGTTCCCCCAATTCTTCAACAACTATGTTGACTACCAGTTCACCCGATTGCTCTACATTCAATAAAGTATCTTTTTTAACACCGTGCCGTAGACCTGTGGAAATGGCTAGAGTCGGTGGGTTAGCTGTCACACCCATAAAAAAACTGAAAGGCGCGACATTAGGCGTACCATCGCTAGCGATCGTTGACACCCAAGCGATCGGTCGAGGAACCACTGAACCAACAAGTAATTGATAGGTATTTCGTGGGTCGTTCTGGGAGGGATCGATAATCATTGAGATTTTCCTCGCTAAAAATTACAGTTTTTTAAAACTCGATCTTGCCGAAGAGAAGCTTTCCGCCTTAATTGCGCGTAATTTTCATTGTCGCATCTTGCTTTTTCTCGCTATCTGTGAGATGTTCGTACTCAGCAATAAACTACGGTTAGCCTATCAAATTACTGTGGTTTTAAGAGGTTAATTAATCCCAATGCTCACCTATTGAGTCTCATTTATATGTTAGAGCTACCAGCACAAGGGTGAAGCCAGTTATGTCAGAAAAACGTTGGAAAAAAGACAGGAGCTTTCAAGATGAGACAAATACATCTAGCAGGTTTCTTACTTGCTTCACAAGTTGTTCACTCTCATGCCGTTTGGCGTCACCCCAGAACTGAGTTAGGCTTTCTCGAACCTGAATATTATCAGAATATTGCCCGTGTTCTGGAACGTGGCAAGTTTGATTTGGTGTTTTTTGCTGACTCTTTAACGATGCCCGATACATACGGCGGTAGTTTTGTCGAGAGTCTGAAATATGGCGCTCAAGGGGCACTCAGGCTAGATCCACTAGTGCTGGCAACTGCGATGGCAGTTGTTACCAAGCATATTGGTATTGGTATTACCCGTTCTACTACTTACTATCAACCCTACGATTTGGCGCGGGGATTTGCCACCCTCGACCACATTAGCCGGGGACGAGCTGCTTGGAATGTGGTGACATCCAGTAGGGCTAGCGAAGCAGGTAATTTTGGCTTCGATGAGCATCTAGAACACGATCTCCGCTACGATCGCGCCGATGAATTTCTCGAAGTTGCCTCCAAACTTTGGGGTAGCTGGGAAGAAGGGGCATTAGTTCTAGATAAAGAAAACGGCATCTTTGCTGACCCCTCAAAGGTGAATTATGTCCATCATGTAGGGAAATGGTTAAAGTCACGGGGGCCGTTGACAGTGCCTCGTTCTCCCCAAGGCCGTCCGGTGATTATTCAAGCCGGTGCTTCTAATAAAGGTAGAGAGTTTGCTGCCAAATGGGCGGAATTAATTTTTGAAATTAGTCCCAATCCCACACTCATGAAATCTTACTACCAAGATATTAAAACCCGTATGGCTAAATATGGGCGTAACCCAGATACCTGTAAAATTCTACCTGCGGTGATGCCTTTTGTCGGTGAGACAGAAACTATTGCCAAAGAAAAGCAAGTTTTTCACAACGAATTAGTGCATCCGATGGCTGGTTTATTAACTATGTCCAATCATTTAAATGTTGATTTATCGCAATATTCTTTAGATGAATCTGTAGAAAAAGTTGAAGCTCAAGATTATCAAAAACTGTTATCTGTGCTTCAAAGACTGAGTTTAGATAAAACTATAACACTGAAAGAGTTAGGCAAAATTTATGGCAGAAGTCTAGCTGTACCGCAATTAGTTGGGACTCCCATTCAAATTACTGACAAACTAGAAGCCCTATTTCGTGAAGAAGCTGGGGATGGTTTTGTGATTTCACCTGCTTATCTTCCCGGTTCTTTTGATGAGTTTGTCGATTTAGTGATACCAGAATTACAAAAACGTGGGTTATTCCGCAAAGAATATACGGGCAATACTTTAAAGGATTCTTTAGGACTCAATTAAATAATTCGTAATAGTGATTTAGACTCCCAGAACTAGTTAATAGTTGGATCGGCATTTGTAACTAACTTATTTATTTTACTAGGAGGTAATTATGACAGAACCACGTTATGGAATTTGGGCACCTGTTGGAGGTAATTTTGGCCCTCTCAATACACCGGAAGAACCTGTGGATGCGAGTTATGAGCGCACGCGATCGCTTATTTTAGAAGCAGAGCGTTTGGGATATGCCAGCACTTTGGTAGCACAGCATATCGCTAACCCCCGCAGTCTGGAACTGGAGCAGCTAGAAACCTGGACGGCATCTGCGGCCTTGGCTGAAGCCACAGAACGAATTGAGATCATCGCTGCTATTAAGCCTCTGCTGTTCCATCCAGCAGTTTTGGCGAAAATGGCGCTGGGCATTGATGGTATCAGTGGTGGACGTTTTGCCATAAATTTAATCAGTGCTTGGTTCCGCCCAGAGATGGAACGGACTAATATTCCCTTCCCGCCCCACGATGAGCGTTACCGCTATTCGGGTGAGTGGCTGCGGGTTGTTAAGTCTCTCTGGAGTGGCAAGAGGGTTAACTTCCAAGGCGAATACTTCAAAATAGAGGATTTGAGTTTCCGACCCACTCCCATTGCCCAACCGCACCCTCCTATCTACCTTGGTGGGGCATCCGATCCGGCGCAAATACTAGTTGCAGAACAGGGAGATATCTACTTCATCAATGGTCAACCCATTGAGGATGTCCGCAAGGTAATTAAACAAGTTTTAAGTAGACCGAGAACCCTACCCAAACCAGTGCGCTTTGGTCTATCAGCCTTTGTAATTGCTCGTCCCACTGATGCCGAAGCCCAAGCAGAACTTGAGCGACTTATGGCACTCCAGAAGCAAGAAGAACACTTGAAATTAAGTGTTGCTAAAGGAGTCGATCCAGAAGCCGTGATGTTTCAACTCTTTGCTAAAAATCCTGCTGTTGGCGGCAATGGTGGTACAGCAGCCGGTCTAGTTGGTAGCTACGACACTGTGGCTAAACGAGTTGCAGATTTTGTTGATGCTGGAATCGAGACTTTCATGCTGCAATTCAATCCCTTTGCCCCGGAAATGACACGCTTTGCCCAAGAAATTATGCCGCGAGTGCGCTCTTTACAACTTGTGGCATAAATCGCCGTTAGAGAGACGCGATAAATCGCCGTCTCTACAGGGAATTTATCCATCAATTATTTATTGACAGACTAAGCTGTTGCGCCTGCAAATTGCATCATAAGCATGATTAGGCAAAACCTGTAAATCCTCTCCCTTGCTCCCTGCACACCTGCCGCCTCAATGTGCAAACTATAATCACAACAGCTTACTACTCCCCATTTCCCACTCCTGCTTGTTCAATCAAAAGGTAATTCTGGGAAACCTTAATTAGTGAGAGCGAGAGGCTTTTGCCAGAAGGAACTAGAATTAGGAAACACCTAGCTGGGTTCTTCTGACTTTTGAAATTAGGAGTGCATGTGTGCCAAAATCCCCTAAATATTTGCTGATTGGATCGACCGAGACTTACAGCGGTAAATCTGCAACTGTTCTGGGTTTGTCTCATCAGCTACAGCAAAAAGGTCTGGATATTACCTACGGTAAACCACTCGGTACGTGTTTTAATTCGTCTAGTGGAACCGTAATTGAAGAAGATGTCCAGTTCATCGCTCTTAGCCTCAATTTGCCGGAAAACCGCGTTGCACCTACAATGCTGGCTTTGGATGAACCAAATGTGCAAAAGCGCTTGCGAGGGGAAGACAAAACCGATTATCAGCAGTCCCTAATACAGCAATATTTACATAAATCTCAAGGAGATTTGGTATTACTGGAAGGGCCTGGTGATTTGTCCGAAGGCAATTTGTTTGACTTGTCTTTGCTGCAAATGGCTGAAGTATTGGATGCTGCTGTGCTGTTAGTAAGCCGCTATAAATCGTTGCTTTCGGTTGAGTCCCTATTGGCTGCAAAACAGCGTGTAGGCGATCGCTTAATTGGAGTTGTGATCAATGATATCCCTGTCACCCAACTAGAAGCGGTTGACACTCTCTTGCGCCCATTTTTGGAACAGCAAGGGATTCCGGTGCTAGCAACGTTGCCAAACAGCGATTTGCTCCGCAGTGTGAGTGTTGGCGAACTAGTCAAGCAGTTAAAGGCTGATGTTCTCTGTCGTAACGATCGCATGGATTTATTGGTAGAAAGTCTGGCAATTGGAGCGATGAATGTCAACTCCGCTGTGAAATATTTCCGCAAACGCCGGAATATGGCAGTGGTGACAGGAGGCGATCGCGTGGAAATTCAGCAAGCGGCTTTAGAAACTTCTACCCAATGTTTAATTCTCACAGGACAACTACCACCCCCACCGTTCATTCTCAGTCGCGCTGAAGAACTAGAAATACCCATTTTGTCTGTTGACTTAGACACCCTCACAACTGTCGGAATTGTTGACCGCACTTTTGGTCAAGTCCGTGTCCACGAGCCGATTAAGGTTCAGTATATTCGTCAGTTGATGTCCGAGCATTTTGATATTGACCGCTTGTTATCCAAACTAGGTTTAACTCCCGCAGCGGCATTGTCTTAGATTCATGAGTGTATTGAAGGAGGCAAGAGGCAGGAGGCAGAAGGAGTAAATCATCCGGGATCGAATCTCGGATGATTTGAAGCTACTGAAGTAAGAATTCAGTAGGGTCTTATTAGTGATGGCTATAGAAGTCAATGGAACTAGGAGAAAATAGATTTAACGGCAATTGATCCCCAAAAAGCCCATTAGAAAAAATTGTCTACGTACCATAACCTAGAACAGCATTACTTTCAGAATCCGCAAGAACTGCCAGAATCAGGCAAATTTCAGTATTTAACTCTCCTAAATGGCATTAGTTATGAAACACATTGGCTAGCCTGGTGTTACCAAGTAATGGAGTTACTGAACCAAAGAATCGAAAATTAGGCGCAATGTCTAACTTAAGTTTTCCTCGCATCTACACGCTGTTTGGTAAAATATCTGGGTCGTTTAGTCTGATTATCTCCATCTTTGAGCCAATCAACAGACCTTATTAACCTCGATACATTAGCCCAAGAATTGGCAACAATCCAGCAAACAGGTTCTAAAAGAATTGCTTTGCTAGGTTCTCGTCACGTCCCGATAACGCATCAGAATCTTATTGAAATGATGACTTATGCCCTAGTTTTATCGGGTAATCGAATCATTACTTCTGGTGCTACAGGGACAAATTCCGCGGCCATCAAGGGAGCAACCCGGGCTGATGCAAATTTGTTGACAGTGATTCTACCCCAAAGCCTGGAACGCCAGCCTTTGGAATCGCGCCAGCAACTAGAACAGGTAATGCATCTAGTCGAAAATCCCAGTAATGATAATCTGTCTCTGGCGGAAGCTAGTTATTTGTGCAACAAGGAAATTGTCTCCCGTTGCCAGCAACTAATCTGTTTTGCGTTTCACGACAGTCGCACCCTGCTACAAACTTGTCAGGATGCAGAAGAACAAAGAAAAGTGGTGACGCTTTTCTACTTTGATTAGTCATTTGTCATTTGTCTTTTGTCATTTGTATTTGACTAATGACTAATGACTGATGACTGATGACTAATAACCAATGACTAATAAGTAATGATAATTTTTTTGTACATGATCGCGGCTGCTGCCTGTCTCATTTATGTGCCATTTTTGCCAGTAGCTTATGCCCGTGTGCGTATTGGGTCTGAAATGCTTTCTACTCCTCGCGCTCTGTTTGATAAATTGCCACCTTATGCCCAATGTGCTACTTGGGCACATCAGAACACCTTTGAAGCCTTTATGATATTTGCCGCTGCCGCATTGATGGCTTATGTAACTGGTGTAAATTCTTTTACAGCCCAAGTAGCTGCGATCGCCTTTTTAGTGGCCCGTTTGCTATATTCGATTTTTTATATTTTGAATATACCCCTTTTGCGTTAGCGTAGCTCCTCTGAAAGAGGCTCGCTCATTTTTGCCATTGGCATCTCTAGCTCTGCCATTCTCATCTTTTTGAGATCATCCAAGCTACTAATTAAGTGGGGCATTGGGCATCGGGCATTGGGCATGGGAATTATTATTAATGTTTTATGCCCAATTCCAAAATCCAAAATCTAAAATCCAAAATGTTTTATGGCTTCTACTTTTTCCTTTGACATTGTGAGCGACTTTGACCGACAAGAGTTAGTTAACGCTGTCGATCAAGTTATACGAGACATCAAAGGTCGTTACGACCTCAAAGACACTGAAACTACTGTCGAGTTAGTCGAAGAAAGTATTAACGTTAGCACTGACAGCGAGTTTACCTTAGATTCTGTACACACCATTCTGCGAGAAAAAGCCGCCAAGCGTAACCTCTCCCAGAAAATCTTTGATTTTGGCAAGGTTGAATCAGCCAGTGGTAATCGCGTGCGTCAAGAAATTAAACTCAAAAAAGGCATCAGTCAGGAAATTGCCAAACAAATTTCCAAATTGATTCGCGACGAATTCAAAAAGGTACAAGCTTCAATCCAAGGTGATGCCGTGCGGGTTTCTGCTAAATCTAAAGATGACTTGCAAGTTGTCATGCAGCGACTAAAACAAGAAGACTACCCAGTTGCTTTGCAATTTACAAATTATCGTTAAAAGATTCGTAATTCGTAGTTAAAAATTCAATTACGAATTACGAATTACTTTAAGCCCGTCCGCCAATACTTCTTTGAAATGCCGGACGCTCAGATAACTGCTTGATATAGTTCAACACGGCTGGGTAAGGGCTGAGGTCTAGCTTTAGCATCATGGGAATATAATTCAAAATAGACCCCACTGCCACATCCGCAACAGTGAACTCATTGCCAAGCAAAAAAACTTGATTACTGAAAATTTCATTTAATGGAGTCAACAAGCGGGGCATTTCGCGCTCCCGACTTGCTTCTACAAAAATCCCTGGGCCAAGGGTAGCATTAGCAAACAACACCCATTGGGAAAATACAGCGCGTTCTTGGTGTGAAAGTGGAGTTTTACTGTACTTATCGGCAAGATACAGCAAAATTGCCCCAGATTCCCAAAGCTGAAAATCCCCATCAACAATAGCTGGAACTTTACCAAATGGGTTAATTGCCAAATATTCAGGCTTGAGATGTTCACCCGCCTGCATATCAAGCTTGATGAATTCGTAAGGAATTCCTAATTCTTCTAAATACCAGTGAACAATTGACGCTCGACTCCGAACACCGCCGTAAAGTTTTACCATAATTACTTAAAGAACTTTGTGAGTGTGAGAATGCTGTTTAACGTTGTCTTCTTTGGTGACAACTCTAGCAGCGTTTAATACCCGCTTGCGCTCAATAGAATACTTAAAATCAGTGTAGTTTGTACCTAAGGGAATTAAAGATTTTGCAGATTCACGACGCTTGTAGGTACGAGCTGCTGCAAATGCCCGTGGTACAAATTCCTCTCCAAACTGAGCCGACTCTGGGAAGCCATCTGGCAGCAGTTGTGAATCGCCATCCAGCACAGCTCCCAAAGTTGTGGCATAAGCCAGCTTATAGGAGGTAGGAATGCCCTTTAACAGCGCTTCTAAAGCCGCAGAAGGTATTGGTTCTATAACTTCGATTTGATAAACTTCTCCATCTTCTTTGACGAAGCAGGTTGCCAAGCCGATGACAATATAATCATCGGTTGCTAAATCAGGGGCATTGGAATAAAAAGTTGCGGTTGTCATCAGGAAATTTCTCAAAAAAATTGAATATGGGGATTATGGATTGGGGATTAGGAATTAGGGATTAGGCATGGAGAGAGAGGGGGTAGTGAATTCTTTGCAGTCTCCAGTCTCCAGTCCCCAGTCCCCTCTTTAACGAACGGCTTGTTGGCATTCTACCAATTTGTCGCTCTCACTACTTGATTAGGGAACTCCGAGAAATAAATTATCCAATATTGTGGGGTGGGCAACATGAGCGCCCAGTCCATAATATGGCTCTCGTGTCGCCCACCCCACAAGAGTTAATTGAATATTTTTTTATTTGGAAGTCCCCTAGTCTTTGAGATTCACGTCTGCTGTTTCTGGAATTCACCTTCGGGATCGAGTATCCATAATTAGGTTTGAGGAGCAATTGTTTATTTAGGGCATAGATTTCTACTGGTGTGAGTAGTTAAGTTCAGTCTTGAGATGGCTTCCAAGTAACCATAAATACCTTAAGAATAGACACAGTGGTAAAACCACTAGCAGTAAAAAACTAGACTTTTATTTCAAAAAGCAGGGCTTTAATGTAGGTAAAGATGAATATTCACTCATTTTTAGCTGACGATAACCAGCAAAGTAAGCAATATAAGTATGTTTTAGATACTACAAACAAACTTCAAGACCAGGGGAGGAGCGATCGCACCGAATCGATTTTTGGGGATAGCGACTTACGCTCTTGTGCTTTGAGATTGGCTCAACAAGGAGATTATACCGAAGCGATCGCACTTTTAACCCAACTAATCTGCCGCCACCCACGCAATGCCGTTGATTACAACAATCGGGGGCTGATTTATTTTCAAAGTGGCGAAAGACAAAAAGCGCTTTACGACTATGACACCGCCCTTAAACTCGATCCCTATTTGGCTAGTGCTTATAATAACCGGGCAAATTACTACGCGACTTGTGGAGAATTAGCAACAGCACTTGCTGACTACGATCAAGCGATTAATTTGAATCCGCGCCATGTCCGAGCTTGGATTAACCGAGGCATTACCTGGCGCGATTTGGGGCAATACGAGGAGGCAATTGAGGATTTTGAGGTAGCACTGCTTTTCGGTCAACTAGAAGGTCATATCTGGGCTGAACGCGGCAAGACTTACCATCTTTGGGGCGACTGGAATTGTGCGATCGCAGATTATCGTCG